>DASZYF010000128.1:0-18885 GCA_035545535.1 Mycobacteriales bacterium | reverse complement strand
GCGTCAGCGCGTGCGGTTCTCCACGCGCCACACGACCTTCATCGCCGACCAGTCCTCGTCGAGCGCGGCGATCTTCACGTCCACGAGTCCGAGCGGGAGCACCTCGGCCCGCACGACGTCGTCGCCGAGGTCGCTCACGTGGCCGGCGGCCTTGCGCGGCCAGGCCAGCCACACCATGCCGTCGGGGAACACGGCCTCACCCCACCCGGCGAGGCCCTTCTTGAGCGTCGCGAGGTCGCGGCAGAACGCGATGACGACGTCGGCGCCGCCCTCCGGCACACGCGCCGTCGTGGTGACGTCCTGAGGCAGCTCGGGGATCGCCCAGCCGTTCGGGGCGGCCACCAGCGCCAGCCGTTGCCCGGCCTTCACCCCGACCTTCTTGGCGAGGGGCGTGCCCGAGTACCCCGCCGTCATGGGTGCACCCTCGCACGCGACGAGGCCCGCCGGCAGATGCCGGCGGGCCCCGTCGTCAGTACGTGCTCGACCTAGATGTCGGACGCCCGGCGGCGCCGCACCATGAGGAGCAGGCCGCTCGAGCCGAGCAGGCCCAGGGCGATCGTTGTCGGGCCCAGGCCACCGGTGAAGGCCAGCTGGCGGGCGGGCTGCACCTTGCAGACGCTCGTCGGGCAGGCGGCCGGGTTGGCCGGGTTGCCGACCGACACGGTCGAGACCGCGGGGCCGGGGGTGTGCGGCGAGCCGCTGCCACCGTTGGTGGAGGCGAGGTCCGCCGTGTTCGGCAGGGTGCCCGACTTGGCCGTCGTGTGGACGACGACCTGCAGGACCTTGCTCGCACCCGGCTCGAGGTCACCGATCGACCACGAGACGTTCTGGCCGCTGTGGGTGCAGCTGTTGCTGCAGCTCACGAAGGTCACGCCGGTGGTCAGCGTGTCCTTCACCGTGACGTCGGTGCAGGTGGTCGCCCCGGCGTTGAGGACGTCGATGTAGTACGCGAAGTTCTCGCCGGTCTTGACCTTCTTGTTGCTCGCGTACTTGGTGGAGTACGAGAGGTTGCAGCCGGCCGGGCCGAGCGGCAGCACCGTCGGCGCGTCGACGTGCACGGTCTTGGTGACGGGGGCGCCGTTGTAGGTGCCGGAGATCGTCGCCGTGTTGTGGTACTGCGTGCCGGCCTTCGCGTCGGCCGGTACGCGGAACGTCAACGTGATCGATGCGTACTCGCCTGGTTGCAACGTCCCGAAGCTGTACGTGAGCGTGTTGCCGCTCCGGCTCGCCGGGGCCGGGACCGAGCTGACGAACTCGAGCGCGGGCGGACCGCCGGTGTAGGTGTCGACGACCTTCACGTTGTTGACCGGGAGGTCACCGCGGTTCGGGAAGCGCACCGTGTAGCTGAACGTCTTGCCGGCCGCGACGGTGTTGGAGGAGGTGTCCTTGTAGGACTCGTCGAACGGCGCGGGGTGGTTCGGGCTCTTGCAGATGATGCCGCCGACCGGCACGGTCGCCGAGGACTCCATGTGCCCGTACCGGAGGTCCGCGACGCCGAGCCCCGCGCTGTTCAGCGCGGACTGGATCGGCCCCGTGATCATGCCCAGGGTGCCCACGAGCGTGTTGAGGCCGCCCGCCAGCGGGCTGAGCGGACCGCCGAGGCTGACGCCCGGCGTCGCGATCTTGCCGGGGATGGTCACCCGGACGACGTCCGCGGCGGCCGAAGCCTGGGTGCCGTCGGCCGTCGCGGTGACGGGCGTGCCCTCGAGCCCGGTGAGCGAGTGGGCCGGGGTGCCGATCGTGACGTCGGCGACGCCGAGTGCGATGGTGAGGCCCTGGCCGCCCAGCAGGTCGGCGGTCGTGAGCGTCTGGGTCTGGCCGAACGCCTTGACGGTGATCACCGGGACCGAGCCGGACAGGCCCGGCACGCCGTAGCTGACGTGGGCCGAGCCGGGGACGCCGCCCGCGACCGCTTTGAGGACGAGCGGCTTGAGGACGTCGACCTCGATCTCGAGCGGGGTGCCGGCGAACAGGATGATCGGCGCGAGGTTCTGCGACGTGTCCGTGGACAGGGCCTGGCCCTGGCTCGCGATCGGGGCGCCCGTCGCGGTGGTGGGCGCGGCGAGCATGGTCTCCGAGGTGGTGTCGTCCGTGGCGTTCACCGTGCCGACGACCGCGGTCGGCGCGGCGTCGAGCACCTTGGCGTTGGCCGCGTGCGCGTCACCTTCGCTGATCGGCTGGCCGGTCGCCACGCACTGGTGGTCGGCCGTGGTGTTCGCCTGCGCGTTGCCGGGCAGCACGTCGGCGGTGGCGAGCGGGGAGAGCGGGACGTTGAGCAGCTCCTTGCCGGTGTCCTTCGACGGGGTCGGGGACACGGCGTCGGCCGTCACCGGGACGAGCTGGCCCGCGGCGGCCTGGTCCTGGAGCAGACCGACGTTGACGCCGGCGGCGTGCCCGTAGGCCGTCTTGCCCGTCGCGGACTTCTCGAGCAGCGTCGGCTGCAGGAGCTGGTCGGACAGGGTCAGCGTCTTGCCGTTCTCGGCGACGCCCGCGGCGCTGTTGGCGGTGGAGGCCTTGGTGACGTCGGGGTTGCCACCGAGGTTGACGGCGTTGGCGTAGACGACGCTGCCGGTGCTGTAGCCGGCGTACGGCGACGTGGTGGTCAGCACGTCAGCCGCGTGAGCGGCCGGGACGGCGACCGCGCCGACGACCCCCAGCAGTGCCATGGGGAGCACCGCCATGGCGGCGACGCCCGAGTTCATGATCCGTGCGCTCGTTGCGGCCCGTCGGCCGCGACCTACGCTCTTCCGCACTCCGTGCTCCCCTCAACGTGCCCAGCCCGAATTACGGGGACGTATCCCCGTAATTCCCTCAAACGACGCAATGCAAAGGACACCGTAGGGCTGAACGAGTGACGGAAGTGGGTTCGGGGTGGGTCGGGTTCCCGATAGTCTGCGATTGTCACTCTCAGTGACCACCAGACCCCCCTGACGCATCAGTCACCGCAGCCCCAGGAGCAGGCGTGTCCACCATCAGCGTCACCGTCGCCGACCAGCCACAGACCGTGGCGGCCGGCACGACGGCGGGCCAGGCGCTCGCGGACGCGGGGATCAAGGACGCGGTCGTGGCCCGGGTCGCGGCCGCCGGTGAGGCGGGTGCGCTGCGCGACCTCGCCCACGTGCTCGCCGACGGCGACGTGGTCGAGGGGGTCCCGGCCGGGTCGGAGGACGGTCGCGCGGTCCTCCGCCACTCCTGCGCGCACGTGCTGGCCCAGGCCGTGCAGGACCTGTTCCCGGGCACCAAGCTCGGCATCGGCCCGCCCATCCGTGACGGCTTCTACTACGACTTCCTGCCCGAGCGGCCCTTCACCCCCGAGGACCTTGCGGCGCTCGAGAAGCGGATGAGCGACATCATCCGGCAGCGGCAGCGGTTCGCCCGTCGGGAGGTCACCGACGACGCGGCTCGCGCCGAGCTCGCCCACGAGCCGTTCAAGCTCGAGCTCATCGGCCTCAAGGGCGGGGGCATGGGTGGCGACGAGGGCGACGCCGAGACGGCGGTCGAGGTCGGGGGCGGCCAGCTCACGATGTACGACAACCTCGTCGGCGAGGAGCGGGCGTGGACCGACCTCTGCCGCGGTCCGCACCTGCCGACCACGCGCGACATCCCCGCCTTCAAGCTCACCCGGTCCGCCGCTGCGTACTGGCGGGGCAGCGAGAAGAACCCGCAGCTGCAGCGCATCTACGGCACCGCGTGGGAGAGCAAGGACGCGCTCAAGGACCACCTGTTCCGCCTCGAGGAGGCCGAGCGCCGCGACCACCGTCGCCTCGGCGCCGAGCTCGACCTGTTCTCCTTCCCGGACGAGATCGGCTCCGGCCTGGCCGTCTTCCACCCCAAGGGCGGTGTGATCCGGCGGGTCATGGAGGAGTACTCACGCCGCAAGCACGAGGACGCCGGCTACTCCTTCGTGAACACGCCCCACATCACCAAGGGGCACCTGTTCGAGATCAGCCAGCACCTCAACTGGTACTCGGAGGGCATGTTCCCCCCGATGCACCTCGACCAGGTGGGTGAGAAGGGCGGTTCGGACTACTACCTCAAGCCCATGAACTGCCCCATGCACAACCTGATCTTCCGGTCGCGCGGGCGGTCCTACCGCGAGCTTCCGCTCCGGCTGTTCGAGTTCGGCACCGTGTACCGCTACGAGAAGAGCGGCGTCGTGCACGGGCTCGCGCGGGGCCGCGGCTTCACCCAGGACGACTCGCACATCTACTGCACGCTCGAGCAGATGCCCGGCGAGCTCACCTCGCTGCTGGACTTCGTGCTCGAGCTGCTGCGCGACTACGGCCTCGACGACTTCTACCTCGAGCTGTCCACCCGCGACGACAGCCCGAAGTTCATCGGCGACGACGAGAGCTGGGCCACCGCCACCGCGGCGCTCGAAGCAGCGGCGAAGGCATCGGGCCTCGAGCTCGTTCCCGACCCCGGCGGCGCCGCGTTCTACGGACCGAAGATCAGCGTGCAGGCGCGGGACGCGATCGGCCGCTCGTGGCAGATGTCGACGATCCAGGTCGACTTCAACCAGCCGAAGCTGTTCGAGCTCGAGTTCGCCGACGACCACGGTGGCCGGCAGCAGCCGGTGATGATCCACCGCGCGCTCTTCGGCTCGATCGAGCGCTTCTTCGCCGTCCTGCTCGAGCACTACGCCGGTGCCTTCCCGGTGTGGCTCGCGCCGGTGCAGGTCGTCGGCATCCCGGTGGCGGAGCGGCACGTCGGTTACTTCGAGCAGACGGTCCTTCCTGCGCTGCAGGCAAAGGGCGTGCGCGCCGAGGTTGATGCGAGCGACGAGCGCATGCAGAAGAAGATCCGCAACGCGCAGCAGCAGAAGGTGCCCTACATGCTCATCGTCGGCGATGACGACGAGACCGCGGGCGCAGTGAGCTTCCGCTACCGCGACGGCAGCACGAAGAACGGGGTGCCGCTGGCCGATGCGGTCGCCGAGATCGTGTCGGCGATCGACGAGCGTCGGCAGGTCTGAGCTGTCTGACGAGCCCGACGGCCTCGAGCGGCTGTGGACACCGCACCGCCTCGCCTACGTGCAGAAGGTCGAGAAGGGTGCGTGCGTCTTCTGCGCGATCCCCTCGATGAGTGACGAGGACGGGCTCACCGTCGCGCGCGGAGGCGCAGCGTACGTGGTGCTCAACCTCTACCCGTACAACCCCGGGCACCTCATGGTCGTGCCGTACCGGCACGTGGCGCTGTACGAGGACCTCGAGCCCGCGGAGGCGGTCGAGATCGCGCAGCTCATGCAGCACGCCCTGCGCGCGGTCCGGCACGCGTCATCGCCGGACGGGTTCAACCTCGGCATCAACCAGGGGCGCGTCGCGGGGGCGGGCATCGCCGACCACCTGCACCAGCACGCGGTTCCGCGCTGGTCCGGCGACGCCAACTTCATGCCCGTCATCGGCCGCACGAAGGTGCTCCCGCAGACCCTGCCCGAGACCCGGTCCCTGCTGGCCGACGCATGGCACGCAGTGGCCTGACGCATAGCACCAAGGAGTCATGCGGCGCTTTCGACGCAGCGTCGAAGATCTGGATCAGCGGCCGGTCTCGGCCCGCTGGGAGCCCCGCCTGACGTCCTGTCCGGAGCCCGGCGCCGGAGAGACCGGCCGCTGGACATGGTCCAGCCGTCAGCTGGCCGGTCTGGCCAGGCTCTCGGTGAGGTGCGCCGGCACCGCCTCGTAGCCGAGCGGGCTCCGGACGAAGCTCCCGGTCCCGTGCGACAGCGAGGGCAGGTCCACGGCGTACCGGACCAGCTCGACCACCGGCACCTCGGCGTGGATGACCGTCCGGCTCGGACCCGGCCGATCGCAGGGCACGGTGCCCGTGACCCGGCCGCGGCGGGCGGACAGGTCGCCCATCACGCTGCCGACGTCGCCGTCGCTCACCGTGATCTCCACCGCGGCGTAGGGCTCGAGCAGCGAGACGCCCGCCGCCGCGGCCGCCTCCTTGAGCGCCAGGCCGCCGGCCACCTGGAACGCGGCGTCGCTCGAGTCGACCGAGTGCGCCTTGCCGTCGACCAGCGTCACCTTCACGTCGACCAGCGGGTAGCCGTACCGGGAGCCCCGCTCGGCCTGGGCCCGCACACCCTTCTCGACGCTCGGGATGAACTGCCCGGGGACCGAGCCGCCCACGACGCGCTGCGCGAACTCGATGCCCGAGCCGGACGGCAGCGGCTCCACCTCGATGTCGCACACGGCGTACTGCCCGTGCCCGCCCGACTGCTTCACGTGCCGGCCGTGGCCGGTGGCCTTCGCCGTGAACGTCTCGCGCATCGGCACGATGACCGGCACCTTCTCGACCGCCACGCCGTACTTGTTGGCCAGCCGCTCGAGCAGGACGTCGGCGTGGGCCTCGCCGAGGCACCAGAGCACGATCTGCGCGGTTTCCGCGTTGCGCTCGAGCGCGAGCGTGGGGTCCTCCGCGACGAGGCGGGCCAGCGCGGTGCCGAGCTTGTCCTCGTCGCTGCGCTTCGTCGCGGTGATGGCGATCGGCAGCTGCGGCTGCGGGACGTGCCAGGCCTCCACGAGCATCGGGTCCTCGGGCGAGGAGATCGTGTCGCCGGTCTCGGCCCGCGAGAGCCGCGTGACCGCGCAGATGTCGCCGGCGCCGCAGGCGGCCAGCGGGCGCATGGTCGCGCCCATCGGCGACGCGAGCGAGCCGGCCTTCTCGTCGACGTCGTGGTCCTCGTGCCCGCGATCGGCCTGCCCGTGCCCGGACACGTGCAGCACCACGTCCGGGCGGAGCGTGCCGCTGAAGACGCGCACGATCGAGACCCGACCGACGTAGGGGTCGGTCGTCGTCTTCACGACCTCGGCCACGAGGGGCCCGTCGGGGTCGCAGGTCAGCGGCGCGTGCGGTTTGCCGTCCGGCGTGGTCACCACAGGCAGCGGGTGCTCCAGCGGCGACGGGAACGCGGCCGTCAGCAGCTCCAGGAGGTTCGGCAGGCCCAACCCGGTCGTCGCGCACACCGGCAGCACCGGGTAGAAGTGCCCGCGAGCGACGGCCGCCTCGAGGTCGGCGACGAGGACCTTGTACTCGACGGTCTCGCCACCGAGCCAGCGCTCGAGGAGCGTCTCGTCCTCGCTCTCGCTGATGATCCCCTCGATGAGGGTCGTGCGCAGCGCGTCCACCGCCGCGACGTGCTCGGGGTCGGCGTCGCGTTCGACGACCTTGCCGTCGCCGGTGCTCTCGAACACGTGCAGCGAGAGCAGTCCGAGCAGCCCGGCGACCGACTCGCCGTCGTCGCCGTGCAGCGGCACGTACAGCGGCTGCACCTCTTCGCCGAACACCCTCTGGCACACGGCAAGTGATTCGTCGAAGTCCGCGCGGGGGAGGTCGAGCTTCGACACCACCACGGCGCGCGGCATGCCGACGGCTGCGCACTCCTCCCACAGGTCCTGCGTGCGCGGATCGATGCCGTCGACCGCGCTCACGACGAACAGCGCGGCATCGGCGGCGCGCAGGCCGGCGCGGAGGTCGCCGACGAAGTCGGCGTAGCCGGGCGAGTCGAGCAGGTTGACGCGGACGCCGAGGTGCTCGAACGATGCGACCGCGAGGTTCACCGAGCGCTGCTGCTTGTGCTCCACCGGGTCGCTGTCGCTGACCGTCGTGCCGGCCGGCACCGAGCCGGCCCGCGGGATCGCACCGGTCTGCGCGAGCAGGGCTTCGACGAGCGTGGTCTTGCCGGATCCGGAGTGCCCGACGACGACGACGTTGCGGATCGCGCCGGGCGGGGGCGGGTTCCCGAGGGCGCTGGCAACCCCTTCCCTTGTGGCCTGAGGATCCCTGCTCATGGCTGCCTCCGGATGCGCGTGGTGGCCCGTGGTCTGTGGCGTACCCGCGAGCGTGCTCCGGCCGGGCAGAACCGGCAAGCCGCGCGCTGAGGGATGACGCCGACGTCCTAGGCTCGTGCTGCCCACGACACCGGACAGGACGGGATGATCAGCTCCTCTTCGGGCCGCCTCGTGATCGCGAAGGTTGCGGATCCGGTGGCCCAGGCGTTCGCTCGCGCAGGGATCACTCCCGACGTCGTCACGCTCGTCGGCACCGCCGGCGTCGTCGGCGGCGCGATCGGGTTCCTGCCGCGCGGCAAGTTCTGGATCGGTGTCCTGGTCATCACGGCGTTCGTGTTCAGCGACATCGTCGATGGTGCGCTGGCGCGGCTCGTCGGCCGGTCCGGGCCCTGGGGCGCGTGGCTCGACTCCTCGCTCGACCGGGTCGGCGACTCGGCGATCTTCGGCTCTCTGGTGTGGTGGTACGACGGGCGCGGCGGGTCACGCCTCATCGCGGGCGTCGCCCTGTTCTGCCTGATCTCCGGCTCGATCACGTCCTACGTGAAGGCCCGGGCCGAGGGGCTCGGCCTGTCCGCCAACACCGGGCTCGCCGAGCGGGCCGAGCGCCTGGTGCTCACGCTGGTCGCGGCGTTCTTCGACGACGTGCTGGACCTGCACTGGCTGCTGCCGTCGGCGCTGTGGATCCTTGCCGGGCTGTCGTTGGTCACGATCGTCCAGCGATCGGCCATGGTCTGGCGGCAGTCGCACCCGCACGCCCTCGCCAGGGCGGCGGTCCGCGCGGGCGGCGACGGCGCTCCGTGAGCCGCGCCACGGGCCTCGCGTACCGCGCGGCGTGGGGGGCGCTCAAGCGGACGCCCGAGCTCCCGTCGCGGATGGTGTTCTCCAGCGCGGCCGCGCTGCTCTCCTTCCGCGGCGGCAAGGGCGTGGAGCGGCTGCGGAGCAACCTCGCGCGGATGACCGGCGCCAACGGCGTCGAGCTCGACCGCTTGACGCACGCCGGCATGCAGTCCTACGCGCGCTACTGGTACGAGGTCTTCCGGCTGCCGGTCATGGACCCGGCGACGGTCGCCGCGCAGCACGACTTCGCCGGTCTCGAGCGGTTGCGGCGTGAGCTTGCGAAGGGGCGGGGCGCGATCCTGGCGCTCACGCACTCGGGCAACTGGGACGCGGCGGGGATGTGGCTCGTGCAGCAGGGCGTGCCGTTCACCACGGTCGCCGAGCGGCTCGAGCCGGCCGACCTGTTCCGCCAGTTCGTCGAGTTCCGGCAGTCGATCGGCATGGAGGTGCTCCCGACGGGCGGTCAGCCGGAGCCGGGGGAGCGGCCGGTGCTCGAGGTCCTCGAGGAGCGGCTGCGGGCGGGCGGGTGCCTGTGCCTGCTCGCCGACCGCGACATGAGCAAGGCCGGCGTGCCCGTGCGGTTCGGGCCCGGCGTCTCGTCGATGCCCGCCGGCCCCGCGCTGCTCGCGATCCGCACGGGCTGCGCGATCCTGCCGACGCCGCTCTGGTACCCGCCCGACGGGTCGCGCGGCTGGTGCGGCGAGATCCAGGAGCCGCTGCCGATCCCGACGCAGGGCACCGAGCAGGAGCGCGTCGCCAAGGTCACCCAGCTGCTCGCCGATGTGTTCGCGGCGAACGTGCAGGCGCATCCCGAGGACTGGCACATGCTCGCCCGCTTCTGGCGCGACGACCTCGAACCTGCTGTGCGACAGGGATAGCTCACGATGCGCGTCGGCCTGGTGTGCCCGTACCCGTGGGACGTGCCCGGCGGCGTGATGGCACACGTGCGTGACCTCGGTGAATCGCTCACCGAGCTGGGGCACGACGTCGCGGTGCTCGCGCCGGTCGTCGACAGCGACGGTCCACTCCCGGAGTACCTCACCGATGCCGGTCGACCCCTGCCGATCCCGTACAACGGCTCGGTCGCGCGGCTGCTGTTCGGGCCCGTATCGTTCGCCCGGGTGCGGCGATGGCTGCGCGCCGGCATCGACGGCGACGGGTTCGACGTGCTGCACGTGCACGAGCCGACGGCGCCGAGCGTCGCGCTCCTGGCGGCCTACGCCGCCACGGGTCCGATCGTCGCCACGTTCCACACGTCGAACACGCGCTCCCGGCTGCTCTCCGCCGCGGAGCCGCTGCTCACCCCCGCGCTCGAGAAGGTCGCCGCGCGCATCGCGGTCTCGCCGGCCGCGCGCCGCACGGTCGTCGACCACCTGGGTGGCGACTGCGTCGAGATCCCCAACGGCGTGGCGGTGGCGCGCTACGTGGAGGCGGCCCCCGCGACGCAGTACGGCGACGGACCCGTCGTCGCGTTCGTCGGCCGGGTCGACGAGTCGCGCAAGGGCCTCGCCGTGCTCCTGGCGGCCTGGCCCCGCATCCGCGAAGCCGTCGCCGACGCGCGGCTCGTCGTCGCCGGGCCCGGCGAGCCGCCGGAGGAGGCCGAGGGGCTGGACGGCGTCACGCTGCTGGGCCTGATCAGTGAGGAGGACAAGGCCGCGCTGCTCCGCCGGGCCGACGTCTTCTGCGCCCCCAACCTCGGTGGCGAGAGCTTCGGGATCGTGCTGCTCGAGGCCATGGCGGCGGGCGCACCGGTGGTCGCCTCGAACCTCGACGCGTTCCGGCGGGTGCTCGCCGACGGGCGCGCCGGGCTCCTCGTCCCCACCGACGACCGGCCCGCGCTCGCCGACGCCGTCATCGGCCTGCTGGGGGACCCGGCCGCGCGCGCCGACCTCGTCACCCGCGGCACCGCGCGGGCCGCGGAGTTCGACTGGCGCTCCGTCGCCCGGCAGGTCCTGACCGTCTACGACACGGTCGCGCCCAGCGCCGGCCACCCCGTGGTGACCCTCGACCCGACCGCGGCGGCCGAACCCTCGGAGCTGGAACCGGCCGACTGACCGTTCTTCACCCCGGTCTAGCCTTCCGCGCCGTGGTGATCGTGGTCGCGATCGTCGCCGTCGTGGTGGCGGTCGGCGTCTACGCGACGTGGCTGGGCAGCCGGCTCGACCGCCTCGACACCCGGGTCGAGGCGGCCATTGCGAGCCTCGATGCCCAGCTGCGCAAGCGCGCCGGTGCCGCCGCGCGCGCCGCCGCCCGCAACCCTGCGGTCGCGGCGAAGGCCGGCCTGGCGGAGGCCGCCCACACGGTCCTGCAGAGCAGCGGCCCGCGGGACGAGGCCGCCGAGAGCGCGCTCACCCGCGCCGCGCGGGCCTACGTCGAGGCGACGCCCTCCGCTGACCACAGCGAGCTCATGGCCGCCATCACCCGGGTGCAGCTCGCCCGGCAGTTCCACAACGACGCCGTGCACGCCACGCGGGCGTTGCGCGGGCGCCGGATGGTGCGGCTCCTGCGCCTCTCCGCGCGACGGCCCCTGCCGGCGTACTTCGAGATCGACGACGTCCTCGCCTCTTAGGTTCCGCGGCGCGCGGCGTGCCGCCGGGTAGGGCTCAGGACGGCCACCTACCCTCGACCGGATGTCTCAGCGCCCGGCCCGCGTGCCCCTGATCCCGGTCCGCCGTCGCCGCCGGGCCGTCGCCGTCGTCCTCGCTGCGGGTTGCCTCGCGGCGGCCGCGTGCGGCGGCAGCAAGAAGCCGGCGGCGGCCCCGACGCCGACGCCGACGCCCTCGCCCTCCGAATCGCCCTCGCCGTCGCCGATCCCCCCCGGCTCGGTCAGCCCGCTGTCCGGGCGGCCGGCGCGCCAAGGCCTGCCGGTGCTCGGCGTCAAGGTCGACAACGTCGCCGGGGCGTTCCCGCAGGCGGGCCTCACCAGCGCCGACATGGTGTTCGTCGAGCAGGTCGAGGGCGGCCTCACCCGCCTCCTGGCCATCTTCAGCTCCGACATCCCGAAGCAGGTCGGCCCGGTCCGCAGCGCCCGCACCGACAACCTCGAGCTGCTGCGCCAGTTCGGCACGCCGACGCTCGCCTTCAGCGGCGCCAACGCCTACGTGCTCAACGCGGTGCGCTCCTCGCCCATCAAGAACGGCGACCCCGACAGCGACCCCAGCGCCTACACGCGCGTCGGCGACCACGTCGCGCCGCACAACCTGTTTCTCGACCCCAACGCGCTGCTCAAGGTCGTGAAGGGCAGCCCGGCCAAGTCGATCGGGCTCACCTTCGACGACACGAAGGTCACCGAGGGCAACCCGGCGTCGAAGGTCACGGTCACCTACCCGATGGCGCAGCTCGTGTTCACCTACGACAAGGTGCAGGGCGACTGGGTCGTCAAGCAGGACGGGGCCGACGACAAGCTCGAGGACGGCAAGTTCCGCCGCGCGGACACCGTGGTGGTCATCCACGTCACGTCTCGTCGTGACTTCGACCCCATCACGCCGTACAACATCACGGTCGGCCGTGGCAGCGGCACGGTGTTCCGCGACGGCCGGGCCATCCCGGTGAGCTGGAACCGCGCCAACGAGACCACCGGCATGACGTTCAAGGACAAGAGCGGGAAGGTCGTCCCGATGCGGGTCGGCCAGACCTGGGTCGTGGTGCTGCCGGAGGACGCCTCCGCCACCGGCGCGGCGTAGGTCACACGCGTGACCAGCCGGCAGAACGGGCTGGACGGCCCCACCTAGACTGGGGGTCGTGAGCGCTACCCACGAGACCGGTACCGGACGCGTCAAGCGCGGCATGGCCGAGATGCTCAAGGGCGGCGTGATCATGGACGTGGTCACGCCCGAGCAGGCCCGCATCGCCGAGGACGCCGGCGCCGTCGCCGTGATGGCCCTCGAGCGGGTGCCCGCCGACATCCGTGCGGACGGTGGCGTCGCGCGCATGAGCGACCCCGACATGATCGAGGGGATCAAGGCCGAGGTCTCCATCCCGGTCATGGCCAAGGCCCGCATCGGCCACTTCGTCGAGGCGCAGGTGCTGCAGGCGATCGGCGTCGACTACGTCGACGAGTCCGAGGTCCTCACACCGGCCGACTACGAGAACCACATCGACAAGCGCCCGTTCACGGTGCCGTTCGTGTGCGGCGCGACCAACCTCGGCGAGGCGCTGCGCCGCATCGACGAAGGCGCGGCGATGATCCGCAGCAAGGGTGAGGCCGGCACGGGCGACGTCAGCCAGGCCACCACGCACATCCGGCGCATCCTGCGCGAGATCGCCGACCTCGCGACGCTCGACGACGCCGGCATCGCCGCGCAGGCGGCACTCATGCGGGTGCCCGTCGAGCTCGTGCGCGAGACGCGCGACCTCGGCCGCCTCCCCGTCGTCCTGTTCTGCGCCGGCGGCGTCGCCACCCCGGCCGACGCGGCGATGATGATGCAGCTCGGCGCCGACGGCGTGTTCATCGGCAGCGGCATCTTCAAGAGCGGCGACCCGGCTGCCCGCGCCCGGGCCTGCGTCGAGGCCACGGCCTACTTCACCGATGCGGAGCGCATCGCCAAGGTCAGCCGCGGTCTCGGTGAGCCCATGGTCGGGATCGCCGTCGACAGCCTCGGCGCGGGCGACCTGCTCGCCCAGCGCGGCTGGTGACGCCGCTCGTCGGCGTCCTCGCGCTGCAGGGAGATGTCCGCGAGCACCTCGAGTCGCTCGAGCGCGCCGGCGCGCGATCGGTCGAGGTGCGCCGCGAGAGCGAGCTCGACGCGGTCGACGCGATCGTGCTGCCCGGCGGCGAGTCGACGACCATCGGCCGGCTGCTCAGCGTGTTCGGGCTGCTCGACCCGTTGCGCGCCCGCGTGCAGGCGGGGCTGCCGACGTACGGCTCCTGCGCCGGGATGATCCTGCTCGCCGACGAGGTCCTGGACGGGTTGCCCGGCCAGCCCCTGCTCGGTGGGCTCGATGTCGTCGTGCGCCGCAACGCGTTCGGACGCCAGGTGGACAGCTTCGAGACCGAGCTCGAGGTCGACGGCATCGACGGCGGCCCCGTGCACGGCGTGTTCATCCGCGCCCCGTGGGTCGAGTCGGTCGGCCCCGCCGCGACCGTGCTCGCGCGGGTGCCGGACGGGCCGGATGCGGGCGGTGCCGCCGGTAAGGTCGTCGCGGTGCGGCAGGGAGCACTCCTCGCCACCTCGTTCCACCCCGAGCTGTCCGGCGACGCCCGGGTGCATGAGCTGTTCGTGTCCCTCGTCCGCGAGGGACGCCTCGCCGCAGGAAGGCATGACGAAGGCGTGATCTCGCGATGAGCGGCCACTCCAAGTGGGCCACCACCAAGCACAAGAAGGCCGTGATCGATGCGAAGCGCGGCAAGCTCTTCGCGAAGCTCATCAAGAACATCGAGGTGGCGGCCCGCACCGGCGGCGGTGACCCGGCCGGCAACCCGACGCTCTACGACGCCATCGCCAAGGCGAAGAGCCAGTCGGTGCCCAACGACAACATCGAACGGGCCCGCGCGCGCGGTGCCGGCGAGCTCGGTGCGGGCGCGAACTGGGAGTCGATCACCTACGAGGGCTACGGCCCCAACGGCGTCGCCGTGCTCGTGGAGTGCCTGACGGACAACCGCAACCGGGCCGCGTCCGAGGTCCGCACCGCGATGACCCGCAACGGCGGCACGATGGCCGACCCCGGATCTGTCGCGTACCTGTTCGGCCGCAAGGGGCTCGTCGTGGTCACCAAGACCGACGGCCTGTCCGAGGACGACGTCCTCGTGGCTGTGCTCGACGCCGGCGCCGAGGAGGTCAACGACCTCGGGGACTCCTTCGAGGTCGTGTCCGAGGCCACCGACCTGCGCGCGGTCCGCGATGCGGTGCTGGCCGCCGGCCTCACGCTCGAGAGCGCCGACCTGGCCTGGGTGCCGAGCATGAAGGTCGACCTCGACGAGGAGCCGGCCCGCAAGGTGATGCGGCTCGTCGACGCTCTGGAGGACTGCGACGACGTCCAGGACGTCTGGAGCAACGCGGAGATCTCGGACGAGGTCCTCGAGGCCATCGACGCCTGACGGCCTTCGGCGTGGCGTCACGCGCATGCGGCATGTCTTCGCCTAGCGTTGCGAACGTCTGTTCGAAGGCTGAAGGGCGTGGCCCGCCCTCAGCCACGTCCGGAGGCAAGGTCAGACGATGTCGATGCGCGTGCTGGGGGTGGACCCCGGCCTGACTCGCTGCGGCCTCGGCGTGGTCGAGGGGCGCGGCACCACCCTGCGGGCGGTGGCCGTGGGAGTCGTGGGCACCCCGGCCGGCGCCGACGTCGGTCACCGGCTCATCACGCTCGAACGCGCCATCGAGGCGTGGCTCGACGAGCACCGGCCCGACGCCGTGGCCGTGGAGCGCGTCTTCAGCCAGCACAACGTGCGCACCGTCATGGGCACGGCGCAGGCCGGGGCCGTCGCCATCGCCTGCGCCGCCCGCCGCGGGCTGCCCGTCGCGCTGCACACCCCGAGCGAGGTGAAGGCGGCCGTCACGGGCAGCGGCCGGGCCGACAAGGCGCAGGTCGGCGCCATGATCACCCGGCTGCTCAAGCTCGGCACCACCCCCCGGCCGGCCGACGCCGCGGATGCCTTGGCCCTGGCGATCACCCACATCTGGCGCGCCCCCGCCCAGGCCCGCCTCGCCACGGCCCGGGCGGGCGCATGATCGCCCACGTCCGCGGCCGGGTCGCCGCGCTCGCACCCGACTCGGCCGTCGTCGAGGTCGGCGGCGTGGGCGTCCTCGTCCACTGCGCGCCGGGCACGCTGGCGGCGCTGCGCGTGGGTGAGGAGGCCACCCTGGCGACGAGCCTCATCGTGCGCGAGGACAGCCTCACGCTCTACGGCTTCGCTGACGCCGACGAGCGCGCGGTCTTCGAGATCCTCCAGACGGCCACCGGCGTCGGCCCCAAGGTCGCCCAGGCGGTGCTCGCCGTGCACGGCCCGGACGACGTGCGCCGCGCGGTGGCGACCGACGACGTCGATGCGCTCTGCCTCGTGCCCGGCATCGGCAAGAAGGGCGCGCAGCGCATCGTCATCGAGCTGAAGGACCGGCTCGGCGCGCCGGAGCGCGTCAGCTCCCGGGCCGCCAGAGCAACCGTCGTGCCCCCGACCTGGCAGGTGCAGCTGCGCGACGCGCTGCTGGGCCTCGGCTACTCCACCCGCGAGGCCGACGAGGGCGTGCTGGCAGTGACGCCCGCCGACGGTGAGACGGTCGAGCTGCCCGTGCTGCTGCGCGAGGCCCTCGCCGTGCTCCGGCGCTAGGACGTCGGGTGAGCGACCTCACGACACCGTTCGCGGCGCCTTCCGAGGCGGCGGCGGAGGTGAGCCTGCGCCCGCCGACGCTCGATGACTTCATCGGGCAGCCGCAGGTGCGCGAGCAGCTCTCCCTGGTGCTCGAGTCCGCCAAGCGGCGAGGCAGCCCCCCCGACCACATCCTGCTCGCCGGCCCGCCCGGGACGGGCAAGACGTCGCTCGCGCACATCGTCGCGAGCGAGCTCGGCACCTCGCTCCGCCAGACGAGCGGACCCGCGCTCGAGCGCGGGGGCGACCTCGTCGCTCTGCTCACCGCCCTCGAGCCGGGGGAGGTGCTGTTCATCGACGAGGTCCACCGCATCGCCCGGCCGGCCGAAGAGCTGCTGTACACGGCCATGGAGGACTTCCGCGTCGACGTCGTGCTCGGCAAGGGGCCCGGCGCCACCGCCATCCCGCTCGACGTCCACCCGTTCACGCTCGTCGCGGCCACCACGCGCAGCGGCCTGCTCACCGGCCCGCTGCGTGACCGGTTCGGCTTCACCGCCCGCATGGACTTCTACAGCCCGGAGGAGCTCGAGCTCGTGCTGCGCCGCTCGGCCGGCCTGCTGGGCGTCGCGCTGCAGCCCGAGGGGGCCGTCGAGGTCGCCCGCCGCTCGCGGGGGACGCCGCGCATCGCCAACCGCCTGCTCCGCCGCGTCCGCGACTACGCCGAGGTGCGGGCGGACGGCGTGGTGACCCGCGACATCGCGCGCAGCGCCCTCGAGGTCTACGAGGTCGACGAGCTGGGCCTGGACCGGCTCGACCGCGCGGTGCTCACCGCGCTGTGCGCCCGGTACGGCGGTGGGCCCGCCGGCCTGTCCACCCTCGCCGTGGCGGTGGGGGAGGAGCCGGACACTGTCGAGGAGGTCGCCGAGCCGTTCCTCGTCCGGGAAGGGCTGCTCGCCCGCACGCCGCGCGGGCGGGTCGCCACCCGGGCCGCGTGGGAGCACCTCGGCCTCCGGCCCCCCGACACCGTCCCGGCCGGGCCCACGCTGTTCGACGTCTCCTAGGCTGCCCGGGTGACCGCCGTGCACCTGATGTCCGCTCTGACCGCGTTGGTGGACCCCGGCACCAGCACCCCGCCCGCCAAGACGAGCAAGAGCAGCCCGATCAGCTCCTTCATCTTCCTGGGCCTGATCGTGGTCGTCGCCTTCCTCTTCATGCGCTCCAGCCGCAAGCGGCGCGCACAGGGGGAGAAGATGCAGGCCGACCTCGTGCCCGGCGTGGAGGTCATCACCGTCGGCGGCTTGATCGCCACCGTGAAGGCGGTCGACGACGAGGCGGTCCACCTCGAGATCGCTCCCGGCGTGGTGGCCCGCTTCGTCCGGCGCTCCATCGGCACCGTGGTGACGCCCCGGGAACCCGTCGAGGACGGCCCGGTCGTCCCGGACGCGGACTCCCACGACCCCGACCTGCCGGAGGACCCCCGGGAGCTCCCGCCCGACGATCGACCGCCGTCGGGCACCTGAGGCCTGTCCCGATCGTCCTAGACCTCTGGCGTGGGATGCTCGCCGCCGGCATTGGCGGAGGAACCCCGCTGCCACCTGACCGCCGCCCGACGAGGAGAACCGACCCGTGGCACGACGGCCGACCTACCGGCCTGGCATCCGCCTGATCATCCTGGTCTTGCTGATCGTCGGCTCCTACCTCTACCTCGGCCTGGCCGGGGCGACCCCCCGCCTCGGCGTCGACCTCGCCGGCGGCACCACCGTCACGCTCGAGCCGCGCGGGCTGTGCGACGGCAAGAGCGTCTCGAACGCTCAGCTCGACCAGGCCGTGAACATCCTGCGCCAGCGGGTGAACGGCTTCGGCGTCAGTGAGGCCGACGTCGTCCGCAACGGCAAGTTCATCGTCATCACCGTCCCCGGCAAGGACCGCAACGGCGTGCTGTCCACCGTGGGCCAGACCGCGCAGCTGTTCTTCCGCCAGGTCGTCGCCGCCGAGCCGGACCCGAGCTACCAGGAGGTGGCCGCCCAGCTGGCCAAGGCCTCGGCCAGCGCCGCGCCCTCGGCCTCCGCGTCGCCGTCCCTGCCCGGTCCCGGCCTCGGCTCCATCGAGGTCTCCGGCTCGGCCAAGGCCTCGGCGAGCGCCTCGCCGGCGGTCACCTCCGCCGCCCCGAGCGCGACGAGCACGGTGCACGGCCGCCCGGCGCCCCAGCTGGGTCTGGGCCCGCTCGCCGGGCCCGCCGGCGCCGCAGTGGTGGCGACGTCGACACCCACCCCGACGTCCACGCTCCCGACACCCACTCCGACACCCACGCCGACAGCGTCGGCGAGCACGTCACCGGCCGACGAGACGGCGGTCCAGTGCGCGGCCGAGGCGGCGAACGCGGCGGCCGACTCCGCCTCGCCGAGCCCGTCGGTGTCCGCCTCGCCGAGCCCATCCGTGTCCGCCCCGGTGTCTGCCCCGATCTCGCCGCGCGTCACCCCGTCCGCCACGAGCACCGCGCACGGACGGCCGCTGCCGTTCGCGGCCGCCGCCTCGGCCAGCGCCAAGCCGTCCGCGAGCGCCAGGGCCTCGGCCAGCGCGAAGCCGAGCCCGAGCCCGAGCGCGTCGCCGACGCCGTCGCTGACCCCCGAGCAGCAGCTCGACCAGCCGCCGGCGCAGTGCCAAGGGGCCACCGGCTCCAAGAAGACGGCCTGCGACCAGTGGGGCAACCTGCACTGCGGGGTGGTGGCCGAGGGCCGCGGCACCGCGCTGCCCGACGCGGTCGAGGCCGTGCTGCGCCCGTCGACGGGCGACACCTGGGCGCTCGGCTGCTCCCGCATCGGTGCCAACCCCCCGGACTACAAGTACCTCCTGGCGCCGGCCGCTCCGCCCTGCACCAAGGCGAGCACGAAGGACACTCCCTGCGGGGCGCTCGGCACCGACGTGAAGTCCGGCTCGGTCGTGGCCAACCCGAAGACCACGGGGACGGCGCAGACGCAGATCGTCACCAACGACTGGGTCGTCGACCTCGAC
>DASZYF010000127.1:0-45241 GCA_035545535.1 Mycobacteriales bacterium | reverse complement strand
CGCCTCGACCGCCGCGGGCGCGCACGGCGCCGCCGGCTCCGCGGCGACCGCGGGCAAGGCCGCCACCGCCGGCAAGCTCGCCGCCCTCGGCAAGCTCGGCGCCACCACCGTCCCCGCCTGGGTGCCGATCACGACCGGCGTCGCCGCCGTCGCGGTCGCCGCCACGGGCGTCCTCACGACCGCCACCGGCGTCACGGACAAGGCGTCGCCTGCCGTGCAGCACATCGTCCCCCGCGTGACGGCGCTGCCGGGCACGCTGCCGGGCACGCTGCCGAACCCGGTGAAGGTCACGGACGCGGCTTCGGCCCGCACGGCGCTCGCGGCCGCCGGCAACGAGCTCGACGCGATCCGCGCCGCGCTCGCCGCCCCGAACGGCACGGCCCCCGCCACGCTCTCCGCCGTCCAGGCCGCGCTCGACCGGTGGTCGGCCGACGTCAGCGCCGCGACCCAGCTGCTCGTCAAGACCGCCGACGGCGCCCGCCAGCTCATCGCGTTCGTGCACTCCGAGACCGCCGTGGTGACCCGGCTCGCCGCGGCCCTGCCCGCCTCCGCGAACCAGCTCGCCGCCCAGCTCACGTCAGCCCTGACGAGCGTCGGCTCCGTCGCATCGCGGGCGCTCACCCAGCTCACCGGCGGCGGCGTCACGCACCCGACGCACGGCGGGACCGGGCCGCCGACGACGCCCGGCACGGGTGCGACGAGCACGCGGCCGGGCAGCGGACCCACCTCGATCAGCGTCCCGACGAAGGCACCGACCTCGGTCCCGGTCAGCGTGCCGACGCTCCCGTCGTCGGTGCACCTGCCCTCGCTGCCGGTCGCCGGCACCCTGCTCCCCTCACAGGTCCAGCTCCCGCCGGTGCAGGTCCCGTCGATCGCCCTGCCCACCACCGCCGTCTCCCAGCTGGTGGGCGGCCTCCTCCACGGCTGACGCGGCCCGTCAGCCGGCCAGCGCGCGGAGGACCTCGTCCTCGAGCAGGGCGAGCGGCAACGGGCCGAGGCTCAGCGCGGCGGCGTGGAAGCGGCGCAGGTTGAAGTCGTCGCCGAGCCGGCGCTCCGCGACCTCACGCACGCGCAGCCACTCGCGTTCGCCGACCTTGTACGAGATCGCCTGGCCGGGCATCGAGAGGTAGCGATCCATCTCGCCCCGCAGGAACACCTCGGTGTTCCAGCCGTGGCGGAGCAGCACGTCGAGCGCCACCTCGGGGGTCATGACCTCGCCCGCGGCCGGGTCGGGCACGTGCGCGGGCACGCGCAGCCCGAGGTGCACGCCGATGTCGACGACGACGCGCGCCGCGCGCAGCGCCTGCATCGCGAGGAACCCGAGCTCGCTCACCGGGTCGTCGGCGTACCAGCCGAGCTCGGCGACCAACCGCTCCGCGTACAGCGCCCAGCCCTCGCTGTAGCCGGAGACCAGCGCGAGCGTCGACTGGAAGCGGCTCACGCGGTCACCGAGCTGGCGCCAGCCACCCACCTCGAGGTGATGCCCGGGGACGCCCTCGTGGTAGGCGGTGGTCGCCTCGATCCAGACGGGGAACGACTCGCGCCCGGCGACCGGGTAGTGCACCTGGCCGCTGCGCGATCCGTCGACCGCGGGCGGCACGTAGTACGGCGCCGGCGAGCTGCCGCTCGGCGCGAGCTTGCACTCCACCTTGAGCAGCTCGGGGATGATGTCGAACTCGACTCCCGACAGGCGCGCGATCGCGTCGTCGATGAGACGTTGCCCGTTCGCGACCCACGCGTCGGTGCCCTCGATCGCGTGGCCGTCGCGGCCGGTGCGCAGCACGTCGATCACCTCGTCGAGCGGGACGTCGGCGCGCACGCGGCGTGCGGCGTGCTGCATCGCGTCCTCGATCCGGACGAGCTCCTCCCAGCCCCACGAGAAGGTGTCGTCGAGGTCGATGTGGGTGCCGAGCCAGCCGCCGAGCATCACCTCGTAGCGCTCACGGCCCGCGGTGGGGTCCGGTGAGGCGACGGGCGCGTACGTGCCGGTGAGCCACTCGGACAGGTCGCCGAACGCGTCACCCGCCGCGGCACCCGCCTCCTCGAGCCGGCGGGCGAGCGCGGGTGAGACGCCGGGCAGAGCGGCCGCGGTGGCGGCGAGGCCACGCGGGGTGCTCGGGTCGTCGCCCGCGGCGGAGCGCAGCACCTCGGCGAGCGCGTTCGCGAGCCGGGTCGAGCCCGGACGGCCGGCGTCGATCCCCGTCTGCAGCGCGAGGCGTTCGGAGGCGAGGGACGCGGGGGCGGCTTCGAGCAGCGCCGCGTAGCGCTCGGCGGCCTCCGCGTCGGCGGGGGCGGCGAGGCCCAGCACGAGCCGCGTGGCGAGCGCTGGGCCGAACGTGGGCGACAGCGGGCGCTGCCACTCCCCGGCCTCGTACGCGTCGACCTCGAACCCGAGCCGGTCGCGCAGCACGGCGGCGGCGATGCGGTCGGGCTCGCTCCTGATCTCGACGGTGTCCAGGCGGGCGAGCGTGCGCCGGGCCAGGTCGGCCCGTTCGCGCTCCGCGTCGGGGCCGTAGTCGGTGAGCGGGGAGGCGGCGTCGCTCGCCAGTCCGAAGAACGTCGCGCCGGTCGGTTCGAGGGTGGCCCAGGACGTGACGTAGGAGTCGGCGAGCGCGAACACCGGGCTGAGCTCTTCGGGGGCACGGGTCTCGGTGGTGGTCACGCACCTCACCCTGTCACGCGCGCGAACGCTCTTGCGTGACGCGCGTCTCGTCCTGCTACCTTTCCCCCGTGTTCTGTGCTTCCGACAAGCGCACCGCGCGCTGGTACTTCTACGTGAGGCCTTCCCGGCTGCTCGCGTAGCTCCTACGCGCACCTTCCGAGCCCCGGGCGAGTCGAGCCCGGGGCTCGACCCGTGTCGGGCCAACACCCCAGGAGATGACCGTGGTCGTCGTCATGCGACCGGATGCCCAGCCCGACGAGCTCGACGCCGTCGTGGCCCACGTGCAGGCCGCCGGCGTCGAGGCGTTCGTCTCGCGCGGCGTGAGCCGAACGATCGTCGGTCTGGTCGGTGACACGACACGGGTCGACGAGGCCGAGATCGTCGTCATGCCGGGCGTCGAACGCGCCCTGCGGGTGTCGAAGCCGTACAAGCTGGTCAGCCGCGACCACCACCCCGAGGGGACGACGGTGTGGGTCGGCGGCGTGCCGATCGGCCCGGAGACCTTCACGCTCATCGCCGGTCCGTGCGCGGTGGAGACCCGCGAGCAGACGCTCGAAGCGGCCCGCATGGCGAAGGCCGCGGGCGCGACGTTGCTGCGCGGCGGCGCGTACAAACCGCGCACCTCGCCGTACGCGTTCCAGGGCCTGGGCGAGAAGGGCCTGTCGATCCTGGCGGAGGCGCGCGACGAGCTCGGGATGCCGATCGTGACCGAGGTCGTCGACGTCGCCGACGTGCCGCTGGTCGCGGCCTACGCCGACATGCTGCAGATCGGCACACGCAACGCGCAGAACTTCCCGCTGCTCCAGGCGGTCGGCGCCTCGGGCAAGCCGGTGATGCTGAAGCGCGGGCTGTCCTCGACGCTCGAGGAGTGGCTGATGGCCGCCGAGTACGTCGCGCAGCGGGGCAACCTCGACGTCGTGCTGTGCGAGCGTGGCGTGCGCACGTTCGAGACCTCGATGCGCAACACCCTCGACGTGTCCGCGGTGCCGATGGTGCGCTCGCTCTCGCACCTGCCCATCGTCGTCGACCCGTCGCACGCGGCCGGCCTGCGCGACCTCGTGGTGCCGCTCGCGCGGGCTGGCATGGCGGTCGGCGCCGACGCCGTGATGGTCGACGTGCACCCGCACCCGGAGACCGCGCTGTGCGACGGGCCGCAGGCCCTGACCCGGGAGCACCTCGAGGAGCTGGCCGACGCGGCCCGGACGATCCCGCCGCTCCTCGGGCGGGTCAGTGCGGCAACCCGCCTCCGAGCAGCTTCGTGAGCCCGGGCCTCCTCGCGAGCCGGTAGAACGCGTCGGCGGTGTCGGCGCCCTTGAGGTAGTGGTCCAGCCAGGCGACCTCGATCTGGCGGATGACGGACTCCTGCAGACCGGGCGCGGCGAACGGCGGCAGGTGGTGCCCGCCGACCGCGAGCACCCATGCCTTGCGGCCGTGCGCGAGCGACCAGGTGTCGCGGAACACCGAGGGCTCGTTGTACTCGTCGTGGTCGCCGTTCATCAGAAGCACCGGCACATCGTCGGTGCGGTCGTAGCGACCACCGAGCCGCCCACCGGCGAGGATCACGGCGGTGTCGATGCGGTCGTCGCGGTACGCCGTCGACAGAACCATGCGCACGACGGTCGACGCCCCGTCGCTGTGGCCGGCCGCCGCGACGTGCTGCAGGTCGAGCAGCCCGGACGCCCACGACCCGGCGCTGTTCGCGTCCTGCGTCACGCGGTCGAGGGCGAGCGACATGTCGCGTGGCTGCTGCGTGAGGTCGTCCTCGGTGGGCTGGCCGGGCGGGCCGTCGGCGCCGCTGCCGGGGAACTCGACACCGACCACGACGTAGCCCGCCTGCGCCCACACGTGCAGCGTGCGCTGGTAGGTGAACGGCGTGACCCGGTACCCGGGCGCGAACACGATCACCGGGAACGGCCCGGTGGTCGCCGGGGTCGCGTCCGGGTGGTCCTTGCCGTCGTCCTTGCCCGCGGCCGGGTACCAGACGTCGATGCGGATGCTGCGCCCCGGGTACTTCTTCAGCTTGCCCTTCACGCGGCGCAGCGTCGGGCGCGTGCGGTCGAACGTCGACTCCGTCAGCGTCCCGACGCGCAGCTGCGACACCGTCGCGCTCTTCGCACCGCTCGCCGCCGCGGACCCAGGGGCAGCGGTGCCGGCGTGCACCGGCACCGCGGCGGCCGCCGCCGCGACGGCGAGCACCGCCACCGCGATCGTCCGCCTCATGCCGTGAGCAGCCGCGTCAGCACGTCGACCGCGTGCGTGATGCCCGCGTCGTCGACGTCGAGGTGCGTCACCAGGCGGATCGTCTGCGGACCGAGGAGCCCGCACAGGACGCCCTCCTCGGCGGCTTTGCCGGCGAGCGCGGCCGCATCGTCCACGCGCAGGACGACGAGGTTGGTCTGCACCTGGGCGAGGTCCACGACGTCCGGCGCCGCCTCCGCGAGCGCCTGCGCCAGCCGGTGGGCCCGCGCGTGGTCGTCGGCGAGGCGCTCGCGGTGGTGGCGCACGACGTGCAGCCCGGCGGCGGCGAGCACCCCGCTCTGCCGCAGCGCACCGCCGAGGCGCTTGCGCCACAGCCGCACCGGCGCGGACCGCTCCGCGTCGGTGACGACGAGCGAGCCGACCGGGGCGCCGAGGCCCTTCGACAGGCAGACCGACAGCGTGGTGCACAGCCGGCCGTAGTCGGCGAGGTCGGCGCCGGTGGCGACGGCGGCGTTCCAGAGCCGCGCACCGTCGCAGTGCAGCGCCACGCCGGCCGGCGCGACCGCATCACGCATCGCGGCGACCTGCGCGACCGACCACACCGATCCCCCGCTGCGCACGTGCGTGTTCTCGATCGCGACGACCCGGGTCGGGACGGTGCGGAACGCGGCATCGCCGAGCTCCGCGGCGATCTCCTGCGGGTCGAGGATGCCCCGTACGCCGGGCAGGGTGCGCGTCTGCACCCCGCCGAGCGCGGCCAGGCCACCCGACTCGTACATGACGATGTGCGCGTGCGCTTCGGCGAGCACCTCGGTGCCCGGCTCGGCGAGCGCGCGCAGGGCGGTGAGGTTGCCCATCGTGCCGCTCGGGACGAACACGGCGGCCTCGTGGCCGAGCAGGCCCGCGACCTCCTCCTCGAGGGCGCGGACCGACGGGTCCTCGCCGTACTGGTCGTCGCCCACCTCGGCGGCGGCCATCGCGGCGCGCACGGCATCGCTCGGACGGGTCACGGTGTCGGAGCGCAGGTCGACGGGACGGTCGATCGACGGAGACGGCACGAGTCGACGGTACGGGCCGAGTCGATGAGCTGCCTCGCGCGTCCCGTTGGTTACCGTGACCCGCGTGGGGCGGCCGACGCTGGTGCAGGTGCCCAGCGCGGACGGGGTGACGGCGCTGGTGGCGCGCCTCGCCGACCGCGCGGCCGACCTGGTGCTGCGGACCGGCGTGAGCGCCGACCGCGCCGGACCTCTGGTCGAGGCGAGCGCGATCGCCCTCGTCGATGCGCTGGCGACCGACCCCTCGTCCGTGGGCGATCCCGCCGGCGTGTGGTTCGCCGACCTGCACGCCGACGCCGTCCGGGTGCGCGATGCGCAGCCCGCCGCCCCCGCCGCGGCGCCGCGGAAGCGGGGTGCGAAGCGGGCCGACGCCGGCGCTCCAGGCGATCCGGTGCAGCAGCTCGAACGAGCGCTCGGCGGCCTCGACGAGCGACGCGCGCTCGCGCTGCTGCTGCGCGACTCCTACGACCTGCCGTGGCCGTCGGTCGGGCCGGCGCTCGGGCTGTCGGAGGCCGAGGGCGCGACCGTGGTGGCCGAGGCCCGCCAGCAGCTGCTGCTGGCGCTCGACGGCACCCAGCCGGTGCCCCTCACGGCCCACGGCGCGCTCTCCGGCATCTCCTACGGCGCGCTGGCGCGGCTCGCCGACGCGGACGCGATCGACCAGCACGATCCGCTGGGGGTCGCCCGCGCGCAGCACGCGCGGACCTGCCCGAGGTGCGGCGAGTTCGTCGCCGGTCAGCGCACCGCCCGACGGGCGCTGGCGGCGCTGCCGGTGCGCGCGCTGCCCGACGTCGAGCACGAGCGCATCGTGCGGGCGGTCGAGGCGCACGCGACCTCGCTGCTGCCGTCGGCCGCGGTGCTGCAGGAGCAGGCGGTCGCCCCGCGGCCGCCGAGCCTGCTGCTGTCGGCGCTCCTGCTCATCGGCGCGGCCGGCGTCGGCGTGACGATCGGGGCGCTGGTGTCGCACGGCCCGAACGACCGGACCATCATCGCCGCCCCGTCGGTGTCGGCCTCGGCGACGCCCACGACGTCCCGTTCAGCGAAGCCGTCGCGGTCGGCGTCGGCATCGGTGTCGGCATCGCCCAGCGCGACGGTCGTCACGCCGTCGGCCACCGTCACGCGGTCGACGCGACCGACGGCCACGCGCACCTCGACCGCCGTCGTGACGCGCACCAGCCCGCCGCCTTCGCGGCCGGTGGCTGCCGCGATCACGCTCTCCCCCACCGGCGGCCCGCGCAACACCGTCATCACGGTCTCCGGCGTCGGCTTCACGCCCGGTGACATGGTCACGGTCACCTATCGGAACGGCATCCTCGCGTCGTCCTCCACGAACGCGGTCGTCGGCGCCGACGGCACGTTCTCCGCCTCCGTGACAGCGAGCGATGCCCTCGGCGGGACGCACACGGTGACCGCTCGCGACCAGCACGGCGTGAGCGCCAGCACGACCTTCGAGCAGGGTTAGCGAACACGGAGGGCCGCCCACCGGATCGGTGGGCGGCCCTGCCGGTCCAGCCGCTGATCAGCAGCCTTCGATGTCGCTCTCCGCGCTGGAGAGCACCAGGTCGACGAGCTTGCCGCCCTTGAGCAGCTGCACGTGGATCGCGTTCGTCTGCTGACCGCCCGGGATCGCGACCTGCTCGTTCAGCACGAGGCTGGCGAGGCCGGGGACGTTCAGCACCTTGGTGTTCGGCGGGACGGAACCCGCGGTGACCAGCGCGTGCTGCGCGGTGGTGCCGACGATCACCGTGCTACCGATCTTCAGGTAGCTGATGGTGGTCGTGCCGGCGTCGGTGCGCTGGCCACCGGCGCACGTCGAGACGTCCGTCGCGTGCACGTCGGTCGTGTCGATCGTCGGCAGGCCGAGCGTCGGCAGCAGCACGCCGAAGTTCGTCTTCAGCGACACGATGTTCGCGTCGGCCGACGACTTGTTCGGTGCGGTGGTGACGGACGAGGTCAGGCTCTTGCCACCGAGCAGGCCGGCCAGCGCGCCACCGTTCTGCGTGTTGGAGTACGACGTCGAGGTCGTGTCGACCGAACCGGTGTCGGAGAGGTCGACGACCTGGACGTCCGCGACGTTGAGACCCACGTCGTAGGCGCGTCCCGTGTAGTGCAGGACGTTCGGCGCCACCACGGTGTAGCAGTGGGTGACGCTCGCCTGCTGCTGGTCGGACTGGACCGCGGTGACCGTGAAGCAGTGGCTGCCCAGGTTTGACGTGTCGATCGGCGAGCCGTTCGGCACGTTGCCCGTGCAGCTCATGATCGTCTCACCGGCGGCGGCCGTGCAGCCGTAGCCCGCATCGACCGTCGAGCCCTGCACGTACGGCGGGTTGCCGGTCGGCGGGGTGTCGAGGTTCACCTGCGGCGGCCCGTTCACCGTGTAGCAGGACTGCACCGGACCGCTGGTCTGGCCGTCGGTCTGCGTCGCCGTGACGGTGAAGCAGTGCTGGCCCGGGGTGTCGTCGACCGGGCTGTTGTCCGGCACCGTGCCGTTGCAGCCGTCGGTGCCGGGCTTGAGCGTGCCGCCGTCACCGGGCGAGCAGGTGTACTGCACGGTCTCGCCGGATCCCTGCGGCAGGTCGGCGCCGTTCGGCGGGTTCTGGATGTCGACGGTGGGCGGTCCGCCCGGGTTGCTCGGCCCGAAGTCGCAGGACTGCGACGCGCTCGTGCCTCCGGTGACGCCGTCCCCCGAGCTGCTCCAGGACGCGTCCGCCTCGATGGTGTGCGTGCCCGAGGCGGGCTCGGGGAACGGCACGACGACCTCCTGGTGGTCGCCGGTGAACGAGCTCGTCTGCTGCGCGATCTGCGTGCCGTCGGACTTGATGACCTCCGTGACCGTGTTGGTGCCGGTCGTCGGGAACGAGGTGTAGTTGAACGACACCTTCGTGTTGCCGTGATCGCACACGATCGTGATGCCCGCGTAGTGCGCGCTCGCGACGCCGGCGGCGGCCACGAGGACGCTGCCGGTCACGAGCGAGAGCGCCGCGGCCCGCCCGATGAGGGTGCGCGACCGAGATCGGGCACCGGGTCGTGGGTGCTTGCTGAATGCCATTCGACTGCCCCTTCCACAGGAGCCCGGCCCCGGTGACACCCCAGCGCGTCACCGATCCCCCCGGGCTGCAGGCATTGGAGCCCGTAGATGTCGAGTTGGGTATGACTTGGGCAACATCCCGACACTTCGATGTGTGTCGGGTACCGGACACATCGCTTCCGTCGGCTTCAGTCGTGCTGCGATGCACCCGAGGACGACTGGTTGCCGCGCCTACCGGCTGCGGCGGACCTCTTGCAGCATCTCCGCCACGCGGAACGCGATCTCGAGGGCCTGTCCCGTGTTGAGCCGCGGGTCGCACGCGGTCTCGTAGCGACGGTCGAGGTCGCTCTCGTCGAGCTCGTCGCCGCCGCCGAGGCATTCGGTGACGTCGTCGCCGGTGAGCTCGAGGTGCACGCCGCCGGGCCAGCTCCCGAGCGTGCGGTGCACGCCGAAGAACGCCTGCACCTCGGCGAGCACGTCGTCGTAGTGCCGGGTCTTGTAGCCGTTGGCCGACTCGCGCGTGTTGCCGTGCATCGGGTCGCACACCCACACGGGCAGCCACCCCCCGGCCTGCACCTTCTCGACGATCGGCGGCAGGACGGAGTCGACCTTGCCGGCGCCCGCCCGCACGATGAACGACAGACGCCCGGGCTCGCGCTCCGGGTCGAGCCGCTCGGCGAGCGCGACCGCCTGCTCGGGGCTCGTGCCGGGGCCGAGCTTCACGCCGATGGGGTTGGCGACGGCCGCGGCGAACGCGACGTGCGCACCGTCGAGCTGGCGAGTGCGCTCCCCGAGCCAGATCGTGTGCGCGGACAGGTCGTAGGCCGGACCGTCCGGCGTGGCGTCCTCGACCCGCGTCAGTGCCGCCTCGTAGTCGAGCAGCAGCGCCTCGTGGGAGGCATACATCTCCACCTGCTGCGCGACGCCGTCCTTGTCGAGGTCGAAGCCGCAGGCGCGCATGAAGCCGAGGGCGCGCTCGACGTCGGTCGCCATGCGCTCGTAGCGCTCACCGGCGGGCGAACGGCGCACGAAGTCCTGGTTCCACGCGTGGACCTGACGGAGGTCGGCCAGGCCGCCGGTGGCGAACGCCCGGATGAGGTTGAGCACGCTCGCGCTCGTGGCGTACGCCCGCATGAGGCGGGCCGGGTCGGGGACGCGCAGCCCGGCGTCGGGGCTGATGTCGTTCACCGCGTCGCCCCGGTAGCTCGGCAGGCCGAGCGCGTCGGTGTCGGACGAACGGGGCTTGGCGAACTGCCCGGCGAGCCGGCCGACCTTCACGATCGGGAGGCTCGCGCCGTAGGTCAGCACGAGCGCCATCTGCAGCAGGGTGCGGAGCAGGTCCCGCACCTGGTTAGCGGTGGAGCCGGCGAACGTCTCGGCACAGTGACCGCCTTGCAGCAGGAACGCCTCTCCCTGCGCGACGCCCGCCAGACGGGTGCGGAGCGTGCGGACCTCGTGCGCGACCACGAGGGGGGGCATCGCGCGGAGGTCGGTGGCGACGCGGTCGAGCGCGTCGCGGTCCGGCCAGGACGGCTGTTGCGCGGCGGGCAGGTCACGCCACGCGTCCACAGCGCTCGTCACGACGTCAAGTCTCTCAGGGGCGTCCGGAGCCCACCCGTCAGCCGAAGAAGACCTCGGCCTCGGCGTAGCGCTCGGGCGGGACGGTCTTGAGGGACGACGTCGCGGTGGCGAGGGGGACGAGGCGGATGTCGGTGCCGTCGAGGCCGACCATCATCCCGAAGTCGCCGGTCTCCACCGCGTCGATCGCGGCAAGGCCGAGCCGGGTCGCGAGCACGCGGTCGAAGGCGGTCGGCGAG
Source organism: Mycobacteriales bacterium (assembly GCA_035545535.1). Taxonomy (GTDB): domain Bacteria; phylum Actinomycetota; class Actinomycetes; order Mycobacteriales; family CAJCIY01; genus DASZYF01. Next base: position 34,480 of record DASZYF010000127.1, on the reverse strand, counting down.
CCGCCCCGCTGCACGTGCCCGAGCACGATCGCGCGCGCCTCCTTGCCGGTGCGTGACTCGATCTGCTCGGCGAGCCAGGCCCCCACGCCGCCCAGCCGCACGTGGCCGAACGCGTCCTTCTCCCCCGTCATCAGGACCTCGCCGCCGCCCTTGGGCAGCGCCCCCTCGGCCACGACGACGATGCAGGCGTACTTCCCGCCCCGGAAGCGCCGCTCGACGTAGTGCACGACCTCTTCGAGGTCGAACGGCCGCTCGGGGACCAGCACCACGTTGGCGCCGCCCGCGAGACCCGCGTGCAGCGCGATCCAGCCGGCGTGCCGGCCCATGACCTCCACCACGAGGCACCGGTGGTGGGACTCCGCGGTGGTGTGCAGCCGGTCGATCGCCTCGGTGGCGATGGTGACCGCGGTGTCGAAGCCGAACGTGTAGTCGGTGCCGGACAGGTCGTTGTCGATGGTCTTCGGCACGCCGACGACCCAGACGCCCTCGCTGTGCAGCTTGGCCGCGACCCCCAGGGTGTCCTCGCCGCCGATCGCGACCAGCGCGTCGATGTGCAGGTCGGCCAGCGTCTGCTTGACCCGGTCCACGCCACCCTCGACCCCGAACGGGTTGGTCCGGGACGAGCCGAGGATCGTGCCGCCGCGGGGCAGGATCCCCCGCGTGGTCTCGACCGTGAGATCGAAGCTGTCGGCGTCCAGCACGCCGCGCCAGCCGTCCCGGAAGCCCACGATCGCGTGCCCGTAGGAGAGCACGCCCTTGCGGACGACGGCCCGGATCACCGCGTTCAGCCCGGGGCAGTCACCGCCCCCCGTCAGCACGCCTATCCGCACGGCCGCAGTCAAGCACCAGTCAAGCGACCTCGTGGTTGTGTCGATCCGATCCTGGTGAGGCGCTCGGCCGGGCTCGTCCGGAGCGGGGCAGCCGCGATCGCGGCTGCCTCCGTCACCGTGGCCTGCCTCGCCCTGCCCGCCCACGGGGCGCCCTCGCCCCCGGTCCCGGACCTGCCCAAGGCCCTCGACCTGGACCTGCCCGCCCACCCCACGAGTGCCGACCTCACCCGGGTCCAGAAGCTCGTGGAGGGCCTGACCGCCCGGGCCGAGTCCATCGACCACCGCATCGAGGCGTCGTTCGGCCGGCTGGCCGCCGCCCGGGTGGCGCTGGAGCAGGCGAGCGACGCCCGCGACGCCGCCCACCAGCAGCTGGTCGACCAGGTCCGCTCCGCCTACATGGCCGACGGCGGCGACCCGTCGCTCGCGTTCATCGCCGGCATCACGCCGCAGGACACCCGGGCGGCGCACATCGGCATCACGCGGGTCGCCACCGTCGACAGCGGCGTCGTGCTCGCCGCCGAGGACAGCTCCTCCTCCTACGCCAAGCTGGCCGCCGACGCCGAGAAGGAGCGCCGCACGCTGCTGAAGCAGGCGCAGCCGGCGCTCGAGCTGCTGGAGCAGGCCCGCACGGCCCTCGACACCGCGAAGCAGGCGTTCGCCGCCGACCAGGCGGCGCTCGCGGCGCTGCAGGCCCAGCAGAACGCGCTGTCGAGCTTCAGCAACGAGGTCGTCCTGGCCGTGACCCCTGCCGTCAGTGCGCTGGGCCGTGCCGCGCAGGCCGCGCAGGCCCCGATCCTCGCCGAGCTCGAGGACACCCCGATGGGCGCGGTCCCCCAGGGCTACCACCTGACCGGGCAGCAGCTCCAGGGCGTCGCGTCCTGGTACGGGCCCGGCTTCGTCGGACGCAACACCTCATCGGGCTCGCCGTACGACCCGCAGCAGCTCACGTGCGCGATGCTCGACGTGCCGCTCGGCACGCTGGTCCGCGTGACCGCGCCGAGCACCGGGCGCTCGATCTCCCTGCTCGTCACCGACCACGGCCCGTACGTGCACGGGCGGATCATCGACCTGTCCGAGCGGGCCGCGGCCCTGCTCGGCGTGAGCCTCGCTCCCGTCGTCGTCGAGGCCATGGCGCCGGGGGACGCCTAAGCGAGACCCGCGGCCTTGCGGGCCGGCTCGAGTGCCTGCCAGCGCTCGAGGTTGTGCCGGGCGTCGGCCAGCGCATCGTGCTGGGCACCCGTCTGGACCGGGAGCGGCGGCTTGCCGAGCAGCTCCCACAGCGAGCGCAGGTCGTGGGTGAACCGTGGGATGCGCCTCGGCAGCGCGGTCATCGGCCCCCAGATCTGCGCGAGCACGACATGGTCGTAGGCCGAGTACCACGCCCAGAGCTGCAGCTCATCGCCAGGGCCGAGCCCGTCCAGGAGCCAGTGCTCGAGGTCGTCGCGGATCCGCTCGCGGGAGCGCCAGGGCGAGGTTCCCTGCGGCGGCAGCAGCGGCAGCACGTTGCGCTGCACCCACGGGATGGCGTCCATCGGGTCGAACGCGGTCGAGACGGCGTAGAGCTCGCGACCGTCCTCGTCGACGCACCCGATGGAGATCAGCTCGATGGGCCCGCCGCGCTCCATGAACTCGCAGTCGTAGAAGACCCGCCGCACCGCCACGGCGATCAGTCTTGCGGCTCTAGTCTTCGGGCGCATGGCCGCCGTCCTCGCCATCGACGCGGGCACGACCGGCGTGACCGCGCTCGTCGTGTCCGCGGACGGCCGGGTCGTGGCCAAGGGCTACGCCGAGCTGCCGCAGCACTTCCCGCAGCCCGGCTGGGTGGAGCACGACCCCGAGCAGATCTGGGCCGGCGTGCTGGACGCGACGCGCACGGCCCTCGCCACGAGCCCCGAGCCGCCGACCGCGATCGGCATCACGAACCAGCGCGAGACCGCGGTGCTGTGGGATCGGCAGACGCTCGGGTCACCGCGACGCGCGGTCGTGTGGCAGGACCGGCGCACCGCTGCGCTCTGCGAGGAGCTGAAGGCAGCCGGCCACGAGCCGCGCGTCGCCGAGCTGACCGGGCTGCGGCTCGACCCGTACTTCACCGGCACCAAGCTGCGCTGGCTCGCCGAGCACGACGCGAACGCGTGGCGCGGCGTCACCGCAGGCACCACTGCGGTCGGCACGGTCGACTCCTACGTCATCGCCCGGCTGTCCGGCGGCCGCGCCACGGTGACCGACGCGAGCAACGCGAGCCGCACGCTGCTGTTCGACATCACGACGGGCGCGTGGTCGCCCGAGCTGTGCGACCTGCTGTCCGTCCCGATCGGCGCTCTGCCCGAGATCGTCGACTCCTCGGCCCACGTGGCGACGACCGACCCGGCCGCGTTCCTCGGCCTCGAGCTGCCCATCGCGGGCATCGCCGGCGATCAGCAGGCCGCGCTGTTCGGCCAGACCTGCTACTCCCCCGGCGAGAGCAAGTGCACGTACGGCACCGGATCCTTCGTGCTCGTCAACACCGGGAGCACGATCGTGCGCAGCGACGCGGGACTGCTGACGACGGTCGCGTGGCGGCTCGGCGGCGAGACGACGTACGCGCTCGAGGGCGCGATCTTCGTCACCGGCGCGGCCGTGCAGTGGCTGCGCGACGGTCTCGGCATCATCGGCAGCGCGCCCGAGGTCGAGGCGCTCGCGAAGACCGTGCCGGACAGCGGTGGCGTGGTGTTCGTGCCCGCCCTCACCGGGCTCGGCGCACCGGATTGGGACCCGTCGGCCCGCGGCACCATCGCGGGGATCACTCGTGGCACGACCCGTGCGCACATCGCGCGGGCGACGCTCGAAGCGATCGCGTTCGAGGTGCGTGACGTCGTCGACGTGATGACGGCCGAGGCGGGCGTGGCGCTGCCCGCCCTCGTCGTCGACGGAGGGGCGAGCGCGGACGACCTGCTGTGCCAGCTGCAGGCCGACCAGCTCGGCGTCGACGTGCGCCGACCGGTGGTGCAGGAGACGACCGGACTGGGGGCGGCGTTCCTCGCGGGGCTCGCGACCGGCGTGTGGTCGTCGCAGGAGGAGCTGCGCGCGACCTGGCAGCTGGACCGGGCGTTCAGCGCGACCCCGGGTGCGCGCGACGACGGGCGGCACGGCCGCTGGCGCGCGGCGGTGGAGCGGGCGAAGGGCTGGGAGCGCTGACGCTCAGCTGGCCGCGCGCTCGCCCGCACGGTCGGCGATCTCGCGCACGTCCACGACGCGACCGTCCGCGGCGGCGCCGGTCGACTTGCCCTTGCCGCTGCGCGACGCGTAGGTGTCGACGTACTCCTGGCCGGACAGCTGCATGATCTCGTACATGATCTCGTCGGTCATCGACCGCAGCACGAAGCGGTCGCGCTGCATCCCGGCGTAGCGCGAGAAGTCGAGCGGCTCGCCGAAGCGGACGCCGACCCGGCCGAGCTTCGGCAGCGTGCGGCCGGGCGGGCAGAGCTCGAACAGGCCGATCATCGCGACCGGCACCACGACGGCGTTGGCCTCGAGCGCCATGCGGGCGGGACCGGTCTTGCCCCGGTAGAGGCGGCCGTCGGGCGAGCGGGTGCCCTCGGGGTAGATGCCGAGGATCTTGCCCTCGCGCAGGATCCGGACACCGGTGTTGAGCGCGTCCTCGCTCGCCTCGCCGCCGCTGCGGTCGATGGGGACCTGGCCGGTGCCGGCGAAGAACGCCTTCTTGAGCCGCCCCTTGAGGCCCTTCTCCGTGAAGTAGTCGCTCTTCGCGAGGAAGTAGACCCGCCGCTTGACCATCAGCGGCATGAAGATCCAGTCCATCCAGGACAGGTGGTTGCTGGCGAAGATGACCGGTCCGTCCGCGGGGACGTTCTCCGCACCCTCGACCCACGGGCGGAACATCGGGCGCAGCAAGGGAGTCAAGATCGCCTTGATCACCCAGTACAGCACCGCACTACCCCGATCTCCGGCCCTGCTGGCACCCCAAACGGAGCCTCCGACCCTAGAGATCAGGACGAGCGGTGTCGAGCATGAGTGCCCGACGCCACCGATAACGCGGTGTGAACTTCCGCCGGCGCCGGATCGGGTCCCGGGCGCCCGTGCCACGATGGGGCTGTGGGGGTCCTCGCCGGTGCTGAGCCGTACTCCGCGGACGGAGACGGTGCGAACGGTCGCGTCGGCGTCGTGGTCTGCCACGGCTTCACCGGATGCCCGCAGAGCATGCGGCCCTGGGCCGAGGGCCTCGCGGCCGCCGGCTACACGGTGCGGCTGCCCCGGCTCCCCGGCCACGGCACCACCTGGCAGGAGCTGCAGGCCACGCGCTGGCCGGACTGGTACGGCGAGGTCGACCGCGCCTACACCGAGCTCCAGGGGCGCTGCGACACCGTGTTCGCGGTCGGCCTCTCGATGGGCGGCACCCTGGCCTTCCGCCTGGCCGAGCAGCACGCCGACACCATCGCGGGCATCGTCACCGTCAACGCCTTCCTCGCATCCCGGGACAAGCGCTTGCTCCTGCTACCGGTCCTCAAGCGGATCGTCCCCTCGCTGCCGGGCGTCGGCAGCGACATCAAGAAGCCCGGCGTCACCGAGCTCGCCTACCCGCGCACCCCGCTCAAGGCCGTCGCCTCGCTCGCGGAGATGCAGAAGGAGGTCCGGGCGAACCTCGGGCTCATCCGGTGCCCGGTCCTGTCGTTCCACTCGCGTGAGGACCACGTCGTCGACCCCTCGACCTCGGCCCTGCTCGCCGCCGAGCTGGGCCCCACGGGTCGCTACACCGAGGTCGAGCTGGCCGAGAGCTACCACGTGGCCACCCTCGACAACGACCTCCCGGAGATCCTTTCCGGCTCGCTCGACTTCGTCCGCTCCCTCACCCCCGCGGCCTCCTAGGGCTCACCGCGGGGGCTGCACATGACGGAGAACCGCCGCACCAACGGGCTGACCGCGACCGCGTGGGTGCCGCTCGGCGAGATCGACCCGCGGGTGGCGCAGGCGGTGCTCGCGGCGCTGGCCCGCGAGGGCATCGCCGCCTACGTCAGCCCCGCCACGGGCACGCCGGGCCCGTACCTCGACGTGCGGCTGCCCGGACGGCCGGTCGACCGCCTGCACGTCGACGCCGCCCGGCGGGTCGAGGCCGAACGCGTCCTCAGCCTGCACGAACCGCCCGCCGCGGAGTCCGGCGGGCCGGTGGACACCGACGCGATCTTCGCGGCGATCGTCGCGGGCTGGGACGCCCCCGAGCAGACCGACCCCGTCGCGCGCTGGTCGGTGTCGGAGGAGACCGACCCCCGTGGCGAGCCGACCGCGCCGCGCGAGCACGCGATCTTCGACCCCCGGCCCTCCTCGTCCGACGACCGTGGCGATGACGACGATGACGACCCGGTCGATCGCCTGCTCGGTGACGGCAAGTGGGCGCAGATGGGCAGCGACGTCGGGCCGGACGTCGTGGAGGAGCACTACGAGCCGCCCCCGCCTCCCCCGGTCCCGCGGCCGCAGAAGGCGACGTTCGCGGCGATGGTGTCGATCCTCGGCGGCGTGCTGCTGCTCGTGTGGCAGGCCCTGACGTCGGACCCGTCGGGCGGCAAGCAGGTCCTCGCCGTCGTGATGATCCTGGTCGGCGCCGGCGTGCTCGTGGCCCGGATGCGCGACCGCGCGGGCGATGGTGACGACGACTGGGACGACGGCGCCGTCGTCTGACCCGCTGCTCGGGCAGGATCGTCGCGTGGACGCACGGTTTCGCGAGACGGTCGAGATCACCGGGCACCTGATGGACACCGGCGTGCTCGCGCACGTGCTCGACGACGTGCTCGAGTACGGCGGCGACTACGTCGTCGACCGGCTCGACCTCGGCCGCAACCACGACGACGAGAGCCACGCGGTCATCACCGTGGGCGCGGACGACGCCGCCCTGCTGCAGCGGGTGCTCAACCGCGTGCACGTGCACGGCGTGAACCTCGTCGACCCCGGCGAGGCGGTGCTCCGCACCTGCGAGCGCGACGGCGTGTTCCCCGACGACTTCTACTCGACGACGAACCTCGAGACGGTGGTGCACCTCGGTGGCGAGTGGGTGCCGGTGGAGCAGCCGGAGATGGACTGCGGGCTCGTGGCGAAGGAGGGCCGCATCCGCACGATCCCGGTGAGCGACGTGAAGGCCGGCATGGACGTGGTGTGCACGGCGCAGGGCGTGCGCGTCGTGCTCCCGGTCTCGGAGCACCGCAAGAACGGCGAGTGGGGCTTCATGAGCTCGGCCGTCTCGAGCGAGAAGCCGCAGGCGCTGGTGGTGCGTCAGCTCGCCGAGCAGCTGCGCGAGGTGAAGTCCGCCGGGCAGCGCATCCTCTGGGTGGCGGGACCGGCGGTCGTGCACACGGGCGCCGCGCCGGCGATGGTCGCGTTGGTGCGGGCCGGGTTCGTCGACGTGCTGTTCGCCGGCAACGCGCTCGCGACGCACGACATCGAGTCGGCGCTGTTCGGAACCTCCCTCGGCGTCGACCTGTCCGCCGGCCGCGGCGTGGACCACGGGCACGAGCACCACATCCGCGCCATCAACAAGATCCGCGGCTGCGGGTCCATCGCGGCCGCGGTCGAGCAGGGCGTGCTGACGAGCGGCGTGATGCACGCGATGGTGCAGGCCCGCAAGCCCTACGTGCTCGTCGGCTCCGTCCGGGACGACGGCCCGCTGCCCGACGTCATCACCGACGTCATCGAGGGCCAGCGCGCGATGCGCGCGCAGCTCCCCCGCGTCGGCTTCGCCATCATGGTCGCGACGATGCTGCACTCGATCGCCACCGGCAACATCCTCCCGGCGTCGGTGCCGCTCGTGTCGGTGGACATCAACCCGGCGACGGTGACGAAGCTCGCCGACCGCGGATCGGCGCAGGCGATCGGCGTGGTCACCGACATCGGGCTCTTCCTCGAGCAGCTCGCGACCGAGCTCGTCCCCGACTACCGCCGCACGGCGGCGAGCTGAGCCCGCCACTCCTCGATCAACCCGGGCGGCGACTGCAGCGCCTCGAGCACCGCGGCGGCGCGCTCCTCGTCTCCGGCCCAGGTCAGAGCCCGGGCGTGGAAGGCCGTGTGCCCCAGCACCTCCCACTCCCTGGCGGCGGCGGCGAACGCGTCCGCGTCTCCGCCGGCCGCCAGCGCACGGTTCTCGTGATCGAGCGCCCGCGCCTCGACGAGGTCCAGCGCGGGCTCGTCGGGCACCGCGGCCGCCGAACCCGACAGCAGCGCGTCCTGCACGAGCAGGCGGCGGGCGAGACCGGCGGTGACGTGAGCTCCGAGCCGTTCGGCGTCGTCCGGAAGAGCGCGCAGGTCGGCGCTCACGTCGAGCCGGGCGACCTGGGCGAACAGCGCGACGAGGCGTGACTCGAGTGCGGCCATGGGCTGGTCGAGTGCGGTCATCCCGACGCTCGCCCGGGCCGCGTGAGAGATCGCACCGGCAAAGTCCCCCCGGTCGAGCGCGATCCGTGCGTCGGTGCGGGCGACGTACAGCGGGTCCTCCGCCTCGAGCTGGGACGGCGGGAGGTCGAGGGAGGTGGTGCGCGCGGTTCTGTCGGTGACCGCACCGGAGCGCACAGAGGCGAACACCGCACTCAGCTCGGTGAAGAACACCGTCCGGGGCGGCCGGTTGCGCGCGACCGCCATGGTCTGCTCGAGCAGGGCGACGGCGTCCGCGAGCCGGCCGACCCGGCTGAGCGCCTCGATCTCGAGGTGGGCCGCGGGGAGGTGGACCTGGATGAGTCCCAGCTGCTCGACGGCCCCGCGGGCGCTCCGAGCGAGGTCGAGGCAGGCGGGCAGGTCGCTGTCGTAGAAGGCGTGCAGCGCCCGGGTGAGGTCGACCCAGGCCGTGCCGACGACGTCGTCGTGCGCGAGCGAGCCGCGCGCCCGCTCGATCCACCGCGTGTAGCGCTCGCCACCGACCGCCGCCGCGAGGTACGCGGCCTCGCGGGCGAGCTGGGCGAACAGAGGCCGGTCGACCCCGTCCGCGTGCCCAGCGGCCCGTTCGAACCCGTCGAGCATCGGCACGATGCCGGCGCTCACCGCGCGGGCCTGCTCGGCCTGCGCGCGGGCCACTCCGGCTGACGATCCCGCGCGCTCGAACGCGGCGACCGCAGCGTCGAGCACGTCGACCGCCTCGGCGCTGTGCCACTGGTAGGACAGGGCGCGACCGCCGAGGAGGAGCGCTTCCGCGCTCACGAGGGGATCGGCGGTCACCCGGATCGCCCGCTCCGCGAGCTCCGACGCTTCGTGCTCGTTGCCGAGCGCCAGCGCCACGTTGCCCGCGAGCAGTGCGAGCCGGGCCGCCGCCTGCAGGTCGTCGTCGGCCTCGGCGAGCGTCAGGCCGCGGAGCGCGACCTCGTGGGCCGTCGTCGGTTGCTCCTCCTCGACCGCCCGGGCCCACCGCTCGAGCGCGACGAGCGCGGGCCGCACGTACCGCGCGTCACCGGGACCGGCGAGCGCGAGCGCCGACTCGGCGTGCACCGCCCGGGCCACGACGGCATCCAACGTCTGGACGTCGAGCTCGGCGTACCACCGCGCGGCCCGGTCGTGCAGCTCGCGACGTTCGGCACGGGACAGGCCGTCGTAGGCGACGTCGCGGACGAGGGCATGCCGGAACGCGAGGCGGCCACCGCGACGGGCCTCGGCGGCGGTGCGGGCGGCGCGATGCCGGAGGAGCCCCCGCGCGACGAGCTCGTCGAGCGCCGCGGAGACGTCGAGGTCGCTGCACAGCACCGCGAGGACGGCCGGCTCGAGCGCGTCACCCGCGACCGCCGCGGCGCCCATCACCCGACGGGTCGCCGGCGACAGCAGGTCGAGCCGGGCGGTGACGAACAGCCGCATGGTGGTCGGCACCGCCGTGAGGCGATCCGGGTCCGCGACGCGCACCCCACTCTCGTCGACCGTGATCGTCCGGTCGTCCACGAGCAGCTGCGCGACCTCCTCGGCGAAGAACGGGTTGCCGCCGGACCGCCCGACGAGCAGCTCGGCGACGGCGGCCGGACAACCGGGCAGCAGGCGCTCCACGAGCGCGTGCTGGTCGGCGTCGTCGAGCGGGGGCACGTCGATGCGCACAAGCTCCGCGATGTTCGGCGTCTCGGGCCGGGCCGCCGCGAGGACCACCGAGCCCGGGCCGGCTGCGTCGGCCAGCCGCGGGAGGCGCTCGATCAGCGGCGGCGCCGCCCAGTACAGGTCCTCGAGCAACAGGACCAACCGCCGGCGCTGCGCGACGCGCTCGAGCCAGACGGTGAACGCGTCGGCCTGCGCGTCGTCGGTGTCGACCTCGCTGCTGTCCGGCTCGACGCCGAGCAGCCGCCCGAGGCGGCGCGCGATGCCGGCGCTCAGCGGGCCGGACAGGCGCATCACCTCGTCGAGCGCCGCGCGCGGAGGCAGCAGCCCGTCGCCCGTGCGCTCCCGCGCGAGCCGCCACAACGTCTCGGCCAGGGGGGCGGTCCACGACGGTGACGCGAACGCCGGCGCATGGCCCCGCAGCACGAGGTGCTCGGACAGCCGGTCGAGCCACTCGTTGGCGACCCGGCTCTTGCCGACGCCGGCCTCGCCGACGAGCACCGCCAGGCGGCCCGAGCCCGTGGGCACCAGCAGCCGGTCCAGCTCGGCCATGACCTCGTCGCGGTCGACCAGCGCGACGGCGCCGCGCGTCGAGCGGGCCCCGGCCGACGAGGACAGCTCGCGCCACACGAGGCTGCGGACGACCACGGGCTCCGGACGGTTGCGCAGCCGGACGGCGCGCGGCGCGTCCCATGCGGCGATGCCCGGCAGCATGGCGACGACCGCATCGCTGACGACCACCTCGCCGCCCGCGGCCTCGTCGCAGAGCCGGCTGGCGACGTTGACCGGGTCGCCGGTGACGGTGAGCCCGTCGCGGCCGGGGGCGACGAACGCCTCACCCGCGTGGACGCCGATGTGCACGTCGGGCACGGGCTGCCCGGCCCGCGAGGCCTGCCAGCGGCCGACGAGGCGCTGCAGCTCGGCCGCGGCCAGCACCGCGCGGCGCGGGTCGTCCTCATGGGCGAGCGGGGCGCCGAACACCGCCATGAACCCGTCGCCCTGCACTCCCGGGACGACCGCGCCGTAGTCCTCGACGAGGCGGCGCATCGCGGCGACGAGCGGCGCGACCAGCTGGTGCAGGTCCTCAGGATCGAGCGCGGCGCCGAGGCTCGTGTAGCCGGCGAGATCGGCGAACAGCAGCGTGACGAGCCGCCGCTCGGCCGGCACGAGCGAGACCTCGCACCGGCCGCACAGCACGGCACCCCGCACGTTCGCCGCGCCGCACGACGGGCAGGCGACGTCGGCCCGCGCGCGGGCGGACGTCATCGGGGGGCAGCGCGCACGGTGCTACGTGCGGCCCGCTCGCGGCGCGCTCTTGGCGGCCTTGACGCTCTTGGCCGCCTTGACGCTCTTGGCGGCCTTGACGCTCTTGACGCTCTTGGCCGCCTTCGCTGCGGGACGGGCGCCCCGGGCGGAAGCCGCGGCGCCGACGCGGGCGGGCCGGCGCTCGATCATCTGCTCGAAGTCCGGGCGCGCGCGCTTCCCCGCGCCGGTCGCGAGGCACACCGACGCGCCGGCGATCGCCGGGCTGTCCACCAGAGACGTCACGCGGTCCTGCAGCGCGTCGAAGTCGGCATACGCCAGCTCGACGACGAGACCGGGCCGCGGGCTGGTGACCCGCGACACCCCGATGACACCGCCGCCCGTGGCGAGCGCGTCCGCCTCGAGCTCGACACCGGCGCGGACGTCATCGACGGATCCGTAGTTGGGGTGCATCAGGAGCCAGCAGAGGAACCAGTCGTCCGGCAAGATCCACTTCGAGGCGGGACTGTCTCCGCCGCCCACCCACTTGACGCAGACGCCCTCCACCGTGGCGACGCAGACCGGGTCGGCGACGCTCGGCGCCGCGGCCACCTCGAGGTCGTGCCAGGCCGCGACGCCGGCGTACGGCCCGGAGAAGAACTCGACCATCGAGTCGACGGCACCGAGCTCCGTCAGCGTCCGCACCGTCTCGAGGTGGTTGGCATCGAAGAACAGGTACTGATCCATGACGTCGCTTCCCCCAACGCTGCGTCGCTCCCCCAGCGGAGCGCACCTGCCTCCAGCCAACCGGTCAAGCGGGCGTCAGGCAAGCAGCAGGGCGGCCCGAGCGAGGTCAGCGGCACCGACGAGCCCGGCGTCGGTGCCGAGCGCCGCCGGGACGATCTCGGCCCACGGCCGGTGGCCGCGTCCGGTGAGTGCGGCCCGGAACCGCTCGCGGGCGGGCGCGAGCAGCAGCTCGCCGGCCTCGCCGACGCCGCCGCCGATGACGAAGCGCGCCGGGTCGAGCAACGCGGCGATGTCGGCCAGTCCCTGACCCAGCCAGCCGCCGACGATGCGGAAGCAGTCGAGAGCCGCAGTGTCACCGACCTCCGCCGCGCGAGTGATGACCGGACCGTCGATCGCATCGACGTCGCCGGCGACGAGGTCGAGCAGCGCACCGGCGGCGGCCGGTGACGAGCGGGCGATCTCCCGCGCTTCGGTCTCGAGCGCGCTGCCGCTCGCGTACTGCTCCCAGCACCCCCGGTTGCCGCAGGGGCAGCGCCGGCCGTCGGGCACGACCCGCATGTGCCCGGGCTCGGCGGCGACGCCGGACGCGCCGCGGTAGACGCGACCGCCGAGCACGAGGCCGCAGCCGATGCCGGTGCCGACGGTCACGGCGATGACGTCGTCGACACCCCGGCCGGCGCCGAAGCGGTGCTCGGCCCAGGCGGTGGTGTTGCCGTCGTTGTCGACGGTGACCGGCAGCCCGGTGCGCGCGGCGACGACCTCGCGCAGCGGCTCGTCGCGCCAGGCGAGGTGCGGCGCGAACCGCACGACCTCGCCGTCGCGCGTCATCCAGCCGGCCGCGCCGATCCCCAGAGCGGCGACGTCGTGCTGCACGCGGAGCTCGTCGACGACGCGGGCGATGCCGTCGGCGATCGCGCCGACGTCGGTCTTCGGCGTGGCCGCCCCGGCCCGTGCTAGCACGGCACCGGACTCGTCGACGACGCCGGCCAGCACCTTGGTGCCGCCGACGTCGACCCCGAGAGTCAGCACAGCTTCAGCACACCTTCGCGCCGTGTCAGGGACCGATGTCGATGCGTTGGACGGGGGGGCGGTCCGCCCGTTGGCGCGCTAGGTTGTCGGCGAAGACCTGGCCGGCCTTCGCGAGGCTCGCGGCGGCTTCGGCGAGGTGCTCATAGACCTCGGGCGAGGTCGACCGCACGAGCGCGAGCAGCTGGCACACCGGGCACAGCCGGCACTCCTGCGCGCCGCCGACGTGCGCCTGCGCCCACGCGAGGCCCTGCGACAGGCCGCCGGAGAAGCCACCGCCGCGCAGCCAGTCCTCCACCGCGGCGACGAGACGGGCCGCCTCGTCGGCGAACGGGACCTCCTCGGTCACGCGCGGCCCTTGCCTTCCTGCTTGAGGACGTCCGGCCACTGGTTCGGGTCGGGCACGAACCGCACGACGAGCCGGCCGTCGCGCAGCGCGGCGCCCTCGACCTCACAGCGGCGCAGCGCGCTCGGCAGCACGAGCACCCGCCGGTGCCCGCCGACGGTCACGACGAGCTCCTCGCCCCGCCGGACGAGGTCGACGTCGGAGCGTTCGGCGAGCGGGAGCGCGATGGTCAGCGCGAAGCCGTCGACGGTGCGCTCGACGTGCACCAGCTCCTCGGCGGCGCCGCCGTCGCCGTCGATCCGGACGGGATCGCCGTCGCCGTAGAGCGCATCGCCGAACGCGGCGAGCGCCTGCACGCCGACCGGCTCGCTCGCCGTGTAGCTCGCGACGAGCACCGGCAGCGGATCGAACGACGCGTGCACCTCCTCGAGGCGCGCACGCTGGGCCATGACCCAGCCGGCGCGCCACGCGTCGGCGCCGTCGGCGGGGAACACGCGGTTGGCGACGACGCCGTCGACGCGGTACCCGTGCAGGGAGAGCGTCGTCAGCGTGCGCCGCGCCTCCGCGAGCACGACCGCCTCCGGTGTCAGCACGAGCCGCACGCTCGTCGTGTGCGGGTCGGCGAGCACCTCACGCACCTCACCGAGCTCGCGGTGCAGGCGGTCGATCGCGTCGTACAGCCGGTCCGTCGGCATCGGCGCCGTCGTCGCGCGTGCCAGGAGCGGCCGCACGCGTGACATGACGCGGCGCTCCACCGGCATGATGCGGCGCACGTACCAGCCGAGCGCCTCGGGCAGCGCGAGCAGCCGCAGCGTCTCGGCGGTCGGCGCGCAGTCGACGACGACGAGGTCCCATTGACCGGACGCGACGTGGTCGCGCACGGCGAGCAGCGCGAGCACCTCCTCGGCGCCGGGCAGGACGGTGAGCTCCTCCGCCTCGAGCGGGTCGACGCCGGCCCGCTCCAGCCAGGCGACCAGCCACTGCTGCACGTCCCGCCAGGCGCGCTCGAACCCGCGCTGCGCATCGACGTGCAAGGCGTACAGACCGGTCTCGACCTCGGTGGGCTCGCTCCCGAGCGGCGTGGCGAGCGCGTCCCCGAGCGAGTGGGCCCCGTCGGTGGAGAGCACGAGGACCTTCTGCCCGCGGCGGGCGGCGGCGGCGGCGGTCGCGGCCGCGGCGGTGGTCTTGCCCACCCCGCCCTTGCCGGTGAACAGCAGCACGCGCAATGTCATCTCCTCGCCTCCGGCCGTGGCGGAAGAGCGTGCCACGGCCTCTGGCGCATGGGTCAACCGTAGTCCCGCCGTCGCGACGCGCCCGAGGGCGTGAAGCTGGTCACGGGGGCGTTACTTGAGGGATTCCACGCGCTTCTTGAGGTCCTTGAGCGCCGTGTCCATGACCATCTTCTCGGCCTTGCGCTTGAACATCCCGATCATCGGGACGGCCAGCTCCACGGTCAGCTTGTACGTCACCTTGGTCGAGGACCCCGTGGGCTCGAGGGTGTAGCTGCCCTCCTGGGACTTCTGCATCTTGCCCTCGGTCATGTGCCAGCTGACGCCGCTGTCGCCGTGCCACTCGTAGCTGTTCACGTACGTGTCCTTGACGATGCCCGCGTCGACGACGAAGCGCACCCGCTTGCCCTGCCCGTCGTCGAAGCGCTCGATCGGTGTGCACTCGCGGACCGATCCCGCCCACTGCGGGTAGTTCTCGAAGTCGGCGATGACCGCGAGGATCTCGGCCGGGCTCGCATCGACGGTGATCGAGGCCTCGCTGGTGTCTGCCACGACGCCGGAACCTACGCCGAAACGTCCAGGATCGTCGGGGTGCCGCGCGCCCGGAAGTGGCCGACGTTGAGGACCCCCGTGGCCCCGAACCACATCTCCGGCACGAGCGGGTTGTGCACGTGGCCGGACAGCACGTAGCGCGGCCGCCACCGCCCGATCGCGTCGAGCACCGCCGCCGACCCGCGCTCGTAGCGGCGGGCGCGGGTGTCGTAGACCATCATCGGCACGTGAGGCGGCAGGTGGCTGCACAGCACGTCGCATCCGGCAACAGCGTCGACCTTCGCCGCGTAGACGTCCTCCGGGATCTCCATCGGCGTGTGCATGGGGGTCGGCAGCCCGCCGCCGACGAAGCCGAACGTCACGCCGCCGATGTCGACGACCTGGCCGTCGAGGATCGTCACGCCCTCGGTCGCGTGGTCGGTGAACAGCTGCGGCAGGTCCACGTTGCCGTAGGTCAGGTACACCGGGACGCCCGATGCCGCGACCTTCCCGAACGCGCCGAACAGCTCGGCGTACTGCTCGTCGACGACCCGGCGGATGACGACCTCGCGGGGTTCGCCGAGGGACTCCCACAGGCTCGCCGAGTAGGCCCGCGCCTCGTCGAACCGGCGCTGCGTGCGCAACGCGACGAACTGCGAGACCTGGTCCGGTCCGAACAGCCGGCCGAGGATGCCGCCGCGCGGGTCGTCGTAGTCGACGAAGTCGATGAGGTCACCGAGGCAGAGCAGCGCGTCGACGCCTTCACCCGCCGTGACCAGGTCGGCCGCGCGGCCGTGCACGTCGGAGACGACGGCGACCCGGACCACGGCCCGACGCTAGTGCGTCAGAGGATCGCGCCCACGCCGTAGACGATGCCGACGAGGATCGCCGCGACCACCAGCGCGAACACCAGCGTGACCGTGTAGCGCATGCCGCGGTCGAAGCGCATGAGGTCGCCGACGACCGGCAGCTTCAGCGAGACCTGGGTGGTCGACTTGAGGCTCGCGAACGGGCTGTGGCCGCAGCTCGGGCAGACCTCGGCGACGATCGGCATGGGATCGCCGCACGTGGGGCAGCTCATGGCCTTGATCCCGTCCGGCGTCTTCGCGTCGGCGGGCAGCGGCGTGGTGGACACGACGCCGGTGGACAGCGCGGTGATCGGGTTGACCGCCGGCCCGCTCGGAGCGGCCTGCGCAGCCGGAGCCGCGAACGACGGGGACGCGGGCACGGCCGCCCGCGGCGCGGGAGCGACCGGGCGCGGAGGGGGCGGGACCGCCTTCGGGCGCAGGTCCGCGAAGCACAGCGTGCACCAGGGGTCGCCAGGCTTCGTGGCCGCGCCGCACGCCGGGCAGGCTGCGCGATCGGACGCCACGGGACTCGTCACCCCTCTCTCGTCGGCAATCGGTGGGCTCACGTTGAGCCGTACGGGGGCCCGCGTCTTCCGGGGCTACCGCGCGGGCGGGGCCGGAACCGGGCGATCCGCCTCAAGCCGGTCCTTTATCGCCCACGTGTGCCGCTTCCAGGCCACGGCGCGGCGGTGGCGGACCCGCAGGGCCCGGCGCCAGGACATCTTCCGGTCGTCGCTGAGGCGGAGGTAGTGGTGGACCAGCACCCCGTCCGGCTTCTCCTCGAGCCAGATCTCGAGCGAGCCCTCGTAGGCGCCGGTGACCGACCAGCGCAGCCCGGCGGTGCCCCGGTCCTGGAAGACGGTGAGCTCGAGGTCGGGCCACCAGTGCTTCCACGCGTCGGCGTCGTGGAACGCCGCCGCCACCGCCTCGGGCGTCGCGCGGACGTAGAACTCGTCCACGAGGTCGACGTCCACGCCTCGATCCACCCGCCCCTTCGCCGCTGGGCTACCGTTTTCTCCTCATGTGACGCCCCTCACGGCGGCACGGAAGCCCGCACCGCCTCGAGGAGTCATCCGTGGTCCAGGAGTACACCACCCCGCCGGTCGTGACCGTCGATCCGGACGAGATCCTCACCGACGCGGTGTTCCGCAACGCCGACGCGGACCCGGACCACGTCCTGTTCAGCCGCCGCTCGGGCACCGCCTGGGTGCCGGTCACCAGCAAGGAGTTCGCCTCGCAGGTGCGCCAGGTGGCGGCCGGACTCATCGCGAAGGGCGTCGGAGCCGGCGACCGCGTGGCCATCATGTCGCGCACGCGCTACGAGTGGACCGTCATCGACTACGCGATCTGGACCGCGGGCGGCGTCACCGTCCCGATCTATGAGACGAGCAGCGCCGAGCAGGTCGAGTGGATCATCAGCGACTCCGGCACGGTGCTCGCGATCGTCGAGACGCCCGACCACGCCAAGACCGTGGCCGAGGTCAAGGGCAACCTGCCCGACCTGGGTGAGGTGTTGCAGATCGACGGGGGCGCGATCGACGTGCTCGTCGCGGCCGGCGCATCGGTGCCCGAGGCCGACCTCAACGCGCGCCGTGACGGCATGACCGGCGACACGCTCGCGACGATCATCTACACGTCCGGCACGACGGGCCGCCCCAAGGGTTGCGAGATCGACCACGGCGCGTTCCTGTTCGACGTCATGACGACCACCGAGGACATGGCGTCGCTGTTCGACCCGAAGACCGGTTCGACGCTGATGTTCCTTCCGCTCGCGCACGTCTTCGGCCGCATCATCCAGTGCGGCTGCGTCACCCGCGGCGTGCGCTTCGGTCACACCGCGGACATCAAGAACCTGCTGCCCGACCTCGCGGCGTTCCAGCCGACGTTCCTGCTGTCGGTGCCGCGCGTGTTCGAGAAGGTCTACAACTCCGCGAAGGCGAAGGCCCACGGCGAGGGCAAGGGCAAGATCTTCGACGCGGCCGAGGGCATCGCGATCAAGTACTCCGAGGCGTTGGACGCGCCGGGAGGGGCTTCGCTTCCACTTCGCCTGCAGCACACCCTGTTCGACAAGCTCGTGTACTCGAAGCTGCGGGCCGCGATGGGCGGCAAGGTCGAGTTCGCCGTGAGCGGCGGCGCCCCGCTCGGCGCGCGCCTCGGGCACTTCTTCCGCGGCATCGGCGTGAACATCCTCGAGGGCTACGGCCTCACCGAGACCTCCGCCGGCGCGACGGTCAACGCCCCCGGCAACCAGAAGGTCGGCAGCGTCGGCCGCCCGGTGCCCGGCGTGACGATCCGCATCGCCGACGACGGCGAGATCCTCATCAAGGGCCGCAACCTCTTCCGCGGCTACTGGAAGAACGAGGCCGCCACGAAGGAGGCGATCACCGACGGCTGGTTCCACACCGGCGACATCGGCAACGTCGACAAGGACGGCTTCCTCACGATCACCGGGCGCAAGAAGGAGCTCATCGTCACGGCGGGCGGCAAGAACGTCGCGCCCGCCGTGCTCGAGGACCGCATGCGTGCGCACCCGCTGATCAGCCAGGTCATGGTGGTCGGGGACAAGCAGCCGTTCATCGCCGCGCTCGTGACGATCGACGCGGAGGCGCTCCCGGCGTGGTGCAAGGCGCACGGCAAGCCGGAGTCGACCCCCGTCGCCGACCTCTGCGAGGACGCGCAGCTGCGCGCCACCGTGCAGGAGGCGGTCGACGACGCGAACAAGGCGGTGTCGAAGGCCGAGGCGATCAAGGCGTTCGTCGTGCTGCCGGACGACTTCACCGAGGCGAACGGCATGATCACGCCGTCGCTCAAGGTGAAGCGCGCGGTCGTCGCCGACCACTACGCCGCGGTCATCGAGAAGATCTACTCCTCGCCCAAGGACTGAGCGCTACTCACCGCTGAGGATCGCGCGCCAGCGGGCGCCGAGGATCGACCACGTCCACGCCCGTTCCGTCCACGCGCGGCCGGCGGCGCCCATCGCGGCGGCGCGATCGGGATCGGCGAGCAGGTCGCCCACGGCGCGGGTGATCGCACCGAGGTCGGTGCCGTCGACGACGACCCCGGTCTGCTCGGGCAGCACGGCGTCGGGGGCTCCCCCGCTGTCCCCCGCGACGACGGACAGCCCGGTGGCCGCCGCTTCGAGGTAGACGATGCCGAGGCCCTCGACCTCGAGGCCCCGCCGGCGGGACCGGCAGGGCATGGCGAACACGTCGCCCGCGGCGTAGTGCGCCGGCAGCTCGGTCCACGGCACCGAGCCGGTGATGACGACGTGCCGATCGACCCCGGCCGCCCGTGCGAGCCTGGTCAGCCGCTCACGGTCCGGGCCACCACCGACGATGAGCAGCGCGGTGCCGGGCACGCGGGCGCGCAGGGACGGCAGGGCGCGGATGAGCTGGTCCTGGCCCTTGCGCGGCACGAGGCGCGACACGCACACGACCACCGGCTGGTCGGCCCCGAGGCCGTGCCGGGCCCGCACGGACGCCCGCGCCGCGGGGTCGGCGCGGAACCGGTCGGTGTCGACGCCTCCGGGCAGCAAGGCGGACTCGGGGTGCGGTCCGAACGCGGGCGCCAGCCGGCTGCGCGTGAACGCCCCGAGGTAGGTGACGGCGTCGACGGAGGCGCCGATGCGCCGCAGCGCCCGGCGCGCTCCGGGCAGGGCCGCCCAGCCGACCTCGTGACCGTGCGTCGTCGCGACGGCTCGCTCGATCCCCGCGCGCCGCAGCCCGCGCGCGAGCAGCCCCAGCGGCGCGGCGGCGCCGAACCACACGCGGGTGCAGTCGTGCACGCGCGCGACCTCGCGGGCACGTGCGGCGACACCCGCGGTCGGCAGCAGCACCGACGTCGGGTGGCGCACGACCTCGTAGGGCAGCGCGGCGTCGTAGGCCTCCCACCCCTTCCACTGCGAGGCGAGGACCACCAGGCCATCGGGTGGCTGCTCGCGGAGCATGCCTTGCACGTAGGACTGGATGCCGCCGGGCCGCGGCGGGAAGTCGTTGGTGACGACGAGGGTGCGCATCAGGCCAGCTCGGCGAGCAGCGCGGCCCGCCACGACGCGGTGAACGCCGGCACCGTGGTGTGCAGCACCGACGCGAAGGCGTCGGGGACCGATGCCCCGGCGCCCACCGCCCGGTAGAGCCGCACCAGCGCCGCCTGACCCTCGACCTGCGCGATGAGGCGGCACGCGAGCCAGGCCTCCTCGTAGGCCTCCTCGAGGTGCGCCGAGCTGCCGGCGAACTCCTTGTCGGCCGGGAGTGCCTGTGGCGCACCGGAAGTGCGGATGCGGGCCTGCAGCGCAGCCGCGGCGCGCGACAGCGGGACGTCGACGTCGCGAAACCCCACGTAGTCGGCGAGCCCTTCGATCAGCCACGTCGGCATGCCGGCACGGGTCGACCGCGACGAGGCCGCGTGCGTGGTCTCGTGCGTCATGATGACCTGACGGCCCTGATCGGTCGTCTGACCGAAGAACACCGACGGGTTGACCGCGATGCGCTGAGCCAGCTCGGTTCGGCCCGGCGTGCGCCCGAGCTCCGCCGACTCCAGCGCCGCGAACTGCGAGAGGTCGTCGTGGTCCTGAACGACGTCCTGCAGCTCAGCCATGCTGCCGGGGATCACGACCACCACCCGCCGCGGCCAGTCCCTGCCCCACACCGCCGTGACCGATCTGACCGCATGATCCGCCAGCGCGGCGACGGCGCGCGCCTTCTGCTCGGACCCCGGGTGGGCGAGCACCAGGCTCGCGCTCCCCCGCACCGCGACGACCGGGCCGTAGTCCCAGAGGTCGCGCTGCGTGCCGGGCGCACCGGCCCGAACATCGTCGTCGGAGGCGATGAACCAGTCCTGGCCGCGCCGCACGAACGTGTAGTCGGCCAGCAGCGTCGACGACGTGCCGTCCCCCCCGCGCAACGTGTAGGTCAGCGTGGTCTGCGGCAGCCAGGCGTCGTCCGCGCTGTGCGTGGCGAGCTTCATGGGGTCGACGGCGGGCGTGACGGTCGGGTCGACGGCGAGCGCGTAGGACGCGAACGGCACGGTCATCAACGCCGCCACGAGCGCCTGCTGCCGGTGCGCGAACGGTGGCGGGGCCTGCGGGTCGACGGTGGACAGGAACGCCGCCCGGTCGTGGCGCAGCACGGCGGCGGCCCGCCGGGCGAGCAGCGCGTCGACGGCCGCTGTGCGGTCGGAGGTGGAGAGCCCAGCGGCGGTGCTCGCCGCGATCGACACCGGTGGCCGCGGGTGCACCACCGGCGCGGGCGCCGTGCTCGAGCATGCCGCCGCCGTCACGAGCGCGAGCGCCGCGACGCCCCGCGCGAGCAGCCTCACGGGGTGGGCGTCGCGTCGGGTGCGAACAGCCCGGACGCGGAGTCGATCGCGGCCGCCACCGCGTCGGCGTCCCGCGCCAGCGCCGCCGTCGCGTGCGCGAGACCGGTGCGCTCGTGCTCGACCGCGGCGCGGATCGGGTGGGTGCGCACCGTGTAGGCCTGCGCGGCGACCGTGGGGTCGTAGCCGCCGGTGGTCTGGCTCGGGAAGAAGCCGGCGCCGGCGCGGTAGATCCACTCGGTCTCGGCGTCCCAGAGCTGGGAGTAGGCCCCCCAGCCGGCCCGCTGGTCGGCGGCGAGCGTGCGGACCTGTGTGAGCTCCGTCCGGGCGGCCGCGACGACCGCGGCGACGGCCTGCTGCTGCGCCGCGCTGAGCCGCGGGCTCTGCCCGGCGGTGGCGAGCGCGTCGAGCGCCCGGCCCTCGGCGTCGGCGAGCTTCGGCAGGTTCGTCAGCGCGGTGCCCACGCGCGCCACCGCGGTGGTGGCCCCGGGCTGCGCGGACTTCGCCGGGTCGTAGGCACCGCGGGCGGCGGCCGCGTCGATGGTGTCGAGGCGGTGCGCGGCGTCGGGCAGGTGCGCGGCGGCGGCGAGCATGGCGCTGCGCGCGCCGGCGAAGGCCTGCTGCGCAGCGGTCAGCGGCCCGGCCACCGCGGTGGGCGGGATGACGACGTCCTTGCGGGTGACGTGCGCGCACCCGGTGAGCAGCACGCCGCCGAGCAGCACGCCGAGCAGGCCGAGCGCACGAGGGCGCGGGCTCACCGGCTCGCGCGCCGCCGGGCGGTCGCCTTCTTGGCCGGCTTCTTCGTGGCCGGCTTCTTCGCGGCCGGCTTCTTCGTGGCCGGCTTCTTCGCGGCCGCCTTCTTCGCGGTGCCCTGCTTCGCCGAGCGGGGGGCCGGCTGCCGCGGGCGGCTGGCCGAGCGCCGCGTGCCGTCCGCGTGGCCGAGCGTGCTCGCGTAGGTGTCGAGGGGATGGACGCTGCCGTCCTCCGCGTCGTAGCTCCACTGCGCCTCACGCTCACGCCCGCGCACGACCACCGTCAGCCGGGCCACCCAGTCACCTTCGGGCTGACGGTAGGCGGTCCACGTGATGGTCTCCCCGCGGACGTACATGAGGTCCGACAGCGCCGAGCTCACGGCCTGGCCGAGGGGCAGCGAGGACAGCCCGCGACGGCCCGACTGCGGCACCTCCAGCAGCACGTCGAGCACCCGCGCGCGCTCGGACAGCACCGGGCCGGCGTAGCGCTCGACCCGGCTCACCGGCAGTCCCGCACGGGCCGCGACCGACTCGACCGCCTCGCCCGCACGGACGGCGGCCTGGATCTCCCGGGGCGACAGCGTGGGGCGGACCTCCGCCTCGCCGTCGGTCGGCTCGCCGCGCAGCGTCGCCTCGAAGCGCGCGTCGAGGGCCACCGCGTACGCGGGCGCCTTGCCGTCGGAGGAGGCGAGCAGCAGCTGGCGACCGTCGGGGCTCAGCCCGGCGACGTGCAGCTCGCGCACCCGATCTCCCTCAGCGGCCACGCCGGACCTCGATGATCACGGCTGGATGCGGGCCGATCCTATGGGCTGCGCCGGGCGCACACCGGACGACAGGCGGGCGAACCCGCCCACGGATCCGGCCGAGCTAGAGGCGGGTGCCGCCGACCAGCCCGCTGTAGAGGCCGTGGATGCCGACGGTGGAGCCGGTGTGCGGCGCGTCGACCATCTGGCCGCCGCCGTAGTAGATGCCGACGTGGCCGATGTAGCCGCCGGAGGCGAAGAACACGAGGTCGCCCGGCTCGAGCTGGCTCACCGAGACGTGCGTGCCGTAGCCGTACTGGCCGGCCGCGGAGTGCGGGAGCGAGATGCCGACGTGCGCGAACGCCCACATCGTGAGGCCGGAGCAGTCGTAGCTGTCGGGCCCGGCGCCCGCCCACACGTAGGGCTTGCCGATCTGCGAGAGCGCCCACTGCAGGGCGGCGCGACCGCGATCGGAGGACGAGACCGGGATGTCGACGGTCGGCTGGGTGACCGCGGAGCTGGTGCTCGCGGCGGCCCGGGCCTGCGCGTCGGCGGCGGCCTGGCGGGCGGCGGCGGCCTGCTGCGCCTGCTCGAGCTGCTGGCGGACCTGCTCCTTGAGCCCGTTCAGGTAGGCCTGCTTGGCCGAGAGCGCCGCGAGGACCGAGTTGCGCTGCGACTCGAGCGCCTTCTGGGCCTTGGCGGCGTCGTCGGCCTTGTTCTTGGCCTGGCGCTCCGCGTCGGCGAGGCCCTTGCGCGCGGCGCGCAGGACGTCGATCTGCTGCGCGCGGTCGGCCGAGATCTGGCTGATGGTCGAGGCCTGGTCGAGGAAGGACTGCGGGTCTGCGGAGGAGACGAACGTGAGGAACGTCGAGACGCCGGCCGACCGGTAGGTGGCGCTGGCCAGGGCGGCGGTCGCGTGGCTCGCCTTGGCGAGCTGGTCCTGCTTGGCCTTGACCGCGGACTGGGCGGCGGCGGCGGAGCGCTGCGCGCCGGTGAGGGCGATCTGGCCCTGGTCGTAGGCCTCGGTAGCGGCTTCGGCCTGCGCGTCGAGGCGGTCGACCTGGGCCTGCGCGGCCGCGACGTCGTCGTTGGAGACCGGGTCGGCCGACGAAGGGGCGGCGCCCAGGATGAACCCGGTCGCGACCGCCAGTGATGCTGCGAGACCGACGATCGGACGGCGGCGCACCAGCAGATGCCCTCTCCCTATCGCCCGCCTACCGGGTGAGCTGACGGGTTCGGGCTGGGAGCGCCCTACGGGATCCGGCCGGCCGGGTGGCCACCCTTCCCCCGATTCACCCCTGGGACCTGGGTCCCCGGCTCCGGCCGGTTGCCCGGCCGAACTCGGCGGTCCCGTCCGACCGCACCGCTTGCGCGGTGCTGGAGGAGCCGAACGGTGGGACGAGGGTAGCAGCCAGGTGTCGGGGCGGCCGTCAGCCGGTGACCTGCGCCACGCCCGTGTCGGGCCGGCCGGCGCTCCGGTCGTGACCGCCCTCGATCAACCTGAGACGGGGCACCAGCCCGACGTCGGCCAGGTTGGCCAGGGCCACCAGCGTGGGGCCGTCGAGCTCCACGTCCTCCGGCGGGCCGAGCATCACGCTCACCACGCACTCTCCGCAGGCCGGACCCTTGGCCCGGCATCCCTCGCAGTCGATCCGCATGGGACGAACGTGACAGGGGGGTCCGACAGGCGCAGCCGGGACAGGGCTAGGACGGGTCGGCGGCCGGACGGGGCTCGGCGTCGACCGTGTCGATGCCGTTGCACCAGCGGCAGGTCACGTGCTCGACGGTGTCGGCCATGACCTCGCGCTCCTCGACGGCCGGGGCGCCGGCGAGGTCGACGTGCCAGAACTCGCGGGCCCGGGTGAGCCGCTGGACGTCGAAGCGGGTGAGGTTCCCGCACTGGCGGCAGCGCCAGCGCTCGGTGGGGCCGGGAAGGGCGACGGGCACGGGTGCAGACCCTACGGGGGCGCCGGGAGCCTGCGAGCGGGCCCGATGGGATGGGGCGCCGGGAGCTCCGCTCAGCCCGCCATCGCGGCGTCGTACGCGGCGCGGTCGACGGCCGAGGTGAGCTCGAGCAGCTCCTGCCAGCGGCCGGACACCTCGTAGTCGTCGGAGTAGCCGTAACCACCGTGCACCTGCAGCGCCGCCTCGGCCGCGGCCCACGCGGCGTCCGCCGCGACGGGCACGCACGACATCGCCTCGAGCGCCGTGCCGTGCGGCGTGCGGGCGCGGCGCACGAGCGCGATCGCGGCGGCGAGCGCCGTCGACACGTCGGCGAACGCCTGCCGCTGCACCGGCTGCTTCGAGAGCGGCCGGCCGAACGCCTCGCGCTGCCTGGCGTACGCGACGCCGAGGCGCACGCACGCCTCGCCGGCACCGACGAGCACGGCGGCGACGAGCGGGTCCGCCGGCACGGTGCGCGCGTCGAGCGCGAGCAGCTCGAGCGCACCGCTCGCCGACCAGCGGCCGAGCGCGACGGCGACGTCGACCGCCTCCTCGGTGGTGACCGCGTCCGCGACACCCGCGGCGCGCAGGTGCGCTGCCGCACCGTCCGGGTGGTCGGCGACGATGCGCGCGACGAGCACCGTCACATCGGACACGGGACGTCACTCATCTCAGACCGGAACGCTGCTCATACGGGAACGCTGCTCATACGGGAACGACGCCGCGCTTGCGCTTGGGGCGCAGGACCTGCTTGCGCTCGCTGATCTCGAGCCCGCGCACGATCGCCTCGCGCGTCGCCGCGGGATCGATGACGTCATCGACGTAGGCCATCGACGCGGACAGGTAGGGGTCGATCTGCGCGCGCACACCGGCGACCAGCTGCTCACGCAGCGCGGCGCGCTCCTCCTCACCTTCGGCGGCGGCGAGCTGCTTGCGGAACAAGATGTTCACCGCGCCGTCGGGGCCCATCACGCTGATCTCGCCCGAGGGCCACGTCGCGAGGTAGTCGGCCTCGTACGCACGGCCCGCCATGACGAAGTAGCCTGCGCCGTAGGCCTTTCGCAGGATGATGGTGACCTTGGGGACCGTCGCCTCGCTGACGTTCCAGAGCATCTTCGCGCCGTGCCGGATGATGCCCTGGTGCTCCACTGACTTGCCGACGATGAAGCCCGGCACGTCCTGCAGGAACACCAGAGGGATGTCGAAGCTGTCGCAGAGGTTGATGAAGCGCGCTGCCTTGTCGGCGCTGTCGACGCCGAGCGCGCCCCCGAGCATCATCGGCTGGCTCGCGACGATGCCCACCGACCGACCGCCGAAGCGGGCGAAGCCGGTGATGACGCTCTTCGCCCAGTCGGGCTTCATCGGGAAGAAGACGCCGTCGTCGACGATCGCCTTGATGACGCGGCGCATGTCGTAGGCCTGGCGCGGGTTGCCGGGGACGATGTCGTACAGCTCTTCCGCGCGCCGCTCGACCGGGTCGTCGGTGGGCTTGTCCGGCACCGCGTGCCCGTAGCTGCTGGGCAGGAACGACAGGTACTCGCGGATCATCGCGATGCACTCGGCGTCGTCGGCGGCCTCGCGATCGGCGACGCCCGAGATCTTGTTGTGGACGGCCGAGCCGCCCATCTCCTCCTCGGTGACCTCCTCACCGGTGGCGGCCTTCACGAGGTGCACGCCGGCGAGCGCCATCGAGCTGGTGCCCTTCACCATGGGCAGGAAGTCGCACAGCGCGGGGATGTACGCGGTGCCGGCGCTGCACGGGCCCATGAGCGCGCCCACCTGGGGCACGACGCCGCTCATGGTGCTGATCTCGCGGAACAGGTCGCCGCTGCCGGCGAACGCGGCGCCGACGCTCTCGGTCACGCGCGCACCGGCGGAGTCGAGCAGGTACACGACCGGCGTGCCCTGGCGCACCGCGAGCTCGCGGGCGCGGGCCGCCTTGCGCTCGCTGTGCATGCCCATGGAACCGGCGAGCACGGTGAAGTCGTAGGCGATGACCGTGACCTTGCGGCCGTCGACGGTGCCGACGCCGGTGACGATGCCGTCCGCCGGGGTGCGGCGCCCGCGCGACTGCGGCGAGTCGACGGCGGTGGCGAACAGGCCGAGCTCGGTGAACGAGCCCGCGTCGAAGAGCAGGTCGACGCGCTCGCGGACCGTGAGCTTGCCCAGGCTGTGCTGCCGCGCGACGAGGTCGGGGCCGCCCATCTGGAGGGCGTCGGCCCGCCGGGCGGCCAGATCCTCCGCGCGCTCACGCAGCGTGGGTGGTTCCGCCGGGGTCTCGGGGGTGCTGTCCTCAGCCACGGCGGGAGCCTGCCACAGCCCGCCCCGCGATGACCGGGTGGTCAGTCGAGCGGCGTCGGCTTGTGTGCCGGGCGCCGGGCGAGGGTGTCGACCCGGCGCACGGCCTCGGCGAAGCGGGCGTGCGGCAGCCGGCCGCTCTTCACGGCGGCCGCGATCGCATCGATGACCGCCTTCGCCACGGCGGGCGAGCCCGGCGCGATCACCATGTCGGCCCCCGCGCAGATCGCGGCCAGCGCGGTCTGCGCCTCCGGCCCGACGCTGCGCGCCGCCGCGGCGTCGAGGGCGTCGGTCATCGCGACGCCGTCGAAGCCGAGCGACCCGCGGAGCAACGCATAGGTCTTCGGCGCGAACGCGGCCGGGCGCGTGCCGAGGCCCTGGTGGATCGCGAGGTCGACCATCACGACCGGGGTGCCCGCCCGGACGGCCGAGCGGAACGGCTTGAGCGATGCCGGGGTGGGCGCCTTCGCGTGCACGACCTGGTCGTCGGTGCTGTGCTTGGTGCCCCCCAGGCCCGGGAAGTGCTTCGCCGTCGAACCGGTGCCACCCGCGAGCAGGCCCTCGACCGCGTCCGTACCGACCCGGCCGGCGAGGTCCGGGTTCGCGGAGGCCGCCCGGGTGCCCTCGAAGCTCCCGGGCAGGGCGAGGTCGACGACCGGCGCGAGGTCGAGGTCGATGCCGAGCGCGTGCAGCTGCTTGCCCGCCTTCACCCAGAGCGCGCGGGCCTTGGTGTCCGACATCGACGCCTGCGCGCGGGCCGACGGCGCCGGGTCCGCGAACGGGATGCGCCGGACCGTGCCGCCCTCCTGGTCGGTGGAGATGACGGTGCGGCGGGCTCCCGCGGCCGCGTGGATCGCCTTGTCCAGCGCGGTGAGCTGCGCCGCGGTCCTGATCGAGCGGCCGAACAGCAGCACGCCGCCGAGGTGGCGGTCGTGCAGCAGCTGCTCGGTGGCCGGGTCGAGCGTCGGTCCCGGCAGCGATGCCATCACGAGGCGGCCGGCGTCCGCCGCGGTCACCGCGGGCAGCGGCCCCGTCGACGTGCGCGGCTGGCAGCCCGACGTCGCGGCTCCTGCCGTGCCCGTCGGCACGGGGACGGACACGACGACGGACGCAGCGGCGGACGCGACGACGAAGAGGAGCACCCACCGCCGGCGTTGCATGTGCCCATTGTCAGACCTGACGCGCAACCTCCCCCTGTGACCGCAGCGCTGCCCGTGCAGACGTCGTTCGACGAGCTGGGCACCCCGCTGCACTCGGTCACGTTCGTGATCGTCGACCTCGAGACCACCGGCGGTTCGGCGGAGGACGATCGCATCACCGAGATCGGCGCGGTCAAGGTGCGCGGCGGCGAGCTGATCGGGGAGCTGGCCACGCTCGTCGATCCCGGCCGTGGCATCCCGCCCCAGATCACGGTCCTCACCGGCATCACCGAGTCGATGCTCGTCGGCGCCCCGAAGCCCGACGAGGTGGTCGCGTCCTTCCTCGAGTGGAGCCGGGGCTGCGTGATCGTCGCCCACAACGCCCCCTTCGACCTCGGCTTCCTCGCGGCGGCGGCGCGCCGCGCCGGGATGGCGTTCCCGTCCTTCACCGTCATCGACACCGCACGGCTGGCGCGGGTTGCCCTGACGCGCGACGAAGCACCCGACTGCCGGCTGTCGACGCTCGCTCGGGTGCTGCGGTCCCGCACGGTCCCCAACCACCGGGCCCTCGCGGACGCCCGCGCCACCACCGACGTGCTGCACGTGCTGCTCGAACGGGTCGGGCCGCTCGGGGTGAAGACGCTCGAAGAGCTCGCGGCGTTCAGCCGCCACGTGCCCGAGCACGTGCGCCGCAAGCGTCACCTCGCCTCCGACCTCCCGCACGAGCCGGGCGTCTACGTCTTCCGCGACGGGCTGGGCCGCGCGCTGTACGTCGGGACGAGTCGCGACCTGCGCACCCGGGTGCGCAGCTACTTCACCGCGAGCGAGACGCGCAAGCGCCTGCAGGAGATGGTCGGCATCGCCGAACGCGTCGACCACATCCCGTGCGTCACGACGCTCGAGGCGGCGGTGCGCGAGCTGCGCCTCATCCAGTCCGAGCAGCCCCGCTACAACCGCCGCTCCCGCTTCCCGGAGAAGGCGGTGTGGCTCACGCTCACCGACGAGCCGTGGCCGCGTCTCGCGCTCGCCCGGCGACCGAAGCGCGACGGCACGTGGCTCGGGCCGTTCCAGACCGCGCACGCGGCCGAGCTGGCGAAGTCCGCCCTCCTCGCCGCATTCCCCCTGCGGCAGTGCACGTCACGCATCGCGCGCAAGCCGTCACCCGGCTCGGCGTGCGTGCTGGCCGAGATGGGGCGGTGCGGTGCCCCGTGCGAGGGAGCGATCCCGCCGGAGGACTACGCGGCGGTCGTCGCCGGCGTGCGGGCCGCGATGGACGACGACCCCGCGCCGGTGCTCGACGCGCACCACGACCGCTTCGCTCGACTCGTCGAGCAGGAACGGTTCGAGGAGGCCGGGACCCACCGCGATCGCCTCGTCGCGTTCGTGCGGGCCGCCGCGCGTGGCCAGCGCGCGGCGGCGCTCGTGCGCATCGACGAGCTGGTGGCCGCCGCACCGCCCGACCGCGGCTGGCGCCGGGAGCCTGCGAGCGGGCCCGATGTGGACTGGGAGATCCACCTCGTGCGTCGCGGGCGGCTCGCCGGCGCGACGGTCGTGCCACGAGGTGCTTCGCCCTACCCGTACATCGACGCGCTCGTCGCCACCGGCGAGACCGCGCCGAGCGCGAAGGGCCCGGCACCCGCCGCCACACCGGCCGAGACCGCGCTGGTCCTCGACTGGCTCAGCCGTGACGGCGTGCGCCTCGTCCGCTCCACGGAGCCGTGGGCCGTGCCCGCGCGCGGCGCGATGCGCGTCCTCGACACGCTGCCCGACGTCCCGGCACGCCGCCGCCGTTGACGGCAGGCTGGGGCGCATGAGTCGCGCTGAAGAGATCTGGCTGTTCATCCACCTGCTGGGCGTGTTCGCCCTCGTCAGCGGCGTTGCCATCGAGATCGTGCTCGTCACCGCAGCGCTCCGGGCGACCACCGTCGAGAAGGTGGCTGCCTACCTCGCGCCGCTGAAGGTCCTCCCGGCGGTGTTCGGGGTGGCCGCACTGGTGCTGCTGGCGGCCGGCTCTTCGCTCGTGCACAAGGAGCACAAGGACGGCGATCCGCTCGTGCACTGGGGTGCGGCGTGGGTCGACATCGCGATCGTCGTGCTGCTCGGCCTGACGGCGATCGCCCCGTTCGTCTGGGGCAAGCCGCTCGCGGCCGTGCACGAGCAGGCCGAGGCGGCCGGGACCGGTCCGGTGCCGGCCGCGATCGCCGCCGCGCTGCGCAAGCCGAGCATCCACATCGGCATGCGCGCCGCCTGGTGCGAGGTGATCGCCGCGCTGTTCGTGATGAGCAACAAGCCCGGCTGGGGCGGGTCCGTCGCGGCCGTCGTCATCGCCGCGGTCGTCGGCGCCGGCCTCGCGCAGCTCGGCACCAAGCAGGTGGCCGCATGATCACCGCGATCGTCCTCGTCGACTGCGACAACCACCGCATCCCGGAGGTCGCGGAGGAGATCGCCGGGCTCGAAGGCGTCAGCGAGTGCTACTCGGTCGCGGGCGACGTCGACCTCGTCGCCGTGGTGCGCGTGCGCGCGTTCGACGACATCGCCGCCACCATCGCCGGGCGGCTCGACAAGGTGCCCGGGGTGCTCAACACGCAGACCCTGATCGCGTTCCAGGCCTACAGCCGCCACGACCTGGAATCCGCGTTCGCCCTGGGGAGTTGACCCTGGCGTGACCGCGATCCTCCAGCGCTTCCGCCTCGGCAACCCCCCGTGGCCGACCGCCGACCCGTTCCTGTTCGCCGTGCACCACGTGGACGACTACCCCGCCGGCGACGGCGCGCTGGCGCCCTCGGTCCCGGTCGCGGACCGCTCGCTCGGGATGGACTTCGGGCACCCCAGCGGCTGGAGCATGTACCACGGCGAGCGCGTGCCGGGCTTCCCCGGCCACCCGCACCGTGGCTTCGAGACCGTGACGATCGTGCTGCGCGGCGTGATCGACCACTCCGACTCCCTCGGGGCCGCGGCCCGCTTCGGTGCCGGCGACACGCAGTGGCTCACCGCCGGCGGCGGCATCGTGCACAGTGAGATGTTCCCGCTGCTCGACACCGAGGCCGGCAACCCGCTTGAGCTGTTCCAGATCTGGCTGAACCTCCCCGCTGCGAGCAAGGGCGCCGCGCCGCACTTCTCGATGTTCTGGGCCGAGGAGACGCCGCGCGTGCGCCAGACCGACGACGAGGGCCGCGCCGCCGAGGTGCTGGTCGTCGCGGGCGCGTTCGGCGACACGAAGCCGCTGTCGCCCCCACCGGAGTCGTGGGCGTCCAACGACGTCAGCGACGTCGCGATCTGGAACATCGCGCTCGACCCCGGCGCACGGCTCGCCCTCCCGACGGCGCCCGACGGCGTGAACCGGGTCGCCTACCTGTACGACGGTGACGTCACCGTCGACGGCGAGCAGGTGCCCGAGGGCACCGGCATCGTCCTCGACGTCACGAACGACGTGACCATCGGGGCGACGGAGACCGGAGCGCACGTGCTGGTCCTGCAGGGTCGCCCGATCGGTGAGCCGGTCGTGCAGCACGGACCGTTCGTGCTCAACGACGAAGCCGGTGTGCGCCAGGCGTTCCTGGACTACCAGCGCACCGGGTTCGGTGGCTGGCCCTGGGACGACATGGCGCCGACGCACGGCGACGAGGCCCGGCGCTTCGCCCGCCACCCCGACGGCCGGGTCGAGACCCCCGCCTGAGCCCGTCACACTCGACCGGTGCTCACCGCAGACCTGCTGACGTGCGGTGACCTGACGACGCTGACGACCACGTCGGCCGAGCTCGGCGGTCCGGCCGTCGCCATCGAGGACGTGCGGTTCCCACCGGAGACGAAGGTCGTCGCACCACGGGATGTTCCGAAGCGCTCACCGCGCACCCTCGAAGGACGCGTGGCGTTGATCCACGCGGTCGCGCACATCGAGCTGTCCGCGGTGCTGCTCGCGATCGACCATGCGCACCGCTTCCACGCCGGGATGCCGGCCGAGTACGCCGGCGACTGGTTGCGGGTGGCCGCCGAGGAGGCGCACCACTTCCGGTTGCTGAACGCGCGGTTGCAGGACCTCGGCGCGCGCTACGGCGACCTGCCGGTGCATGACGGCCAGTGGGCGACGGCGGTGCGCACGGCACACGACCCGCTCGCGCGCATGGCGTTGGTGCCGCGGGTGAACGAGGCCCGCGGGGTCGACGTCACGCCCGGCATCCGCGATGCGCTGCTCGAGGCGGGGGACGACGAGACGGCCGCGGTGCTCGATGTGATCCTGCGTGACGAGATCGGTCACGTCGCCGTGGGTGATCGCTGGTTCCGGCACCTGTGCGGCGATCGCGACCCGGCCGCGGTCTTCCGTGCGCTGCTGGACGAGCACGGTGTGCGCGTGCGGCCGCCCCTGAACTACGAAGGGCGCATCGCCGGCGGGTTCAGCCCGGACGAGCTCGACGCACTGACGTCGGTCAGGTGAAGAGGGCGTCGAGCTCGACGGCGATGGTGGTGGTCGGCGCGGCCGTGGCGAGGATGCGGTCGTCGTCCGGGCCGGCGAGGTCGATGACGTCGAACCCGGCCATCACGGCGTCGGTGAGGAAGCGCGACTTCTTGCCGACGCTGAACGCGTCGTCCCGGCCCCGCGGGCGGTGGTACCAGTGCCGCGGCACGGTGACGTGCAGCTCGCGCCGGGCCCGCGTGAGCGCGACGTAGAAGAGCCGCTGCTCCTCCGCGATCGCGGACGCCGACCCGCACGCCATGTCGGACGGGAACGCGCCGTCGCTCGCGTGCAGCAGGTGCACGACCTCCCACTCGAGGCCCTTCGCCGAGTGCACCGTCGACAGCACCAGCCAGTCCTCGTCGAGGAACGGCGCGCCGACCTCGGAGGCCGACTGCGGCGGGTCGAGCGTCAGCTCGGCGACGAGGTCGGCGAGAGGCCGGTCGGAGCGGTCCGCTCCGGTGTGACCGTCCGCGGCCAGCGAGGCGACGAGCGCGTCGAGGTCCGCGAGCCGTTGCTCGGCGTCCTGGTAGCGCATCCGCAGAGCGGGCTCGAGCGCCGCCCGCAGGCGCTCGGCCCGCACGCCCGCCGGCAGCCCGCGATGCGCCTCGCGGAACCCCTCGGCGAGCGCGCCCGCGGCTTCGCGGGCCTGCCAGGGCAGCACCTCGGGCGCGAGCGGATCGACGGACTCGGCGGCCTGGCGCGCGGTCGCCGGCCCGACGCCTTCGAGCAGCTGCAGCACGCGATGCCACGCGATGTCGTCGCGCGGGTTGTCGGCCAGGCGCAGCACGGCGAGCAGGTCCTTCACGTGCGCGGCCTCGAGGTGGCGCAGGCCGCCGTACTTCACGAACGGCACGTGGCGCCGCGCGAGCTCGAGCTCCAGCGCGGCGAGGTGGGTGCCCGACCGCGCGAGGACCGCCTGATCGCGCAGCAGGACGCCGTGCTCGCGGGCCGCGAGGACGCGTTCGGCGATCGCCGACGCCTCGGCCGCCGCATCGCGGCAGTGCGTGAGGGTCGGCCGTGACCCACCACCGCGCGCCGCGGTGAGGCCGCGCGGCGTGACCGCGTTCGCGACGTCGAGCAGCGGCTGGGTCGAGCGGTGGTTCACGGTGAGGGACAGCGTCTCTGCTCCGGGGAAGTCGTCGGCGAACGAGGTCACGTGCTCGGGCGAGGACGCGCGGAACCCGTACACCGCCTGCGCGTCGTCACCGACCGCGGTCAGCTCCGCGGGCGGGCACAGCGCCCGGACGATGTCGACCTGCAACGCGTTCACGTCCTGGTACTCATCGACGAGCACGTGGTCCCACGCGTCGGCGAGGAACGGCCCGAGCGATGCGTCGCGCAGCGCGGCCCGCCACAGCAGCAGGAGATCGTCGAGGTCGACCAGCCCGCGGTCGCGCTTGCGCGCGAGGTAGCCGCGGAAGACCTCGTTCATCTCGTCGACGACCTGCGCACACCAGGGGTAGTGCTCGGACACCACGTCGGCGAGCGGCTGCTGCAACGCGATGACGCGCTGGTAGGCGTCGGCCAGCGTCGACTTGCGCGGGAAGCGCGAACCCATCGCCGAGAACCCGAGGTCCGTGCGCACGACGTCGAGCACGTCGGCCGTGTCGGCGGCGTCGAGCAGCGTGAACCCCTCGGGCAGGCCGAGCGCGCTGCCGTGGCAGCGCAGCAAGCGGTGTGCGATGGCGTGGAAGGTCCCGCCGGTCACGCGACCGCCCGGTCCGCCCGCGGCGGCGACGCGGCCGAGCATCTCCCGGGCCGCGCGCCGCGTGAACGTGAGCAGGAGCACGCGCTCGGGCGCGAGCGCCCCGCCCTCGGGGTCGGTCAGCCAGCGCACCCGCGCCGACAGCGTCGCTGTCTTGCCGGTCCCGGCGCCGGCGACGACGAGGAGCGGGCCCCCCGTGTGCGTGACCGCCGCGGCCTGCTCGTCCGTCAGCCGATCGAACATGTGTGCGACTGTACGCCCCTAGGCGGCCGGCGGAGCGACCTCCGCGGCGACG
>DASZYF010000126.1:0-10061 GCA_035545535.1 Mycobacteriales bacterium | reverse complement strand
CCGGCCGACGTCCCGTACCGGTGGCGACGCATCAGGGCCGCCCGCCACGTCGCCGGCTCGCGGTGGTGCGCGACGACGCCGGGGTCGTAGCGCACCTGGTGGCCCGCGTCGGTGATTCGCCACACCAGGTCGACGTCCTCGCCATAGCGGAGCTCCTCGTCGAACCCGGACTGCAGGGCCGAGCGGCGGCACAGCAGCACGGTCGTCGGCACGTAGCCGACGCGACCGCGCGGCCGCACGAGGGCTGCGTCCGGGCCGAGGTCGAGTGGCGAGCGAGCCGACAGGAAGCGGTGCAGCACGGTCGGTGCGGCGGACGCGGCGCGGATGCGGGGGGCGACCGCAGCGATGTGCGGGTCCGTGAACCAGCGGGCGAGCGTGCGCAGGGCGTCGGCGCTGATGCGAGCGTCGGCGTCGACGAA
Source organism: Mycobacteriales bacterium (assembly GCA_035545535.1). Taxonomy (GTDB): domain Bacteria; phylum Actinomycetota; class Actinomycetes; order Mycobacteriales; family CAJCIY01; genus DASZYF01. The sequence goes on along the minus strand of DASZYF010000126.1, from coordinate 9,642 downwards.
CGCGACGAGCGGGGTGGTGACCTGCGCGACTCCGGTGTTGCGCGCGGCGCCCGGACCGCGGGAGAGCGCGTGCCACACGACGGGCACGCCGTGCTTGTCGGCGGTCGCGCCGATCGCGGCCGCGTCCGCCGAGCCGTCGTCGACGACGATCACCGGCAGTCCGCGCAGCGCGGCCAGGCACCGGTCGAGACCGTCGGCGTCGTCGCGCACCGGCACGACGACGGTCATCGCGTCCTCGACGTCGCGCGTCGGACGCACGGGCTGCACGATGCCGTCGCGGACGAGCCGCGCGGCGAGCACGTCCGCCGCGCGTCCCCGCGCCCGGCCGGCGAGGACGTCGTCGAGCAGGTCGCTGCCGCTCCCGGAGAGGCGCAGCACGCGGGGCGGATCGCCGCCGACGATCACCCCGCGCTGCGGCCGCCGCGTCCGGTGGTCGAGGACGATCGGCGCCGGCGGATCAGAGGGCGAGGCCACCGTCGACCGGCACGATGGCGCCGGTGAGGCCGGTCGCCTCCGGGCCGGCGAGCCACACGAGCATCGCCGCGACCTCCTCCGGCTGCAGCAGGCGGTTGAGCGGCTGCTGGTCGGCGAACGCGATGACGTCGTCGAGGCCGTAGATCTTCGCGCTCGCCTCGAGCGCCTTCGTCTGCGTCGAGCCGGGGCTGACGGCGTTGGCGGTGACACCGGTGCCGCGCAGCTCGACCGCGAGCGACCGGATGAGGCCGGCGACGCCCGACTTCGCTGCGCAGTACGCCGCGAGCATCGGCAGCCCACGCGTCGCCGCGGCGGACGCGACGGCGAGGAAGCGCCCGTCGCGGGGCTCGGAACGGCGCAGCAGCGCGGGCACCGCCACGCGCGCCAGCTTCAGCACGCCGCCGAGGTCGACGTCGAGCACGAGCTGCTCGAGGTCGGCGGCCAGCTCCCACTGCGGCGCGCCGCCGCCGATGATCCCGGCGATGCCGAGCGCGGCGTCGAGCCCGCCGTACTTCGTCTCGGCGATGTCGACGGCCTGGGCAAGGTCGGCCTGGTTGCGCACGTCGCCGAAGATCGTCGTGACCTCGCCCGCATCACGCAACGACTCGAGCTCGTCGCGCGTCGCCATCTCGTAGGGCATGCCGTCGGCGGCGCTCGGGCCGCCGAGGTCGAGCGCGACCACCGCCCAGCCGTCCGCGGCCAGGCGACGGACGGTCGCCGCCCCGATGCCGCGCGCGGCCCCCGTCACGACCGCGACTCGTTGCGTCATGTGGGCCATCGTGCCGTGATCGCATCGGCGAGCGCCCGCACCAGCCCGTCGAGCAGGCGTTGCCCTTCCTCGGGTGATGCGTCGTGCGGGTCGCCGAGCACGCCGGACGGGCTCACCGCCCGCACACCGGAGCGCTGCAGCGCGGGCAGGAGGTCCGCGAGCGGCCGGGTGTCGCCGGCGTCGCGTCCCGCGCGCACGAGGTCCGGTCGCAAAGCGAGCATCAACGACGTCTCGGCCCGCCCTGCGTGCGCATCGCCGCCGGCGCCGGCGCCCGGACCCGGCGAGCGGGCCGGGGGCGCGTCGTAGGCAGCCGACCAGACGAGGACGTCGCGGCCCTCACCGTGCAGCACCTCGCGCGCGCGGCGCAGGGCGAGCGCGTTGCCGCCGTGCGCGTTGACCAGCACGACGCGGGAGAACGTCACGGTCGCGGACCGCACGAGCTCCACGAGCACCGTCGTCAGCGCGTCGTGACCGATCGACAACGTGCCCGGGAAGTCCTGGTGCTCACCGCTCGCCCCGATCGCGACGGCCGGTGCGACGACGACGCCCGCGCGCGCCCGCGCGACACCGGCGCAGACGCCGACCGCGATGTCGGTGTCGGTCGACAGCGGCAGGTGCGGCCCGTGCTGCTCGGTGCTGCCCAGCGGCACCAGCAGCACCGCGTCGGGACGCACCTCCGGCCAGGCGGCATCGCCCAGCGCGGACATCTCCGTCAGAGGCCCAGCGCGCGGTGGAAGCCCGGCGGGACGACGAGGTCGGCCGGCGACAGGTCGTGCACCGAGGAGTGGCCGAGGCCGAGCAACGCGGAGTCGATGCCGCTGCGCAGGATGTCGAGCACGTTCTCGACGCCGCCCTGCCCGTTCGCCGCGAGCCCCCAGAGGTACGCGCGGCCGATCATCACCGCCCGCGCGCCGAGCGCGAGCGCCTTGATGACGTCGCTGCCGCGGCGGATGCCGCTGTCGAGCACGACCTCCACGTCGTCGCCGACCGCCTCGGCGATCGCCGCGAGGCAGCGGATGGGCGCGGGCGTGCTGTCGAGGTTGTTGCCCCCGTGGTTCGACACCGAGATCGCGGTGGCGCCGAGGTCGACCGCCCGCTTCGCGTCGTCGACGCGGCAGATCCCCTTGAGCATGAACGGGCCGCCCCACGTCTCGCGCAGCCACGCGACGTCGTCCCAGCTCGGCGGGGGAGTGCCCATCCACTCGCCGTACGCGCCGAAGAAGGTCGGCGCGGGGCCACCGGGCTCGGCGAGGTTGGGCACCGACAGGTCGGGGATGCCGCCGCCGCGCACGAAGCTCGTCGCCCACGCCGGACGGCGGATGACCTCGGGCGCGAACTTCCACATCGTCTTCAGGTCGACCTTCTCGGGGATCTGCGGGCTGCCCCAGTCGCGGCCGTGCGAGAAGGACCAGTCGAGCGTCGCGATGAGGCCGACCGCGCCGGCCGCGCGCGCCTCGCCGAGGCGGCGCTCCATCGAGTCGCGCGTGCCCATCCAGTAGGTCTGGAAGAACGTCTGCGGGTTGGCCGCGACCACCTCGCTCAGCGGCTTCGAGGCGAAGGAGCTGAGCGACATGGCGGTGCCGCGCGCCGCGGCGGCGCGGGCGACGGCCACCTCGCCTTCGGGGTGCACGGCCTGCACGCCGGTGGGGGAGATGATCACCGGCAACGAGATGGTCTGCCCCATGACCGTGGTCTCGAGGTCGCGCTTGGCCGACAGGCCGGCGACGTGCGGCGCGAACCCGAGCTCGCCGAAGGCCGCGGTGTTGTCGTCGTAGGACAGGCCGCGCTCGCTGCCGGCCAGCAGCGCCGAGTAGACGCTCGCGGGCAGGCGCTTCTTCGCGCGTCGCTGGGCCTCGGCGACGGTCTCGAACCAGGCGTTCTTCGGCATCGGGTTCCTCGCGGTGCGGAGGGCGGAAGTGCGTCCGATCACAATATCGGCACCCAGTGCCAACATTCAAGGCGGGGCGGTGCGCGCCGGGCCCCGGAGGCCCGGGCGTGGCAGGGTTCGCGCATGGAACGGGCCGCGTCCGGCACCTCGGTGACCGGGCGCCGGGAGCCTGCGAGCGGGCCCGATGGGACCGGGCGCCGGGAGCCTGCGAGCCGGCCCGGTGGGACCGGGCGCCGGGAGCCTGCGAGCCGGCCCGATGGGACCGGGCGCCGGCCCGATCGGCCGGACCGCCGCCCGTCGGCCGGTCGGCCGCCGACCACCACGCGCGCCGAGATCGAGCAGGTCGCGTTCGGCCTCTTCGACCAGCAGGGCTTCGACGCCACGACGGTCGACGACATCGCGGCCGCGGCCGGCATCGGCCGGCGCACGTTCTTCCGGTACTTCGCCTCGAAGAACGACGTGGTGTGGGGCGAGTTCGACCGCGACCTCGCCCGGATGGCCGAGCGCTTCACGGGCTACGGCGTCGCGCAGCCGCTGGGGGACGTCTTGCGCGACGCCGTAGTGGCGTACAACGCGCTCGACCCCGCCGAGGTGCCCCGGCACCGGCGACGGATGGCGTTGATCCTGCACGTGCCGGCGCTGCAGGCGCACTCGACGCTGCGCTACGCGGCCTGGCGCCAGGTGGTCGCCGACTACGTGGGGAGCCGGCTCGGCTGCGCCCCCGACGCCCTGGCGCCGAGGCTCGCCGGTCACACCGCGCTCGCGGCCGCGGTTGCCGCCTACGAGCAGTGGCTCGCCGACGAGGCCGCCGGCGCCGACGAGCTCGCCGACCTGCTCGACGCGACGTTGCGCGCCGTCGCCGACGGCCTCAACGCCCTGCGCTGACGCCGTCGCGTGACGGCGACGAGCTTCCCGAGTCGATCAAGGACTTCTGCTGTCGATCAAGGGGAACCGAGGGTCGTTGGGCAGTTTGGACCCGCAGTTCTCCTTGATCGACTCCGCTTCTCCTTGATCAGCTCGGCCTCCCGCAGCGGACCGCCGGGCGAACCCTGCACCCACCTCGTGGGCCGTACTTCTGACGCTCGTTCGCGTCAGCGAACGGCGTCGGCCATCCGGCGGGTGGGGCCCAGGGCCAACGGGACCGGGCCGCCGCGGCCGTGGCCGACGCCGGGGTGGGGGCGGTCCGAGCCACCCGATGCGGCGGCGCGCAGGAGCGCGGCCTCGCCGTGGCCCTTCACGCACTCGGGGTCGGGGTCGTCGAGCTCCAGCCCGGTGAAGAACTTGGCCGCCATGCAGCCGCCCTGGCAGGCGTCGTAGGAGCCGCAGCTCGCGCAGGCGCCGGCCGACCCGGGCTCGCGCAGCTCGGCGAACAGCGGGGCGTCGCGCCACACCGTGGCGAAGCCGCCTTCGTCGCGGACGCTGCCCGCCTTGAAGCGGTCGTGCAGCACGAACGGGCACGCGTACACGTCACCGACGGGGTCGATCAGGCACACCACGCGGCCGGCGCCGCAGAGGTTGAGACCGGGCAGCGACTCGCCCAGCGCAGACAGGTGGAAGAACGAGTCGCCGGTCAGCGTGTCCGGGTGGTCGAGCAGCCAGCGGTGGAGCTCGCGTTGCTGCTCCTGCGTCGGGTGCAGGTCGTCCCAGCTGTCGGCGCCGCGGCCCGAGGGGCGCAGGCGCGTGAGCCGCAGCTGCGCGCCGTAGCGGTCGGCGATCGCCCGAAGCCCGTCGATCTGCGGGATGTTGTGCCGCGTCATGACGACCGAGAGCTTCGGCAGGACGAAGCCCGCCTCGGCCAGGTTCTCGAGCGCCGCCATCGCTGCGGCGAACGACCCGTCCCCGCGGACCGCGTCGTTGGTCGCCGCGTCGGCGCCGTCGATGGAGATCTGCACGTCGACGTAGTCCGTCGCGGCACAGCGCGCAGCGGCGGCCGCGTCGAGCCGGGTGCCGTTCGTCGAGAACTTCACGCCGACGCCGACCGACACCGAGTGGTCGACGATGTCCCAGAAGTCGGGCCGCAGCGTCGGCTCGCCGCCACCGATGTTCACGTAGAACACCTGCATCGCGGACAGGTCGTCGAGGAAGCCGGTGCACTCCGCGGTCGTCAGCTCGCGCGGGTCGCGGCGGCCGCTGCTCGACAGGCAGTGCACGCACGCGAGGTTGCAGCCGTAGGTGAGCTCCCACGTCAGGCAGACCGGCGCCTCGAGGCCGGTCTTCATCCGCTCGTGCAAGGGGCTCCGCCTCTGAACGGCATGCTCAGCGAGCACTGATCACTCCTGCGTCGGCGAGGCGGCGCAACGCCGTCGTGTACGCGCCGCGCTGCGCCGCGGGCACCCCCGCGGCGGCCAGCGCGCTGGGGACGTCGTCATGGTCGGCCAAGGTGCGCACGACGTCGGTGAGAACGCTGTCGTTGAGGAACACCAGCCGGCGCGTGCCGTAGTGGTAGGCGAGGGCGCCGAACCGCTCGGGCCGCAGCCCGACCTGGGCCGACAGCTGCCAGGGCTGCCCGGCGCCGAGCGACGCGCGAGCGTCTCCGGCGACCGCAGTCACCTCAGTAGACCCCGCACATCCCGTCGATCGAGACCTCCTCGACGAGCAGGTCCGCAAGGACCGCCTCGTCGGTCTCGACCACGTCGGCGTCGGCGGGGGCTTCGATAAGCACGGCGTCGCTCACGTCGCACAGTCTGTACTACGGACGCGGCGTACTGCCCAGTAGCGGGCCCGGTCTCCGCGCCCGTGGTTCGATGCACGGCGTGACGACTCTGAAGACGGGCTCGCGTCTGCGCAGCCAGGTGTGCACCACCGAGGTCATCGTCGTGCGGCCGGGCAGCCGCGACATCGACCTCCAGTGCGGCGGTCACCCGCTGATCGAGATCGGGGCGGAGCCCGCGGCGGGTTTGTCCGTCGACCCGGCGTTCGGCGGCGGCACCCTGCTCGGCAAGCGCTACACGCTGCCGGACGACGACTCGCTCGAGATCCTCGCCACCAAGGGCGGCGACGGCGCGCTCTCCGACGGCACGACGGCGCTCGTGCCCAAGGAGGCCAAGCCGCTGCCCGCCAGCGACTGACGGGCACGCCGATCACCCGAGCGGGCCGACCCGGCGATCCCTCCCGACGAACCGGCGGTTCCCCTCTACGCTGCGTCGGGTGGCTGAACCTCGCGGGTCCGGAATGCCGCTGAGCCCCTCCGACGAAGCGCTGGTGCGCCAGTCGCAGCTGTTCCGCGGCGTCGAGCGGGGCGACGTCGACGCGATCATCCCGAGCTTCTCCGTCCGGGAGCTGCGTCGCCGCCAGGACCTGTTCAAGCAGGGCGACACCGAGCCGCTCGAGATCTACGTCGTCCTCGAGGGCCGGCTCCAGGTCACCCGCCGCACGCGCACCGGCCAAGCCCGGGCCTCGCTCATCGGCCCCGGCGAGACCATCGGCGAGCTCTCGGTCTTCGACCCGGGCCCGCGGGCCAGCACCGCCACCGCGCTCGAGTCGCTGCGCGCCGCCGCGCTGGCCCGCGAGACCTTCCTGGTCTGGGCGGTCAACCGCCCCTACGTGGCCGAGCGGCTGCTGCGGGTGCTCGCCCGCCGCCTCCGCCGCTCCGGCGACGACGCCCTCGACCTCATGTTCGTCGACGTCGGTGCGCGCACCGCGAAGGTCCTGCTCGACCTCGCGGAGCGCTTCGGCCAGCCCCATCCGCAGGGCATCCGGGTCGACCACGGCCTCAAGCAGGAGGAGCTGGCCCAGCTCGTCGGCTCCTCGCGGGAGACCGTGAACAAGCTGCTGCGCGAGTTCAGCGACCGCGGCTGGGTCGACCAGGTCCGCGGCACCGTCGTGCTGCGCGAGCCCGACCGCCTCCGCGCCCGGGCCCGCGCCAGCCGATAGATCAGCTCAGCTCAGCAGCATCTTCGGCTCACCCAGCGAGGTGAGCCCGCTGCCGTTGAGCTTGCAGGTGCGAGCCGGCCGAGCCGGCCGCGGTGACCGTGCGACGCCCGAAACGTCCCGAACCGAACCAGGTTCCGTGTCAGATCGTGGCGCGACGCCCTACGGCGCGCGGGGGCGGAACCTGTGAACGGGCGCCGGAAACGTCACCCGGGTGAGCAGCGATCGTTGCTCAGGCAGGACTCAGGCCGGTCGCCGTGACTGCCGAGTCAGGAACCAGACAGCGCCGCGCAAGCAGGCATCCGACGCAGAAGGTGCACCATGATCCCCGTGTCCCGCTCCCGCATCCGCGTCCGTGCCGGCTCGCTCGCCGTCGCCGCCGCTGCCGCTCTGACCGCCGTGCTGCCGATGGCCGCACCCGCCGCCGACGCCGCGACCGCCGCGACCGCCGCGAAGGCCGCCACCGCAAAGCACCCCTGCGGCCTGTCCTGGACCGTCCCGACGCTGACCGCCTGGGGCCTGTTCCCGCGCAACCAGAAGACGGGCTACTACGTCTACGCGCAGCCGAGCAAGAAGTCGAAGAAGATCTTCCACGCCGTCGACCCCGCCAAGAGCGGCACGTCCGGCGTGCTGGCGGGCTTCGACTCGACCTACACGCACCAGACGGGCTGGTTCAAGGTCATCGTGCCGGACCGCTCGAACAAGAAGCTCGGCTGGGCGAAGCAGACCGACCTCGCCGGCTACAAGATCAAGCAGTGGCTCGAGATCAACACCGAGTCACACAAGATGGCGCTGATCAAGGGCACGACGTGCGTCCGGGTGTTCCCGGTCGCGGTCGGCAAGGCGAGCACGGCGACGCCGCACGGCTACTTCTTCGTCAACGACCGTCTCGCGGCGCCGAACGCGGCCTACGGCCACCACATCCTCGGCACCAGCGCCTACAGCCCGGCGTTCGTCACCTTCGGCGGCCTCGACGCGGCGATCGGCATCCACGGCACCGACGAGGACTCCTCGGTCGGTCACGCGGTGAGCCACGGCTGTGTCCGCATGCACATCGGCGACAGCGACTGGCTGTACCCGCGCATCAAGCTCGGGACGCCCGTCTTCATCAACTGAGGGCTCGATCAACAGAGGGCCTCAGCGACGGAGGGCTCAGTCCTCGGCCTGCTCCTCGATCGCGAGGATCGAGCCCTCGGTGAACAGGTAGGTCCGCAGGTGCTCGTCGAGCTTCGCGTCCCGGCGCCGGAGCCACTCGAGCGTCATCGCGGCGTGCTCCTTCTCCTCGTCACGGTTGTGCGCGAGGATCGCGGCCAGCTCGGGGTCTGACGTCGCGGCGACGCGCTGGTCGTACCAGTCGACGGCCTCGAGCTCTTCCATGATCGACGCGATCGCGCGGTGGCGGTCGAGGACGTCGGCGGGCAGGTCCGACTCGTGCAGGCTCTCGCTGTTGCTCGGCATGCAAGGGGGTTCCCCGCGATCACGTCCCCGCAACCGTGGCGCCGGTCACGCCCACGAGGGCGGGAACAACCCGCCCCGCGGGGTCCTTGAAGAGGTCAAGCACCTTGAGAGGACCCTGATGAGCGAGAAGCTGACCCTCCCTGTCCTGCCCCTCGACGAGGGCGTCGTCCTGCCCGGGATGATCGTCCCCCTGACGCTGGACGACTCCGACGTCCGCGCTGCGGTCGAGGCCGCGCAGGCCGGCACCGACGGACCCGGCCGGGTGCTCGTCGTGCCCCGGCCCGACGGCCGCTACGCCGAGCTCGGCACCGTCGCGACCATCGACCAGGTCGGTCGCCTCCCCGGCGGCCAGGCCGCGGTGGTCGTCCGGGGCATCGACCGCGCGCGCATCGGCGCCGGCACCACCGGCCCCGGCGCGGCGCTCTGGGTCGAGGCCGCCGTCCTCGACGCCGAGACCACGCACGACGACGAGACGCTCGAGCTCGCCCGCACCTACAAGGCCCTCGTCGTGACGCTGCTCCAGCAGCGCGGCGCGTTCCAGTTCGTCGACTCGATCCAGCGCATCACCGACCCGAGCCAGCTCGCCGACACCGCCGGCTACGCGCCGTACCTGTCGGATGAGCAGAAGCACCGGGTCCTCACGACCCTCGACGTGAAGGAGCGGCTCGAGCTCGTCGCCGGCTGGGCGCGCGAGCACCTCGCCGAGCTCGACGTCGCCGAGACGATCCGCAAGGACGTCCAGGAGGGCATGGACAAGCAACAGCGCGAATTTCTGCTGCGCAAGCAGCTGGCGGCCGTCCGCAAGGAATTGGCCGAGCTCGACCCGACAGTCGACACCGAAGAGAAGGACTACCGCGCCCGCGTCGAGGCCGCTGACCTGCCCGAGAAGGTCGCGAAGGCGGCCCTGGCCGAGGTCGACAAGCTCGAGCGCACGTCCGAGCAGTCACCCGAGGTCGGCTGGATCCGCACCTGGCTCGACACCGTCTTGGAGATGCCGTGGAACGAGCGGACGGACGATGAGTACGACGTCGCCGGCGCCCGCGAGATCCTCGACGCCGACCACGCCGGCCTCACCGACGTGAAGGACCGCATCATCGAGTACCTGGCCGTCCGCCGGCGTCGCGCCGACCGTGGCCTAGGGGTCGTGGGCGGACGCCGAAGTGGGGCCGTGCTGGCTCTCGTC
>DASZYF010000125.1:0-24455 GCA_035545535.1 Mycobacteriales bacterium | reverse complement strand
GCCGAAGGGCGTGAACGCGTTGAGCACGTTGTTGGTCGCGACGGAGCAGGTCACGCCCAGCTCGAGCAACGGGGCGAGGTCGACGATGCCGCGCGGCACGGGGTGCGCTTCGGTGCGTCCGGTCAGGAAGAGATCGGTCGCGGGGAGCACCGTGACGGCCACCCCGGCATCCGCGACGAGCGCGCACAGCTCGGCATGGCGGGACGGAGCCACATAGCTCAGCTGGGTGACGTGGCCGACGGCCACCCGTCCCTGCAACCCGTGCGCGATCGTGCGGCGGCACACCTCCTCGAGCAGCAGACCGTGCGGCGACTCCGCGAAGTCCAGGTGCAGGTCCACCGGCACGTCGTGGCGCAGCGCGGCGGCGAAGACCAGATCCAGCTGCGCGTGCGGGTCGGCGTCGGCGTAGGGAGCTCCGCCGATCGCGTGCGCACCGCCGTGGAGGGCGTCGTCGAGGAGCCGCTGCCCCTCCGGAGAGTGCGAGAGGCCTTCCTGCGCGAACACGCACAGCTCGATGTCGACGACGTCGGCCCGGTCCGCGGCCAGCTGCTGCAACGCCCGGAACGCCCGCAGGCCGACCACCGCATCGACCTCGACGTGCGCCCGGATCGTCGTGGTGCCACCCACCACGCACTCGGCCACCGTCGCGGCCGCCCGCGTGTAGATGTCCTCCTCGGTGAAGTCAGCCTTGAGCCGCGCCGTCTCGCGGATGGCCGCAGCGAGGGTTCCGTCGAGCGCGCCGTAGCGGTCGAGGATGCGGGACTTGTCCAGGTGCAGGTGGGTGTCGACGAGCCCGTGCGTCACCAGTCCGCCGTCGGCCGCCACGCGCGTGTCGCCGGCGAGCTCCGCCTCGACCGCGGCGACGACGCCGTCGCGGACCCCGACGTGCACGAGACCGTCCCGACCCGTCACGCGCGCGTCTGCGATGACCGTGTCGAACACTCGGCACCACCCCTGGTTCGCCGCCCGCCGTGCGGCGCACGCTAGCGACGTCGGGACCGTGCCCCACAAGCAACGTTTCCGGGCGGTTGCAGCAACCATGCCCACCGCCGAGCGATCAGTGCGTGGTGAGGCGGACCTCGTCGTCACCGACTCGTACGACGTCGCCCGGGTGCAGCTGCCGGCCGCGCTCGTGCACGACCTCTCCGTTGACGTGCACCAGGCCGTCCGCGATGAGCGTCTTCGCGTCGGAGCCGGCTTCGATCAGGTCGGCGAGCTTCAGCAGCTGACCCAGCCGGATCGTGCCCTCACGGATCTCCACGTCCCGCGCCACGCGCCCATCATGATCGGGCGCCGAGACCGATGCGCAGCGGGCCCCTCCACGGCTCCGACGGATCCAGCTCCCGCCCGCGTTGCGTGACGCGGACGGCGCCGTCGTGCGCGAGCCGACGGGCCACATCACGCACGGGTTCCATCAGCGCCCGCCACCCGCCGCCACCTACCGCTCGCGCAACGTCCGACGGGCAGATCGTTCCGTCCGGCGCGCGACGGCGGGCCAGGGCCATCATCGCGGCGGCGAGGCGCTCGTCGGACGGGCGGGTGACCTCCCACCACGGCTCGCCTCGTTCGCCGAGCGCGACCTTCGCCTCCTGCACCCGTCGGCGGTCGCGGGTCCGGCGCGCGTCCATGAGCTCGTCGACGAGCTCCTGCCGGAAGGTCTCCGGGATCGACGGGTCGGTGGCGCGCCAACGCCGGCCGTCGATGACGACGTGATGCCCGTCGGCGGTCCGCTGCGGCTCTCCCACACCCCGGATCGTCCCGTGCGAGCCGCCCGTCGAACCGGGGTGTCGCGCCGACTACGGTTCTACGGCGTGACCACGGAGCTCATCCTCACGGGCGAGCGCACGCTGCCCGGGATCGAGCACGAGAACTACTGGTTCCGCCGCCATGAGGCTGCGTACCTGGCGCTGATCCCGTTCACGATCGGCGCACGCGTCGTCGAGGCCGGCAGCGGTGAGGGCTACGGCGCCGGGCTGCTGGCGGACAAGGCGCACAGCGTGACCGCGCTCGAGCTCGACCCGATGGCGTCGCTGCACAGCGCCCGGCACTACGTGGGCGTGAGCACCGTGCGCGGCAACCTCGCCGCGATGCCGTACGCCACCGGCAGCGTCGGCGTGGTCGCGTGCCTGCAGACGATCGAGCACCTCTGGGACCAACCGCAGTTCGTCGCCGAGTGCGCCCGCGTGCTGCGCCCGGCCGGGACCCTGCTCATGACGACGCCGAACACGCTGACGTTCCCGAAGGGCAACCCGTTCCACACGCGCGAGCTGACCATGGACGAGCTCGTCGAGCTGCTCGCGCCGCACTTCACCGTCTCCCGGCGCTGGGGTCTGCGGCACGGCTGGAGGCTGCGGCGCGGCGACATCATCGGCGAGCAGATCGCCACCCCGCAGGACCAGTGGTCCCCCGCGCTGCGACGGCGGGTCGCCGGCGTCAGCGTGAAGGACTTCGTGATCGGGCCGTACCGCCCCACCGACCTCGACCTCGTCGTCGTGGCCGTCAAGAAGGGTTGATCACTCGTTCCGTAGCCTTCACGGGTGGGTGAGCAGCCGGTCGGCACCTTCTGCCTGGTGCTGCACTCCCACCTGCCCTGGCTCGCGCACCACGGCGCCTGGCCGGGCGGCGAGGAGTGGCTGCACCAGGCGTGGGCGACGTCCTACGTGCCGGTCCTCGAGGTGCTGCGCCGGCTCGGCGACGAGGGCCGCAGCGACGTCCTCACCCTCGGCGTCACACCGGTGCTCGCCGCCCAGCTCGACGACCCCTACTGCCTGACCGAGCAGCACACCTGGCTCGGCGGGTGGCTCGCCCGGGCCGAGGGCGCGGTCGCCGAGCACGAGCCGCCCGTCGTCGCGGCCTACGAGGGCGGGCTCGCCACGCGGGCGCTGACCACCTTCGAGCAGCGCTACGCGCACGGCGCATCGCCGGTCCTGCGCGCGCTCGTCGACGGCGGCGTCGTCGAGCTGCTGTCCGGCCCGGCGGCGCACCCGTTCATGCCGATGACCGACGAACGCATCGCGCGCGGCGAGCTCATCACCGGCCTGGACGACACGCAGCGCCGCATCGGCCGCCGGCCCGGAGGCATCTGGACGCCGGAGTGCGCGCTGCGCCCCGGCCTCGAAGAGCTCTACGCGCAGCTCGGCGTGCAGCGGCTCGTCATCGACGGTCCGGCCCTGCACGGCGTCACGCACGAGGCGGTGACGCTCGGCACGACCGACGTCGTCGCGTTCCCGCGCGACCTCGAGGTCACCTACCGCGTCTGGTCACCGCGTGCCGGCTACCCCGGCAACAAGTGGTACCGCGACTTCCACACCTACGACCACCCGAGCGGTCTGCGGCCCGCGCGGGTGACGTCGCACCACTCGAGCCCCGAGCAGAAGAAGCCGTACGAGCCCGACGCGGCGCGCGCCCAGGTGGAACGTGACGCCGTCGACTTCGTCACCACCGTGCGCAACCGGCTGGCCGAGCGCGGCGACGACAGCCTCGTCGTCGCGGCGTACGACACCGAGCTGTTCGGCCACTGGTGGCACGAAGGCCCGCTGTGGCTCGACCGCGTCCTGCGGCTGCTGCCCGAGGCGGGTTTGCGCGTGACCACGCTCGCCGGCGCGGTGGAGGCCGGACACGTGGGCCGCCGCGTGGAGGAGGTGCCGCACACGTCGTGGGGTGCCGGCAAGGACTGGCACATCTGGGACGGCGAGAAGGTCCGCGACGTCGTCGACAGCAACGCCGAGGTCGCCCGGCGCGTGCTGCAGGTCGTCGACAAGGTCGAGCCGGACGGCGTGCGCTCCCCCGCGCTCGACGCGCTGGCCCGCGAGGCGTTCCTCGCGCTCGCCAGCGACTGGGCGTTCCTCGTCTCGCACGACGGCGCCGTCCAGTACGCGCGGGACCGCGTGCACGAGCACGCGGCCAAGGTGCACGCGCTGGCCGACGCCCTCGAGGGCCGCGACCTCGCGCGGGCGCACCGGCTCGCGGCGGCCGCGACCGACCGTCCCTGGGGCCACCTCGATGCGCGGGTCCTCACCCGCCCCTGAGATCCCCGTGCGACGATCGGAGCATGGCCGATGAGTCGACGGGTCCCACCGCCAAGGACGAGAAGCCCGGACTGTCACCCCGCCTGGTCGGGGCCATCATCGCGATCATCCTGGCGCTGATCTTCGTCTTCCAGAACACGCGCGAGGTGCCGATCCGCTTCATCGTCCCCAAGGCGACCGTGCACGTCTGGGCCGCGCTGCTGGTCTCGCTGGCCCTGGGGATCCTCATCGGCTACTTCGGAGCCCGGCACAGCCGCAAGAAGTAGCCGCCCCACGCGTCACAACAGCCACGCGACAGGCGCGCGAGGGCCCCGGGATCATGGCAGGCTGGGGCGGGTGCGCGTCCTCCTCCTGTCCTGGGAGTACCCGCCGCTGGTCTACGGCGGCCTGGGCCGGCATGTGCACGCCCTGTCCGAGGCGCTGGTCGCCGCCGGGCACGAGGTCACCGTGGTCACGCAGACCGGCGGCGACCACAACGTCGCGCTCGACGAGGTGACCCGAGCAGGGGTCCGCGTGGTGCGCGTCCCCGAGGACCCGCCGCTGGTGCACCGCGACGACCTGATGGCCTGGATCATGGCGTTCAACCACGCCATCACCCGGGCCGCGCTGCGCGTGGCCCACGAGTCGGCCTACGACGTGGTGCACGCCCACGACTGGCTGGTCGCCCACTCGGCGGCGACGGTCAAGGAGACGCTGGGCCTGCCGCTCGTGGCCACCATGCACGCCACCGAGGCGGGCCGCCACCAGGGCTGGCTCCCCTCACCGCTGTCGAAGGCGATCCACTCCGTCGAGTGGTGGCTGACGTTCGAGGCCCGCCGCGTCATCACCTGCTCCTCTTACATGCGGTGGGAGGTCACGCGGCTGTTCGACCTGCCGCCGGACAAGGTCGACGTCGTCCCCAACGGCGTCATCGAGGTCCCCTCACGCCGCCGCGCCCCCTCGACCCCGACCGTCGTCTACGCGGGCCGGCTCGAGTACGAGAAGGGCGTGCAGACGCTGCTGCGCGCCGTGCCGCGGCTGAAGCGCCGCCACCCCGGGCTGCGCGTGGTCATCGCCGGCACCGGCACCTACACGACCGGCCTCCAGGACCTCGCCAAGGAGCTGAAGGTCGGCAAGGCGGTCGAGTTCATCGGCCACGTCGACCGCTCGACGCTCGCGACGCTGTTCGCCGCGGCGAGCGCGGTCGTCGTGCCGAGCATCTACGAGCCGTTCGGCATGGTGGCGCTCGAGGCGTCGATCGCGGGCGCGCCGATCATCGTCAGCGACACCGGCGGCCTGCGCGAGCTGGTCGACCACGGCGTCGACGGGCTGCGCGTGCCGAGCGAGGACGTGCCCGCGCTCGCCGATGCCATCAGCACGCTCGTCAAGGACCAGGTGCTGGCGTCCCGGCTCGCGCGCGCCGCCAAGGCCCGCGCCCGCCGCGAGCACCACTGGGACGCCATCGCGGCGAAGACCCTCGACACCTACGCGCGGGCCGAGCGCGAGGAGCGCGCCCTGCAGGCGCAGCTCGCCGGGCGCCCGGTGTCCCGGCCGTCACTGCGGATGGTCGTGCGCGACGGCAACCTGCTCGCCGAGCGCTAGCCGCCAGGCTCAGTAGGCGATGACGCCGCGGGTGATGGTGCCGGCGGCCTGGTCGGCGTAGCCCTCGTTGACCTGGTCGAGCGTGTAGGTCTTGCTCACCATCTCGTCGAGCTTCAGCTGGCCCTGCTTGTAGAGGTCGAGCAGGAACGGGATGCGCTGCCGCGGGCTGGACGATCCGTAGACCGTGCCGACGAGCGTCTTGTTCATCATCGAGAACATGAACAGGCTGATCGACGCCTCGGTCTCGAGCATCGGGCCGATGGCGGTGACGCAGCAGGTGCCGAGCTTGCGGGTCAGCTGCAGCGCCGGCTCGATCATCGAGCCCCGCACGACCGACGGCGTGAGGATCACGCGGTCGGCCATGACGCCCTTGGTCATCTCGAGGACCGGCAGCAGCGCCTCCTCCATCGAGGCGAACGTGTCGGTGGCACCGAACTGCTTGGAGGCCGCGCGACGCGACTCGAGCGGGTCGATGGCGATGATGCGCGACGCGCCCGCGATGCGCGCGCCCTGCACGGCGGACACGCCGACGCCACCGACGCCGACGACCACCACGACGTCACCCGGCTCGGTGCCGGCCCGGTCGACCGCCGAGCCGTAGCCGGTGGCGACGCCGCAGGACACGAGCGCGACCGCGTGCCACGGGATGTCCGGGTCGACCTTGACGACGGAGGTCTCCGAGAGCACCTGGTGCTCGCTGAACGCGCCGAGCTGGGAGAAGCGCGCCACCGCCGTGTCGCCGATGCGGTGGGCGATGCGGTCGTCGGTGATCATCCCGACGTTGAACAGCTTGGCGCCCTGGTCGCACAGGTAGGACGCGCCGCGGGCGCACCACGTGCAGCGGCCGCAGGACGGGACGAAGGAGAACGCGACGTGATCGCCCGGGGCGACGCTGGTGACGCCGGGACCGACCTCCATGACCTCGCCGGCGCCCTCGTGGCCGCCGATGAACGGGTAGTGCGGCACGGGCAGGTCGCCGGACTTCACGTGCTCGTCGGAGTGGCACAGGCCGCAGGCCTTGAGCGCGACCAGCACCTCACCGGGGCCGGGGTCGTCCATGTCGACCTCTTCGACCTTCCAGTCCTGGTTCGGTCCCCAGAGCACTGCGGCGCGCGTCTTCACGGATCGATCTCCTCCACGTCCCGGGGCCCGGCTGACCGGGCGGTCACTGCTCCTGACACTACGTCAGGAAGTGATGGCTACCACAGCGATCCTTGCGCACACCACGCCTCCTCGGGTGACGCGCTTCACGACCGCGCGCTCGGTCGCCGCGGTCCGGAGTAGAACTTGACGTTGACGTAAAGGTTTGGCCTAGCTCCGGAGGCTCCCGATGGACGACGCGGCGCTGCGCCGCTCGACGTTGTGGGTGGCGACGCTCGCGGTCTTCTTCGCCTTCCTCAACACCTCGATCGTGCTGATCTCGCTGCCCGCCGTGTTCCGCGGGCTGCACCTCGACCCCCTCGAGCCGGGCAACCTCGGCTACCTGCTCTGGCTGCTCACCGGCTACCTGGTCGTGACCTCGGTGCTGGTCGTGCTCGGCGGCCGGCTCGGCGACGTGTTCGGGCGGGCCCGCATGTTCACCCTCGGGTTCGGGATCTTCACGGTCGGCGCGCTGCTGGCCGGCCTCACCCCCAGCCACGGCGGGACCGGCGCGGTCGAGCTGATCGTGTTCCGCTGCGTGCAGGGCGTCGGTGGTGCGCTGCTCGCGGCGAACTCCGTCGCCCTCGTCGTGGACGTCTACCCCACGCACCGCCGCGGCGCCGCGGTGGGCATCACGCAGGTCGCGGCCATCGCCGGCAGCTTCCTCGGACTGCTCGTCGGTGGCCTGGTCGCCGACCACTCGTGGCGCGCCGTCTTCCTGCTCAACGTCCCCGTGGGGGTCATCGGCACCGTCTGGGCCAAGCGCTCGTTGCACGACAAGCACGAGTCGAAGAAGGTCGGGCTCGACCCGTGGGGCAACGTCCTGTTCGCGATCGGCCTCGTCGGCATCCTCACCGCGATGACCTACGGCATCCAGCCCTACGGCGGGCACATCACGGGCTGGACGTCACCGTTCGTGCTGACCTGCCTGCTCGGCGGGATCGCGGTGCTGGGTCTCTTCTACGCCGTCGAGCGGCGCGTAGCCAACCCGCTCGTCGACTTCCGGCTGTTCCGCAGCCGCGCGTTCAGCATGGGCAACGCCGCCGGCTTCTTCGGTGCGCTCGCGCGGGGCGGTCAGCAGTTCATGCTGGTCATCTGGCTGCAGGCGATCTGGCTGCCTCGCCACGGCTACAGCTTCCACGACACACCGCTGTGGGCCGGCATCTACCTGCTGCCCATGTCGGTTGGCTTCATGCTCGCCGGCCCGGTGTCCGGGTCGCTGTCGGACCGCTTCGGCGCCCGCGCGTTCGCCAGCGGCGGGATGCTCGTGTGCAGCGCGACGTTCATCGGCCTGATGCTCATGCCGGCCAACTTCCCGCTCTGGCTGTTCTTCCTGCTGCTCGCGCTGAACGGCATCGGCTTCGGGATGTTCTCCTCGCCGAACGCGACCGCCGTGATGAACGCGGTGCCCGCCGCGGCACGTGGTGCGGCCAGCGGCATCCGGTCGATGGCGATGAACTCCGGGCAGGTGCTCTCGATCGGCCTGTTCATGACGCTGCTGGTGCTCGGCCTCGCGGGCTCGCTGCCTCAGAAGCTGCACGCCGGCCTGGTCGGTGCCGGTGTGCCGGAGGCGATCGCGGCGCACGCGTCGGCGGCGCCGCCGGTGAGCTCGGTGTTCGCGGCCTTCCTCGGCTACGACCCCGTGCAGACGGTGCTCGGCCCGCAGAACGTGCAGGCGCTCCCGGCGAGCGTTCGGGCCCACGTCGAGGCGCACAGCTTCTTCCCGGACGCCATCGGCCCGGCGTTCATGAACGGCATCATCGTCGTCTTCACGCTCGCCGCGATCGTGTGCTTCATCTCCGCGATCGCGTCGTTGCTGCGCGGCGGGCGGTTCGTCGCCGACGAGCTGGATCCCGAACGCGCCCCGCTCGAAGAACCTGATGCACCCGGCCTGCTCGGCGACGTCATCGACGAGCCGGCGATCGGCGGCGGCGCGATAGGAGCCCGCGCATGAACGAGCCGCTGCGGCTCATGCGCATCGGCGAAGCCGCCGAGGCCGCCGGTGTGTCGACGCGGACGCTGCGCTACTACGAGCAGCGCGGACTGCTCACCCCGAGCGGGCACTCTCCCGGCGGCGAGCGGCGCTACACCGAGGACGACGTCGCGCGCCTGGTGCACATCCGCGAGCTCGCGGAGCTGCTCGGTGCCGACCTCGACACGATCGGCGCGATGCTGTCCGTCGAGGACCGGCTCGCCTCCATCCGCACCGAGTACCGCAAGCCCGGGCAGAGCGCGGCACGCCAGCTCGAGCTGCTCGCCGAGGCGGAGGCGCTCAACACCGACCTGCAGCAGCGGGTCGACGCCCGCATCGCCGGCATGAAGAAGGTGCAGGCGCACCTGCGCGCGAAGGCGGCGCGCTACGCCGACATCCGCGACACCCTCCGCTCCCCCGCCGACGCCTGACGCTCCCGCCGACATCGGCGATGTGGCAGCCGACCGGCTCCCAGACCTGCCACAAAGCCGATGTCGACCAGCAGGGGGGCCGGGTGGGCGCCCGGAGGCGCGGTCAGACCTCGTGCTTGATGACCTCGTTGCTCCACACGTCGGTGACGGTCACCTCGGTCGGGGTGCGCAGGTCGATCGTCTGCGGCAGGTCCTGCCACACGCGGCGCTCGCCGGGGCCGGACATGATCGTGCCGCGGGTGTAGGTCTTCTTGAAGCGGCTGATGGTGAAGGGCACGACGACCGACACCGTGGTGCCGTCCTTGTGCTCCATGTCGATGCGCATCGCGGAGCCGCCCCCGGACTTGCCGGTCTGCACGACGGCGATGGCGCGGCGGGCGAAGGCGGCGGCGCGGGCGCCGGTGTAGATGCCGCGGATGACGTCGCGCGACTGCGGGTTCTGGCCCAGGCGCGGGTCGGCGTTGAGGCGGACGAGGTCACCGTCGGCGGTGATCGATGCGCCGAACGGCTGGAGCTCGCCGAAGCGCTTCAGGGTGCTCTCCGCGGAGGGCAGGACCGAGCCCATCAGGACCTCGAAGTCGTGCAGGGCCGCACCGGAGACGCGCTCACGCCAGTCGCTCATGAGGCGAGGATCGACCCGTATCGGCAGGGACGTCGCCGCGCCACAGCGTGATCACTCCGATGGCCGCGGCGTTGTCGCTGACGGTGACGGCGCGGCCACCCCCACGGCGGACCGGTCCGCAGAGCGGCGGTCACGCACCGTCGCAGCGAAGCCGGAGGTCCTTCCGGGCGGAACCGGGCAGAGCGGCACAGACCTCGCCCGGTGTGCCCTCGGCGACGAGGTGCCAGGTGCCGTAGTCCGCCGAGCTCACGGCGAACGTGACCCGGCTGTCATCGCTCAGCACCGCCTGGCCGACCCCGTACTGGACGGGCACGGCGGCGTTGCCCGGCTGGACGGGCCGGGACAGCAGCACCTCGCCGTAGGCGCCTCCCTCGACGTCGCCGGCGGCGACCGTCGCCTTGGTGGCGAACGGGGCCCACAAGGGGTGGCCGCTGCGGGCGGCCAGCGACGCGCCGAGCGTCGGTGCCGGCGGGGCGGCCTTGAGCGAGCCGCGCAGGCCCGACCACGGCACCGTGATCTGGAGGATGCCCGCGGCGTAGGACGCCACCTGGTACTCGCCGAAGATGACGGCGAGGCCGTCGGTGCGCGGGAACACGTCGAGGTAGTTGCCGCGGTCCGGGTAGGTCCCGGCGACGAGCTCCGCGTGGTTGCCGAGGTTGCCGATCATCGCGGGCAGCTGCTTGCGCGCCGCGGAGGACAGCTTCTGCAGCACCGCGTCCAACGCGCCGGGCTTCACCAGCGCCGTCAGCGTCTTCTGTGCGCCGTCCTTGCGGGTGAACACGTACGTGTGGACCGCGTGCGAGCCGTGCGCTCCGCCACCGTCGTAGCCGGCGAAGAGCAGGACCACGACGAACCGGCTGTCCTGCTCGACGAGGCGCAGCTGCGCGGTCTCGGACCGGGGCCGCGTCGCATCGGGCGTGGTCATCTGGGCGGTCGCCTTGTTCAGCGTGGACGCGATGCGCCCGGCGACGGACCGGGTGAGGCCGGGCAGGCCGTCGACGACGTCGCGCGTCACCTTCGTGCCGCGCACCGTCTTGTGCACGGTGTGCAGCCGCAGGCTCACCGGCGTGCCGGCGACGTCCGCCACCGCGCGGTGCGCGGTCTGCGCGTGGGCGGCGGCGGGGCACTTCATCGCGAGCTGCGCCAGCACCCCGGACGGGAGCGTCGCGCAGCCGACAGCGCCGCTCGCGACCGCGGACACGGCCGGGTGCGTGATGTCGCCGTCCTGGCCGACGAGCAGCACCGTGTGGGTGTTGCCGGGGTTCGCGGTGGGCACCGCGCGCAGCACCGCGAAGACGCCGGGCGCTTCGTCGGGGTCGCTGGAGAACGAGTACGCGACGCGCGCGTCCTGCAGGCGGTAGGCCTTGGGCTTCGCGTTGAACGGCGCGACGGCGAGCGTCGCGGAGGCGAGCGCCTTCAACGTCGTCTTGTCGGCGACCGGCTGGCCGGCGCGGTACGGCGGCAGCGGCACGCCACCCTGCGGCAGCGGCAGCGCGACGAGTGAGCCGAGTGCGGCCCAGGGCACCACGACGTAGAGCGGGCCGGCGGCCTCGGCCGCGATCTGTCCCTGGCCGAACGCGACCTCGAGGCCCCACGGCCGCGGCACCAGCGCGCCGAGGTTGTCAGCACCGGCGGGGACGGTGCCGAACCGCACGGAGTCGGCGTCGTAGGCCGGGCCCAGCTCGCCGGGCGCGTGCGCGCGCACCGCGGCCCCGAGCTTCTTCAGACCGTCGCTGAGCTTGCCGGGGGCGAAGACCTCCTCGAGCGGGATCACCGCACCCGTGGTGCGGTCGAACAGCACCTCCGCGACGGAGGTCTCCGGGTGCGCGGCCATCCAGATGTAGGAGCTCCAGCGGATCTCGGCCGTCAGGTAGCGCTTGTCCTGCTCGACGATCGCGGCCGTGACCTCGATGCTGTCGTGCGCCGGGCGCGGTGCGCGCAGCGGCTTCACGGCGGCCTGGTTGATCGCCGACGCGACCTTCTTCGCGATCGCCGTCGGCACGCCGGTGATCCCGGTGACGACGGGGCGCGACGACGCGTCGTGGTTCGCCGCGCTGCCCTCGCGCACGAGGTGCTGCGCCAGCGTGACGAGCGCCGGCAGCGGCGTCGCCGCGGACGCCTGCGTGGCGACGACCGGCGCCCCCGCGAGCGCGGCGGCAACAGCAGGGACCACGAGGAGTCGGCGCATCACGCCGCCATCCTTGCCGACGTGCTCCGGTGATCCGTGCGAGAGACGCCCGAAGATCGGGCCGATCTCGCACGGATCACGGGAGGGGGTGCTCAGCGGGAGAGGGCGGGCGCCTTCGTCGGGTCGGAGGTCGTCGACGCGGCCGCGGCCTTGGCGGCGACGGCGGTCTTGCGGGCGATGTCGGCCAGCGCGGCGCGGTGCTCGGCGTCGTCCTCGTAGGACTTCATGCGGTCGCGCACGACCCGCGCGGGCACGCCGACCGCCACCGACCAGTCGGGGATGTCCTTGTTCACGACCGCGTTCGCCGCGACGACGCAGCCCCAGCCGACCGTCACGCCCGACAGCACCGTGACCTTGGTGCCGAACCACGTGTCACCCACGCAGCGCAGCGGCCGCTTCACCAGGCCCTGGTCCTTGATGGGCACGTGGATGTCGGAGAAGACGTGGTCGAAGTCGCAGGCGTAGACCCAGTCGGCCATCAGCGTGGCCGGGCCGAGCTCGATGTCGAGGTAGCAGTTCACGGTGTTGTCCTTGCCGAACACGGACTTGTCACCGATCGAGAACGTGCCCTCGTGCGCGCGCAGCGCGTTGCCGTTGCCGATGTGCACCCACCGGCCGACGATGAGCCGGCCATAGCCCTTGCGCGCGTGCAGGTCGACACCGCGCCCGAGGAACACCATGCCGCGCAGCGTGATCTGCGGCTTCTGCAGCCGGATGCGTGCGAGGCGCAGGTAGCGCACCAGGTACCAGGGGGTCCACGCGTGCGCGCGGACGATCCACGCGAGCGAGGCCCACGTGAGGAAGCGCGCCTGGCGAGGGTCGCGCGGCGGCATCGCCCGGAGCTTGCGGAACAGCGTGCCCAGTGGGTCGAGCAAAGCGCTGTGCAGCAGGGAGAACGGTGCGCCGGGCACCGCGGTCCCTGTGGTCACGGCTTCACCCCCGTGACGAGCGCGTTGTAGAAGAGGCCCTTCGGGGCGAGCCGGTGCATGACCTTCTCGTCGACCGCCATGAGCGTGCGCCACGTGGCGTAGGCGAACTTCGCCCAGCCCCAGCCGAGCTTCTCCGCCGGCACCGCGCTCTCGAAAGTGCGCACCGGCCAGCCGACCCACGCGGCGAGCAGCTCCTCGGTCTGCACCTCGACGTCGGTCGCGCCGGCCCGCAGCGCCATCCGCTTGAGGTCCGCCGGGTCGAACGTGTGCAGGTCGACGAGCGCCTCGAGCGCCGCGGCGTCGGAGCTGGCCTTGAGCTCGGCCGGCGGGCGTGACCAGCCCTTGAGTCCGGGCAGCTTGGTGACGTTGGTCGTGGCCTTCCACGTCCAGCGCGAGAGGCGGCGGGCGACGACGTCGCCGTACTTCGTCGGCTCGCCGGCGAACACGAAGCGCCCACCGGGCTTGAGCACGCGCAGCACCTCACGCAGCGAGAGCTCGACGTCCGGGATGTGGTGCAGCACGGCATGGCCGACGACGAGGTCGAACGAGTCGTCGTCGAAGGGCAGCGACTCGGCGTCGGCGACCCGGCCCTCGACGGTGAAGCCGAGGCCTTCGGCGTTGCGCTGCGCGACCTTCACCATGCCGGGGCTGATGTCGGTGACCGCGCCGCCGTCCTTGGCGATGACGCCGGCGGAGACGAGGTTCAGCAGGAAGAAGCCGGTGCCGCAGCCGAGCTCGAGGGCGGTCGGGTACGGCGTGCCGTCCCACGCCTCACCCGTGGCGACCTCGAAGCGCCGGCGCGCGTAGGTGATGCAGCGCTCGTCGTAGGAGATGTGCCACTTGTCGTCGTAGGACTGGGCCTCCCAGTCGTGGTACAGGACGTTGGCGAGCTTGGGGTCCTTCCACGCCGCCTCGACCTGCTCCTGCGCGAGCGTCCCGTCGTTCGTCACTGCCTCGGTCATCTCCGTCACCGTCCTACGAACTCGGCCTTGCCGGGACCGGACTCGACGAAGGTCGTCATGCCGATCGTGCGGTCCTCGGTGGCGAACAGGCTCGCGAAGGCGGCCCGCTCGATGGCCAGACCGGTCGCCAGGTCGACGTCGAGGCCGCGGTCGATGGTCTCCTTGGCCGCCCGCAGGGCGAGCGCCGGGCCCTTGGTGTAGCGGAGCGCCCGCTGGAACGCGACCTCGTACACGTCGTCCGGCGCGACCACCTCGTCGACCAGGCCGATGGCGAGCGCCTCGTCGGCCCGGACGTGCCGGCCGGTGAAGACCATGTCCTTGGCGCGGGCCGGGCCGATGAGCCGGGCGAGGCGTTGCGTCCCGCCGCCGCCGGGGATGACGCCGAGCTGGATCTCGGGCACACCGAGCCGCGCGTTGTCACCGGCGACACGGAAGTCGCACGACAGCGCGACCTCGAGGCCCCCGCCGAGGGCGTAGCCGGTGACCGCCGCGATGGTGGGCTTGGGGATCTCGGCGACCGCGCCGAGGCAGTCCTGCAGCTCGCGGATGCGCAGGGTCATGTCCTGGAAGGACATCGCCTGCATCTCCTTGATGTCCGCCCCGGCGGCCAGCACCTTAGGCCCGCCGTAGACGACCACGGCCCGCACGTCGGCCCGCTCGCTCGCCTGCTGGGCGGCCGCCCGGAGCTCCCGTTGCACCTGCGCGTCGAGCGCGTTCATCGGGGGCTTGTCGAGCCGGATCGTGCCGACGCCCTCGCTGACCTCCAAGCGCACGTACGCCGGTTCGTCCACAGCCATCCGGCGAGCCTAACGAGCCGTCCGCGACCCGCCCCGGGGGGCCTCGGACGGCGTGGGATCGCCCTTCCTGTGGGTTGGCTGTGCCAGGCTCCGGACGGGCGAGGGGCGTCCTCGCGCCGGACCGTGGGGAGTAGACGTGACCCAGCCTCCGCCGAGCGGCTTCCCCGAACCCGGAGCCGACCCCGCGGGCGGCGCCCCGCCTCCTGCGGGCTTCCCGCCGCCGCCCCCGCCGCCCCCGCCGGGCGGCTTCCCGGGCGGCCCGCCGCCCCCGGGCGTCCTCCCGCCGGTCACCGCCGGTGGGGAGCCGGGCCAGCCCGCCGCGTGGGGCCAGCCCATGGCCTACGGACAGCCCTATGCCCCGCCGCCGAAGAAGAAGCGCACGCTGCTGAAGGTGCTGCTCTCGATCCTCGCGGTCATCATCGGGCTCGGCGTCATCGGCGTCGTCTACGACCTCGTGCGCCCGCGCCACCACCTGACGCTGCACGACACCGCCGGCGGCCTGACCAAGGCCGAAGCCACCGGTGACACCGCGCGCTTCCTCACCGGCTTCGACCAGGCCATCTCGAGCTACAACATCAAGCACTTCGTGTCCGGCGCCTACACCGACGGCCCCAACCAGGTCGCGGTCGCGGGCGGCGACACCGGCAAGTTCGACAAGGCCGAGGACGTGATCAACGGCTTCGCCAGCGGGGCCGAGTCCTCCGGCGAGACGCTCGCCGACTACCCGATCAGCGGCGGGGCGAAGCTCAAGTGCGGCACCATCCGCAACATCGCCGCGATCTGCGGCGTCGCCGACAAGGACACCGTGATCGTGCTGTTCGAGGAGGGCGCGGACGCGAGCCACCTCGCCGACATCGCGGGCCGGCTGCGCCCGGACCTCGAGAAGTAGCCGGCCGGACCGGCGACGCCGCTGCGGCTCGCCCTCGGGGAGAAGTCCGGGTCTGGCCTCGCGCGCGGTGAAGTTTGCCTAGGTTCGATGGTGTGAGCACCCGACTGGCGAGCGTGTCGGCGCCGTCCTGGCGCCGGGTCTCGCTGCCGACGGGGCCGCAGGTCGAGCTCATGACCGCGGGCCGCGACGACGCCGACCCGCTGCTCTTCCTGCACGGCTGGGGCCTCACGCCGCGCTCGTACGCGGGCGCGGTGCTGCGCCTCACGGCGGCGGGCGTGCAGGTGTGGGCGCCGAGCCTGCCGGGCTTCGGCGCGTCCTCGACCGTGCCGGTGACGTCGGGGCTGACGCAGTACGCCGACCGCATCGCCGCGCTGCTCGACACGCTCGACCCCGCCAAGCCGGTGTTCGTCGTCGGCCACTCGCTCGGCGGCGGCGTCGCGCTGCGGCTGGCGACGCGACGGCCGGACCTCGTCCGGTCGTTGACGCTGGTGAACCCGGTGGGCGGCCGGCCGAGCCGCGGCACGGGGACGATGGTCAACGGCTCGTGGACGCGCTGGCTGCTCGGCGCGGCGACCGAGCTCGATCCGCGCGAGTGGATGCTGCCGCACGTGCTCCCGCGGGTGCTGCGCGACGTCGCGGGGAACCTCGTCCGTCATCCGGTGCGCGCCGCCGCCGCGGCCTACGTCGCGCTGTCCGCCAGCCTCGCGGACGAGGCGCATGCGCTCGTCGAGTCCGGGGTGCCGACGCTGTTCGTGTGGGGCGACCGCGACCGGTTGACGCTCCCCGGTGAGATGGCGCACGCCGCCGCGGGCCTCGGCGAGATCGGCACTGAGCTGGTGAAGGGCCGGCACGGCTGGATGCTGTCCGAGCCCGCCGAGTTCGCCCGGGTGCTGCAGGACGCCTTGGTGCTGCACGCGCTGCAGGAGCGCGCGCGGCGGCACCAGCCGCGGCCGGCGACGGGTGCGCTGCGCCTGCCCCCGGGCACCACGCTCGCCGACCTGTTCCCGCCCGAGCGGCGCCACCGCGCCCGGCACTCACCGCCCGCCTGAGCGGGCCGCCGGTGACGCAGGAGACCTGGCCGGGCCTTCCCTACCCCCTCGGGGTGACGTGGGACGGCGAGGGGTGCAACGTCGCCGTCTTCGCCGAGGGCGCGGAGGCGATCGATCTCTGCCTGCTGCACGACGACGGCACCGAGACCGCGATCCCGCTGCAGGAGAACACCTTCCACACGTGGCACGGCTACCTGCCGGGGATGGCACCGGGAACGCGCTACGGGTTCCGCGCGCACGGGCCGCACGACCCGGAGAAGGGGCTGCGCTGGAACCCGCACAAGCTGCTCGTCGACCCGTACGCCCGCGCGCTCTGCGGCGAGCTCCACGACGACCCGTCGGTGTTCGACGACTCCGACGTGGACAGCTCGCCGCACGTGCCGCACAGCGTCGTGGTGCACGACCCGTTCCCCTGGGGCGACGACCACGCCCCGCGCACGCCGCTCGCCGACAGCGTGGTGTACGAGCTGCACGTCAAGGGCTTCACCCAGCGGCACCCCGACGTGCCCGAGCACCTGCGCGGCACGTACGCGGGGCTCGCGCACCCGGCGGTGATCAAGCACCTCACCGACCTCGGTGTCACCGCGGTGGAGCTGCTGCCGGTGCACCACTTCGTCAGCGAGATCGCGCTGCTGCGCCGCGGGCTGACGAACTACTGGGGCTACAACTCGATCGGCTACTTCGCGCCCCACGCCGCGTACTCCGCGAGCGGCCCGCGCGGCGAGCAGGTCGGCGAGTTCAAGAGCATGGTGCGCGCACTGCACCGCGCCGGCATCGAAGTGATCCTCGACGTCGTCTACAACCACACTGCCGAAGGGGACGAGACCGGGCCCACGCTGGCGTTCCGCGGCATCGACAACCCCGCGTACTACCGCCTCGACGACGCCGACCCGTCGCGCTACGTCGACTACACCGGCTGCGGCAACACACTCGACGCGCGCCAGCCGCACGTGCTGCAGCTCATCATGGACTCGCTGCGCTACTGGGTGACCGAGATGCACGTCGACGGCTTCCGGTTCGACCTCGCATCCGCGCTCGCCCGCTCGATGCACGACGTGGACAAGCTGTCCGCGTTCTTCGACATCGTGCAGCAGGACCCGGTCGTGTCCCGCGTCAAGCTCATCGCCGAGCCGTGGGACGTCGGCCCCGGCGGCTACCAGGTGGGCGAGTTCCCGCCGCTGTGGGCGGAGTGGAACGGCAAGTACCGCGACACCGTGCGCGACTTCTGGCTGCAGCCGGGCAGTGACGGCGGGCGGTCCGCGTTCCGCGACCTCGGCTACCGGCTCACCGGCTCGAGCGACCTGTACGAAGGCACCGGTCGCGGGCCTTCGGCATCGGTCAACTTCGTCACCGCGCACGACGGATTCACGCTCGCCGATCTCGTCTCCTACGAGCACAAGCACAACGAGGCGAACGGCGAGGACAACCGTGACGGCACGGACGACAACCGCTCGTCGAACGGGGGGGTCGAAGGACCGACCGACGACGTGGCCGTCCGCACGGTGCGCGCCCGCCGGCAGCGCTCCCTGCTCGCGACGCTGCTGCTGTCGTCCGGCGTGCCGATGCTCACCGCGGGCGACGAGATCGGCCGCACGCAGCACGGCAACAACAACGCGTACTGCCAGGACAACGAGATCTCGTGGGTCGACTGGGAAGGCGCCGACCGCGACCTGCTCGCGCTGACGTGCCGGCTCATCCACCTGCGGCACGGGTCGCCGGTGCTGCGCCAGCGCGCGTTCTTCGAAGGGCACGCCGACGCGTCGGGGGTCAAGGACATCGCGTGGTTCCGCGCCGACGGCACCGAGATGGACGAGAGCGACTGGTACGACGTGGACCCGCCGGTGCTGCAGGTGTTCCTGTCCGGCAACGCCATCCGCACCCGCGGGCCGCGGGGCGAGCGCGTCACCGATGCCTCCTACCTGATCCAGCTCAACGCCGGCGACACCGACGTCGCCGTCACCCGCCCGGGCAAGCCCTACCCGCGCGGCTACGCGCTGGCGCTGGACACGAGCGGCACGCTGCGCGGCAAGGGCGCGACGGGTGCTGTCCCGGCCCAGACGGTGGTGCTGCTGCAGGCCCGCGCCTGAGGCTCAGACGGTGAGCAGCTCCTCGTGGAAGCCGCCGAACCCGCGGTCGCGGTCGACGAGGAAGACCTCGAGGATCCAGTGCAGCTCGCGACCGTCGACGTCGACTCCGCGCAGGGGCCGGTCGTTGGCCGGCGCGATGCGCGAGAAGCTCCGGTCCCCCGCCGCGAGCGCGTGCGGGAAGTCGCCGATGACGTGGCCGGCGGTCGGCTGACCGAACGTCCAGCCGTTCTCCTCGGCGCGGTCGCGCACGAACGCGAACAGCTGCGCACCGGTGACGTCGGGCGTCTCGTCGAAGAGCTGCTTGCCCTCGTCCCACGCCAGGGGCAGCCTCTCGACCAGCTCGAGCTTGCGCGGGTCGGGGTCGTCGCCCAGCACGTAGGTGCGGCCGAAGTCGGCCTCCCACGCGGAGAAGACCGGGCCGAGGTCGAGGTAGATCACATCGTCCGGGGCGATCGTGCGGTCGGGCGGGTTGGCCGCGTAGGCCAGCATCGAGTTCGGCCCGCTGCGCACCACCCGCTTGTGCCAGTGCTGCTCGACGCCGAGCAGCGTCCGCGCGAGGTCGCGGACCTCGACGCTCAGCTGCCGCTCGGTGATGCCGGGGCGCAGCAGGCCCTGCTCGACGACGGCGTCGAACAGCTCCTCGGCCTTGTGCTGCGCTTCGAGCAGCCGCGCGCCGCGCTCATCGATCACGCGACCATCCTGCCCGGCGCATCGCTTCGTCGGCAGTGGCTTTGTGCGGCTAGAACCAGCGCTGGATGAGGCCCAGCACCGCGAGCGCGATCGGGAGGATCAGGAAGGCGAGCCACACACGGACGCCCCACCGGAAGATGCGCGCGCGGGCCGGCGGCACCTGACCGTTCGCCATCGCGGCCGTCGCCTTCGACAGGCCCTTGAGCATCCCCTCGATCGTGTACATCCCCGGTTCGGGTTCGGGCTGCTCGACGTACGCCGTCGCGGTCGCGGGGTCCGGCTCCTCGCCCTCGCCGCGCTTCTCGCCGTACACGCGCGGCGTCTTGCGGCGGAACTCGTCCCACGTGACGTCGTAGGGGTCGTGCGGGTGCGTCATCGCCGACCGACCGGGGCTCCGCTGGTGACGCGCGCGAGCAGCGCGTCGAGGAACGTCTCCGGCGGCAGCGCCGGATCGGCGCCGCGCACGCAGCGGCGCAGCACGTCGGCGAGCCACGCGCCGTACGTGGCCCGCACCATCGGCGGCAGCGCCCAGCGGCGGGCGGCGTAGATCTGCAGCACCTCGGTGTGCGCGGGCGTCAGTGCGCGCAGATCCCACGTGCGCGAGTCGGCTTCGACCGACGGCGTCTCACCATCCGCGCGCGGCGGGCCCATCGCCATCCACGGGGTGTAGGCGTGCGCCCGCGCGGCGGCGACCGTGCGCACGCGCACGACCGTGGTGCCGGCGGCGAGGTCGCCGACGCGTTGCGCACGGGCCGTCGACCCGACGAGCAGCGCACCGACGGCGTAGGTGCCGGGCAGCAGGTCGACGAGGCGCAGCAGGTTGCGCACCGCGATCGCGACGCCGTCGGGCCGGTCGCCGCCGAGGGTGAGCACACGCAGGTGCAGGGCGATCTTGCCGGGCGTGCGCCCGCCGAGCACGAGCTCGCACAGCAGGGGGAACGCGATGAGGATGACGAGGCCGGCGACGCTGCCGCGCCAGACGTCGCGCAACGCCGCATCGATCCAGCCGATGTCGGTGGGCCGCCACGCGGGACGCGGTGCCGCGAGGACGTCCACCTTGGCCGCCGCGACGACGAGGAGGGCAAGCCCGCCGAGGACCAGGTCGAAGAGCGCGGCGAGCCCCCGGGCGCCCACTCCCGCGACCTCGAGGCGGAGCCCGACGCCCTCCGGTGTGGTGACCGGCAGCAGCCGGTCGGGCGCGAGCACGTCACGCCGCACCGACACCGCGGTGGTCACGCAGCCCAGCGTAGGTCGGGATCCCCTACCGTCGGTGCGTGGCGGGTGGGTCCCTCGACGCGTTCGTCGCCGATCGCTCGCCCGTCTGGGCCGAGCTCGACAACCTCTCCGCGCGCGCCCGGACGTCGCGGCTGGGCGCGGCCGACGTGCTCCGGCTCGCCGACCGCTACCGCGGCGCGGCCGCCGACCTCGCGCTGGCCCGACGGCGGTACGCCGGCAACCCGGTCGTCGCCTCGCTCGAGGACGTCGTCGCGCGCGGTCGCGAGGCGGTGTACGGCGTCCCGCGCACGACGCCGCTCGCCGCGGTCGTGCGCTTCGTGGTCAGCGGGTGGTGGTCGCTCGTCCGGGCGCGGCTGCGCGAGACCGCGACGGCCCTCGGCGTCGTCCTCGTCGCCGGTGTCGCCAGCGCGGTCTGGGCGCACACGTCGCCGTCCGCCGCCGAGCGCACGCTGCCGCCGTCGCTGCGGCGCGCGTCGCTCGACCCCGCGCTGTACGGCCTGCCCCGCGGCGCCCCCGGCAACGGGCACAGCTGGACCGCGCTCGCTGCCCTCGCCGTCGCCGTGCTCGCTCTGGTGGCCGGGGTGCTCGCCGGCATCGGGACCGTCGTCGTCCTCGCGGCGACCGGGCTGGCGCTCGGGGTGCCGGCCGGGCTCGCGCTGTCGGTGCACGGGGGGACGTGGGCGGCGGCGTTGGGAGCCGACGGTGCGCTCGCGATGCTGCTCGTCGCCATCGTCGCGGCGCACGGCCTGCGGCTGGGTCGGGTGCTCGTCGATCCCGGCGAGGTCGACCGCGCGAGCGCGGTCCGGTTCGCCGCCCGCGACGGCGCCCTCGCGCTCGCCGGAGCGCTCCCCTGGTTCGGCATCGCGG
Source organism: Mycobacteriales bacterium (assembly GCA_035545535.1). Classification (GTDB taxonomy): domain Bacteria; phylum Actinomycetota; class Actinomycetes; order Mycobacteriales; family CAJCIY01; genus DASZYF01. The sequence continues at coordinate 2,987 of DASZYF010000125.1, read as the reverse complement.
CCCTGCTGGCGGCCCTGGCCCGGAGCACGAGCCTCACCGCCGCGGCGCCCGCCGGGATCGCCGCCGTCGTCGCCCTCGTCGCCGGCACCTTCATCCTCGGCCGCTCCGACTGACGCCGTGGCCTGACCCGCACGAGCGTCACGAGCGGCTGGCAGGTAGATGCAGGGTTCACCCGGCGATCCAGTGCAGGCAGACACCGTCGATCAAGGACTAGTGCAGTCGACCAAGGACTCGTGGTGGTCCGCGAGCCGGTCGGACCCGCGCACGTCCTTGATCGTCTGCGGTTCTCCTTGATCGTCTGCGGTTCTCCTTGATCGACTCGCCATCCCGCAGCGAACCGCCCGGCCTGGCCCGGCACCCACCTCGCCAGCCGCCCTTCGACGCTCGTGCCCGAAGGGCACGGCGTCACGCCGGGACGCGGGCCTTCACCTGGCGGTAGGCGGCCACGGCGGCGGCGGACAGCTGGTCGGGAGCGGCTTCGACCACGCGGGCCCCGGTGCGGGTGATGAGCGAGCGGGCGCGCGCACGGGCTTCGGCGAGGTCGGCGGCGGCCGCCATGACCGCGGCGTCCCGGTAGTGCTCGGGCGGCGTGCGCAGGATGTTTTCGAGCTCACTGTCGACGGCGCTGATGACGATGACCGCGTGCCGCGACGTCAGGGCGGGCAGGGCCGCGACGAGACCACGCGCCGCCGCCTCGTCGAACAGCTCGGTGAGCACGACGACCGTCGCGCGGGCCCCGCGGCCGAGCAGCTCGCGCACCGGCACGGCCGACGTGAGATCGCTGTCGACCACCCGCGGTTCGAGGTCGGCCAACGCCCGCAGCACCGCATCGCCGCTGCGCACGTGCGGGCGCACCGCCGCCCGCACGCCGTCGTCGTAGGCGACCAGCCCGACGCGGTCCCCCACGGCGTCGGCCGCCATCGCCAGCGCGGCCGCCGCGTCCACGGCGGCGTCGAGCCGCGTGCCACCCCGCGGGCTCGGGGCGGCCATGAGCCGCCCGCAGTCGAGCGCGAGGAGCACCCGGCGGGACTGCTCCACGCGGTAGGTGTTGCTCATCGGACGGCCGTAGTGACCGGTCGCCTTCCAGTTGACCATCCGCACGTCGTCGTCGGGCCGGTAGTCGCGCAGCGCCTCGAAGTCGGTGCCGAGCCCGAGCGGGCCCGACACCGTCGCTCCCGCGGCGTCGACGGCTTCGCTGCGCAAGGCCCGCGCAAGCCGCCGAGCGGCCGGCAGGTCGGGGTACACGGCGATGTCGACGGGCGCGCCGACCTCGTGCGTCCACGCGCCGAGCCGCCAGGGGCCGATGAGGCGGACCTCCACCGGCGGGAGCCGATGGCGGCCGCGGCGCGTGGCGGTGATCGACGCCTGCCACACGCCCTCGTCCATGAGGGTCAGCGGACCGACGGCGAGCCCGGCGACCGCGGGCTGCGCGAGCTCGAGCGAGCCTTCCGCCCGGATGTCGACGCGGATCACGTCGGGCACGCCGCGCGAGAGCAGCGGCGGTGCGAAGCGCGCACCCTCCGGCGGCGTGCGCACCTTCAACGCGTCCTGCACGGTGAGTGCGACCACGATCACCGCGAGCGGGATGCCGGCCCACGGTGATGCGAGCGCGAGGAGCCCGCTCGCCGCGACGAGGGCGGCCGCCAGCGGCGTCGGGCTCATCCGGTCAGCGCGGGATGGCGACGCGGGACAGCGCCGCGTCGAGCAGCACCCGCGGTGAGATGCGCTCGAGCTCGCTCTCCGGCGTGAGCACCAGCCGGTGGAGCAGCACGCTGGGCGCGACGGCCGCGACGTCGTCCGGCGTGACGAAGTCACGACCGGAGAGCCGCGCGGCCGCCTTCGACGCCGCGAGCAGGTGCACGGCCGCGCGGGGGCTCGCGCCGATCTGCACGCCGGGCGTCGCCCGCGTGGCCCGCACGATGCCGACGACGAACTGCGCGAGCTCGTCGGTGACCCGTGTCTGCTCGACGAGGTCGACGGCGGCGGCGAGGGTCGCGGCGTTGGCGACCGGCCGCACATCTTCGAGCGTCACCGGCGCCACCCCGCGGTGCGCGAGGGCGAGCAGCCGCACCTCGTCCTCGGCCGACGGGTAGTCGACGATCGCGCGGACGTGGAAACGGTCGAGCTGCGCCTCCGGCAGCGGGTAGGTGCCCTCGAGCTCGAGCGGGTTCTGCGTCGCCAGCACGAGGAACGGGTCGGGCAGGACGTGCGTCGTGCCGTCGACCGTCACCGTCGACTCCTGCATCGCCTCCAGCAGCGCGGCCTGCGTCTTCGGCGGCGTGCGGTTGATCTCGTCACCGAGGACGACGTTGGCGAACACGGGGCCGGGCACGAACTCGGTGCGCCCGCCGCGGAGCACGACGGTGCCGGTGAGGTCGCTGGGCAGCATGTCGGGCGTGAACTGCACGCGGCGGAAGTCGAGGTCGAGCGTGCGGGCGAACGCTTGGGCGAGCAGCGTCTTCGCAACGCCCGGCACGCCTTCGAGCAGGACGTGACCGCCGACGAGCACCGAGCCGAGGATCGTCGTGACGACGTCCGTCTGGCCCACGACGACCTTCTCGACCTCGCCCTGCACCGACGCCAGCAGGTCGTCGAGCGCGACGGCACGGGCGGCGGCGCGGCGGACGGGGCGGGTCACGACTGGGACCGTATGGCACCGGGGGCCGCTGCGTTCGACACCGCGGCGAGGGCGCGGCCGACGTCGACGACCTCCTCGCGGAGGTCGGGCTCGCGCAGGATCACGTCGACGAGTCCCTCGGGCACGCCGAGACGCGTGCTCGCGAGGCGCAGCTCCTCCGGGGACGCGTCCCACGACAGCCCGGCGCGCCGGGTCAGCCGCGCCCGGGTGGCCCGTTGCAAGGGCCGGGCGACGCCGGCGTAGTCGCGCGAGCGGGCGAGCCGCGCGCCGACGGCGGCGGCGTGGGCGGCCCGGGGCGGGTCGACGGTCACCACCGTCACCGCACGTGCGCGGGGCCGCGCCGCCCGGG
>DASZYF010000124.1:0-33675 GCA_035545535.1 Mycobacteriales bacterium | reverse complement strand
CGGCGGCGGCGGCCGGCGGTCCGACCACCACCGTCGACAGCCCCGCCGCGGGCGCCGTCGTGTGCGGCGCGGCCGTCGCGGTCACCGCCAGCGCCACCCCCGACCCGGATGCGGTGCCGCCGGACATCACCGGCGTCACGTTCACCGAAGCCGGTGCGGTCGGCGGCACGGCCACCACCGCGCCCTACACCGACACCTGGGACACGACCGCAGTCGCCGACGGTGCCGCGACCATCACCGCGACCGCGAGCGACGTGAACGGGCCCGGACCCGCGTCGCCCGGGGTCGGCGTCACGGTGGCCAACCACCCTGCCGTGGTCGTCAGCGCGCCGACGGCCGGAGCGACCGTCACCGGCGAGACCGTGCACGTCGCGACGAGCGACACCTACCTCGGCGCGGCGGTCACGTCGGTGACCGCGAAGGTCGGCGCCGGCGCCCCGGTCAGCCTCACCGACACCGCCGGCACCTACGCAGGCGACGTGTCGACGTCAGCGGTCACCGGCAGCCAGCAGCTCACCGTCACGACCGCGATCGGCAGCTGCTCGGCGTCGCAGACCGTCGCGATCACCGTCAGCCACCCGCCGGCGATCACGCTGACCGCACCGTCCGGCAGCGGCACGCCGACCGTCGGCGGATCGGTCCCGCTCGCCGCCGACGCTTCGACCGCCGTCGGGTCCGGCCGCACCATCAGCAACGTCGCCTTCTACTACGACGCGGTGAACGTGGCGCACCGCATCGTCATCGACACGACCGCGACCGGCAGCACCTACGACGGGTCGTGGGACACGACGTCCCTCGCCGACGGCGCCCACACCGTCATCGCGGTCGCGACCGACAACCTCGGAGCGACCAAGCAGGCCAGCAAGGCCGTCACGGTGCAGAACAGCGTCGCGGTCACGGTCACGTCACCGGCGGCCGGCCCGGTGAGCGGCACGGTGGCCATCACCGCCGATCCCACGCCGTACCAGGGGGCCGCCATCACCCAGGTGGTGCTGAAGCTCGACGGGACCACGACGCTCGCCACGCTGACGAGCGCGCCCTACACGTACGACTGGAGCACCGCGGGCTACAACGGCGCGCACACCATCACCGCCGACGTCACCGATGCGCTCAACCGCACCGGCACGAGCGCGGGCGTCGACGTCACCGTCGCCAACCCGCCGTCGGTGGTGCTCCACGCACCGGCCGACGGCGCGACGGTCGGCGGGACCGCCGTCGCCGTGACCGCGCACGCCCTCACCGATGCAGGCGGCGGCGCCACGGTCACGCTGCTCGTCGACGGCACGCCGGCCGGGTTGCTCGCCCCCGCCGGCCCGCCCGGCGACTACGCCGGCTCGTGGGACACCACGGGGCTCACGGGCCCGCACACCGTCGCCGTCCGCGTCACCGATGCCGGCGGCCTCTCCGCGGACAGCGCCACCGCCCACGTCACGGTGTCCAACCCCGGGCCGGACGTCTCGTTCACGAACCTGCCCGACGGCGCCCACGTCGCGCGCGCGCCGCTCGTCGTGACTGTCACCGCGACACCCAGCAGCACCACCGGCAAGGCGGTGGAGTCGGTGACCGCCCAGAGCGACGCGGGCGCCACTGTCGTCACCCAGGACGACGCGTCGCACTGGACCGTGCACTGGGAGGCTTCGACGCTGCTCGGCCCGCAGACGCTGACCGTCACCGCAACCGACGTCGCGGCCGTCACCACCGTCGCCGTGCGTCACGTCGTGGTCACGGCGCCCGGACGCCTGACCCTGCTCGCTCCGAAGGCGACGCCATGGGGCAGGCGCGTCAGCGCGACCGCGACGCTGCGGCTCGGTGACGGCTCACCGCTCAACGGCCGCCTCGTGCACCTCCAGGCGCACCGCCCGGGAGCGAAGACGTGGACCGACGTGGGGACGGCCACGACCGCGGCCAACGGTGTGGCCGCACTGTCGATGGCGCCCACGCGGTCGGTCGTCTACCGCGCGTTCTTCGCCGGCGAGCCCGGCGTCGACGCGGTGAGCAGTGCGGACACGACGACGAAGGTCGTCCCGTCCGTCGTGCTCGTGCTGCCGCACACGGCGAAGCTCGGCCAGGCGGTGAGCGGCAAGGTCGTCGTGCACGGTCCGGACACCGTCGCCTACTACGTCGTCGGTCTCGTGGTGGGGCGCGCGGGCGGGACCGTGTCGCTGGGCACGACGAAGGTCCGGCCCGGACACGTGGCGCCCATCCACCTGCGGTTCGGTCAGCACGGCACCTACACGGTGCGGATCACGTGCGCGCCGGGACACGGCATCCCCGGCGCGGTGAGCAACAAGGTGACGGTGCGGGCGTGAACCCGGGCCGGCTCGGCGCCGTCGTCGCGCCGCTGATCGTCATGACCGCTCTCACAGGCTGCGGCTCGAAGAAGGTCATCGCCGGCCCCACCACCCTGGACATCGCCGCCGCGGACCTCACCGCGTGCGAGCCGGCGCCGAAGACGACGGTGCCGACCTGCTCGGTGCTGGTCGTCGTGGCCAACGACGGCCCGAAGAACCAGCAGCTCGACTTCTCGCGCCTGAGCCTGCACGACGCCGAGGGTGGGACCTACGCGCCGGTGACGCCCACCGGCGTGACGATGCTGCCGCCCGGCTCGAACCTGAACGTGACTGTCGCGTTCGTCATCGTCGGTGGCCGCACGCCGTCGCAGCTGTGGCTGCTCGACGCCGACGGCTCGGCGCACTCCAAGGCGACGTTCGTGGCGGCCGAGCCGTCGCCCGCCCCGTCCTCGGCCACCGCCCCGCGGTCGTCGGTGCCCCCGTCGCCCGCCGCTCCGCGCCCGACGCGCGCGCCGAGCTCGGCGGTGCCCCGGGCCAACCCGCCGGTGAATCCGCCGCCGGCGCGCCGCCCGCCGACCCACGCGCCGAGCCCCGTCTCCGGCGGCTTCGGGAACGGCTGATCGAGCTCGACGTGCAGTCGAGCAGAGCCATCAGGAGTCGAGCAGGTCGAGCGCGGCGGCGGTCAGCACCGTGGCCCGCTCGTCGATGACCGTCCAGCCCCCGTCGGTGCTCGCGTCCTCGACCTGCTGGGCGACGTCGGCCAGGTGGTCGGCGCCGATCGTGCGGCTCGACCCCTTGATCCGATGCGCCCGGTGACGCACCTCCGCGGCGTCGCGGTCCCTGACCGCGCGGGCGAGGTGGTCGAGGTCGTCGCGGGTCGCAGCGTCGAACGACTCGAGCAGCTCGGTGAGGAGCCCGGCGTCGCCACCGGCCATCCGGGCGACCAGCGCGCGCAGGTGACCGTCGGGCGCCGAAGCCCGTGACGGCGGCACCTCGACGACCGCGACGTCGGCCCAGTCGAGCTGCGGCAACCAGCGGCGCAGCGCACCGATGATCATCGGCACGGTCGTCGGCTTGAGCATGACGTCGTCCATGCCGGCCTCGAGGCAGCCTTCGAGCTCGTCCCGCAGCGCCGCGGCGGTCAGCCCGAGCACGGGGGTGCGCGGGGCGCCCCGGTCCCGCTCGGCGGTGCGGATCTCGCGCACGAGGTCACGACCGTCCATCACCGGCATGTGCAGGTCGGTGAGCACCAGTGCGTAGCTGCCGCGCTGCCACATCTCGAGGCCCTCCGCACCGTCGCCGGCGACATCCACCGCGAAGCCCGCGAGCTCGAGCTGCTGGGTGAGGACGAGGCGGTTGATGCGGTGGTCCTCGACGAGGAGCAGCAGGCTCCCTTCGGCGACCGCCTCGGCGTGCGTTCGGCGGCGGCGGCCGAGCGCGACCGGACGGCTGTCGTCCTCCTCGGGCGGGAGCAGCAGAGGATCGGCGACCGGCAGCCGGGCGCGGAAGCGCAGCGTCGTCCCCTTGGCGACCTCGCTCTCGAGCGAGACATCACCGTCCATCATGTCCGCCAGCAGACGGCAGATGTTCAGGCCCAGCCCGGTCCCGCCGAAGCGCCGCGTCGTCGACGACTCGGCCTGCGTGAAGGCCTCGAAGAGGTTCGCCTGGTGCTCCGGCGGTATGCCGATTCCGGTGTCCGCGACCGAGAGGAGCAGCAGCTGGTCGGCCGCGCCCTGGTCGAGGACGCGCAGACCGATGTGGATGGCGCCTCTGGACGTGAACTTCAGCGCGTTGGACGTGAAGTTCGTGAGGATCTGGCGCAGCCGCAACGCGTCGGCGAGGTGTGCCGGGCTGACCTGCGGATCCACCTCGAAGGTGAGCAGGATGCCCTTGCTCGAGGCCGGGTGCACGAAGTCGTGCGCCACGTGCTGCACGATGCGCGGGAGGCTCGTCACCGTGGGCGCGAGCTCGAGGCGGCCCGCCTCGATCTTCGAGACGTCGAGAACGTCACCGAGGATCTGCAGCAGCGAGTCCGCCGACTGCCGCACGATCGACAATGACCGGCGCTGCTCCGCATCGAGGTCGGTGTGCGCGAGCACCTCGAGCATGCCGGTCACGCCGATGACGGGCGTGCGCAGCTCGTGCGTCATCGTGGCGAGGAACGCGGACTTCGCCTTCGACGCGGCCAGCGCCTCTTCGCTGCGGACCTCGAGCTCGGCGGTGAGGCGCTTGTGCTCGGTGATGTCGGTCGACGAACCGATGATGCGGGCGACATCGCCCGCGGCGTCGAGCTCGGGGTAGCCCTTGCCCCAGAACCAGTGGTAGCTGCCGTCCGCCACCCGGCAACGGAACTCGAACTCTTCGTGCGACCCCGCGGCGATGAGCGCCAGCGCGTTCTCGATGACCGGCACGTCCTCGGGGTGGAACAGCGAGGGGATGAGCTCGGGCTCGGCGTACATCTCCTCGACGCTGTGACCCAGCGACTTCGCGATGGCGGGGTTCAGGTAGACCCACTCGGAGAGGTCCGGCAGCGTGATCCAGAAGTGCGTGTCGATCGTGCTCGCGATGATCTCGAAGCGACGGTTGCTCTCCGACACCTGCGCGAGCGCGGCCGCGAGCTCGGCCTCGAGCGCCCTTCGGTCGTGGATGTCGACGGCGGTGCCGCCGGCGCGGCTGACCCAGTCGGCCTTCGCCTGGGCCAGGGCGGCCTGCAGCTCCAGCTCCTGCGCGTGCAGCTGCGCCTCGAGCGCCTTCACCCGCTCGGCGACGCGGGCCTCGACGAGCGCCTCGATGTCCGGCTCGAGCCGGGTCACCCTCTGCTCCACGAGGCGGACCACTCGGGGATGTCTTCGCCGGGCATCGGTCGGGCGACGAAGTAGCCCTGCACCTCGTCGGTGCCCAGCTCGGCCAGCAGGTCCCACTCCGCGCGCTCCTCGACGCCCTCCGCGACGGTGCGCAGGTTGAGCCGTCGGGCGAGGTCGAGGCTGGTCTCGACCATGGCCCGGCGCCGCGGGTCCTGGTGCGCGCGGCGCACGAACGACTGGTCGACCTTCAGCTCGGTGAACGGCATCTGCCGCAGCTGCGCCAGCGAGCTGTAGCCGGTGCCGAAGTCGTCGATCGACAGGCCGAACCCGCGCAGCCGCAGGCGGGTCAGCACGTCCAGCGAGCGGGCGAGGTTGCTGGCGACCGCCGTCTCGGTCAGCTCGAACGTCAGCTGCGCGGCCTGCACTCCGTGGTCCGCGACGACCGCGCAGTAGCGGTCGGCCACCTGCACGTCGTCGAGCCCGCCCATCGACAGGTTCACCGACGCGGTGAGCGTGAGCCCGGCGGCGCACCACCCGGCGAGCTGCTCGCAGGTCTGCGCGAGCACGCTCTCGGTGAGGAGGTCGATGAGCCCGTGCTGCTCGACGTCCGGCAGGAACGCGCCGGGTGGGACGGTGGTGCCGTCCGCCCGGACCCACCGGACCAGGGCCTCGACGCCGCACGCCTCGCCGGTGGCCAGCCGGACCTTGGGCTGGAACCACGGGCGCAGCTCACGCGAGGCGATGGCCGCCCGCAGACAGGCGGGGTCGTGCTGCTCGTGGCCGGCCCCCGCATCGGTGGCCTCGATCCGGTAGCTGGCGAGCAGCGCGCTCAGCCGCTCGGCGGTCAGCGGCTTCTCCAGCGCGCCGAGCACCTGCAACCCGTAGCCCTTGGCCATGGATTCGATGGCCGCCAGCATCGAGGCGTCGAGGCTGCTGTTGACCGCGACCGCCCGGGCCAGTCGGCCCGCGGCGACGTGGCGGAGGAACTCGATGCCGTCCATGCCGGGCATGTCGACGTCGGACAGCACGATGTCGGGCGTCACCGCGAAGCTGCGCAGCACCTCGAGGCCCTCGGCGCCGTCGGCGGCCTGCAGCACGCGACCGACCCCGGCTGCCTCGAGGAGGCGGACGACGGCCAGCCGCTGGAAGTCGTTGTCCTCGACGGCCAGGATCGTGAGATCTCCGAGCTCGGACATCGTCCCTCACAACCCCCTGCCGGCTCCGCTCAACCGTAGCCGGGTGGCTGTGCGCGGGGGAGCGGCCACCCCCTGTCTCCGGCCGCGCACCTGCGATGCTGTGCGCGTGGCGGCGCCGGGCATCGACCCGCTGCCGCCCGTCGTGGCGGGCGTCGCCCTGCCGTGGGACGCCGACGTGCCCGACCCGGTGGCCGCGCTGGGGAAAGCGCGCCGGGAGCACGGCGACACGTTCGTCGTCGACAGCGGGCCGGACCGCTACCTGTTCACGTTCTCACCGGTCGGCGTCGCGTCGTTCTACCGGCTGCCGGAGGAGCAGGCGAGCAAGGGGATCGCCGACTGGCGCATGCTGCGCCGCAAGCTGCCGCCGGAGGTGTTCGCCGGCCGGCGCACGTTCCCGCACGACCTGTTCAGCCGGGCCGACGTCGCGACGTACCTGGCTAACCTCGAGGCCGCGCTCGACGCAACGGTCGCCGAGCTGGGCGATGACGGAACGCTCGACGTCTTCACGCTGACCCGCCGGCTGGGCCACCGCCTCGGGCTCGCGTCCTGGGCGGGGCCGGGCTGCGGTGAGGGCGAGCGGTTCGACCGGCTGTCCACGGCGTTCGACGCCCTCGACGGGTCCGACGCGTTCGTGCACCCGGACGCGATGGTCGCGGTCGCGGCGGCCGGGTTCGCTCCCGAACGTCGGGCGATCGCCGTCGTGGCGGACGTCGTCGGTGCCGCGCTCGACGACCTGGACGCCGCGAACGTGGCCGCGCACCCGCTGTTCGTGCGCATCGCCGCGGCGTGGGACGGCGAGGCACCGGAGGTGCGTCGCACCGGCGTCGCGCTCGACGTCGCGCTGCTGCACGTCGCCTCGATGTCGAACCTGCTCGCGGCGCTCGGCTGGGCGCTCGTCGATCTGCTCGAGCACCCCGACGACGCCGCGCGCGTCGCCGCCGGCGACCGTGAGCACGCCGAACGGTGCGCGCTCGAGTCGACGCGGCTCGCGCAGCGCTCGATCATGTCCCGCTACGTGCTCGCTGCCGTGGAGCTCGACGTCGGTGGCACCGTCCACGCGGTGAGCGCCGGCGTCACGATCGCGACGCTGCTGCCGCTCACGAACACCGGCCCGGCACCGGGGCTCGACGGCTGGGAACCCGCACGGTGGAGCCGGTGGCGGGTCGTGCGCCCGCCGCTGCCCGTGCCCGAGCTGGTGACGGCGTTCGGCCACGGCAAGCACACGTGCCCGGCGCAGCCCTTCTCGCTCGCCGCGATGGTCGCGTCGCTGACCCGGCTGCTGGGTCGCTACGAGCTCACCGCCGGGTGGCCGGACCACCCGCAGCCGGTGGCCGCGCAGATCGGCGGCGTCGCACGGCCGTCCGGACCCTGCCCGGCGGCCTATCGGCGCCGGTGAACGCACGGCGGTCGGAGCCCCCCTGCAGGGGCGGGTGCGTCAGACGCCGGCGGCGGTGACGACGGCGTCGGTGGCGAACCCGGCCACGAGCCCGATGAGCATCCCGTAGGCGAGCAGGTCGGGGCGCTTGAGCTTCGACGCGACGCCGAGCAGCTGCACGATCACGTAGATGATCGAGCCGGCGGCCAGCGTCAGGAAGATCACGCTCAGCGCATCGCTGGTGAAGCCGTGGCCCACCCATGTGCCGAGGAACGTGGGGCCGCCGCCGATCGCGGCGAGCCCGAGCAGCCGGCCCCACGAGGGGCGTTCGACCGGGCCGTCCGCCGACGCTGCCTCGGCCGCGAGCGGGGCGACGATGCCGAATCCCTCGGTCGCGTTGTGCAGGCCGAAGCCGATGACCAGCAGCACGGCGAGCGCGATCTCGCTGCGCGCCGCCGCCTGGCCGATCGCCAGGCCCTCGGCGAAGTTGTGCAGACCGATGCCGACCGCGATGAGCAGCGCGAGCCGCTGGCCGTCGGTCGCGGTGACGCGACGCATCACCGACGGGCGGTCGAGCTCGCCGACCGTCATCGCGCCGGGGCCGAAGCGTGGCCGCTTCCGCGTCGCGTTCGCCATCCAACGCTCGTAGGCGACGAGCGACAGCAGGCCCACCGCGAGACCGCCGACGAACAGCGCGCCGTAGCCGAAGACCGGGGCGAGGCCGCCGGTGTGGTCGTGCACCGCCCCGAGCGCGGCGTCGACCGGCTCCCAGCCGGCGGAGAGGACGTCCCAGACGAGGAAGAGCAGGACACCGACGGCGATCGCGTTGAGCAGCGCGGACAGCGCGGGGGCGGGACGGCGCAGCCGGCCGACCGGCAGGCCGAGCACGATCGTGATGCCGGCGATCAGGCCGAGCAGCAGCGTCTTCGACAGGGTCACGGATCCTCCTCCGGGATCAAGTAAACCTGCCCTTATCCTTGTTCGGCAAGTGCAACGCCCACCGGACATCGCACCCGGCTCTCGGGGCGGCGGTCAGACCTCGGCCTCGTCGAGGCCCTGGTGCACGTCGGGCCGGGCGATCGTGAGGTAGCCGACGAGGGCGAGCACGGCGAGGAAGCAGGTGACGGCGACCGGCCCGTCACCGATGCCCGCGCCGCTGAGCACCTTCGGCTTGTCGAAGTAGTCCGCGATCGACGCGCCCAACGGACGCGTCAGCACGTAGGAGGACCAGAACGCCGCGACCGCTCCGAGCCCGGCCTTCCAGTGCGCGATGCCGGGCAGCACGATCAGCACGCCGAAGAGCACGCACGAGCCGATGAAGCCGAGGTTGAGGACGATCGCGGTGTAGTCGCCCAGCGCCGTGCCGAGCGCGAACGTCGCGAACACGGTCGACCAGTAGAAGAGCTCGCGGCGCCGCGTGTGCACGCTGTGGATCGACAGCGTGCCCTCGTAGCGGTGCCACAGCACGAACACCCCGGCGAGCACCGCTGCCCACAGCACCGTCGTCTCCAGGTAGGACAGGTGCAGGTCGAGGTGGATGAAGTCGGCGACGCCGGTCCCGAAGATGGCGATGGAGAAGGCGAGCCACCAGTACGCGAAGGCGCGGTACCGGGTCGTGCCGGCCTGCAGGACGACGCCGATGACGAACACGCCGACCTCGAGGCCGCCGCCCACGAAGTTCCCGTACCGGGTGAGGTAGTCCGAGGTCGCCTCGCCGCCGGCGGTCGTGAGCACCTTGACCACCCAGAACAGCGCGATGATCTTCGGCACCTTCGCCGCGACCGGTTCGGCCCACAACCGTTCCGTGACGGCGTTGAGCATGCGGACCAGTGCCTCCTCGCGCGGTCGATCCGCGTCCTCCCATGGTGTGTTGATCAGGTGTGTGCAAGATGTGCGCCTCTTAGCGCACTGTCATCTCCGGACGCGGCCCGATCCGAGGCTCAGAGCTCGTCGTGCTTCATCAGGGTGCGCAGGGCGAGCCAGCCGGGGATCGCCGGCACGTACTTCGTCAGGAGCTGGTGCAGCAGGACTGCGGCCACCGCGTCGGTCTCGCTGACGCCGAGCGACACGAGGGCGCCCGACAGCCCGACGCTCGCGACGGCGGTGCCGCCGCCGGGGAACGGCACCAGCGCGGCCACGAGCGACACCCCGACGTTCGCGGCGATGACGCCGAAAGGCGACGGGTGCTCGCCCACCGCGTACAAGCAGCTCGTCAGCGCGAGCCCGAACAGCACGCACGACAGCGCGCTGCCGCCGAGCAGCAGGCCGAGCTGCCGTGGTGAGCGCAGCACGTCGAGCAGCTCGTGCACGCCCCGCGCGATCGGCGGCACGAACCGCTTGCGCAGCGCCGGCACGGAGAGCAGCACCGCCGATGCGACGAGGATCACCCCGAGCAGCACTCCGAGCAGCGTGACGACCGCCCCCTTGGGGATCGAGCCGACGTGCACGCGCTGCGGTGCGGCGGCCGTCGCGACACCGAACACGGCGGCCTGCGCGGCGGTGCCGAACACGGTGGCGATGCCGCCGGCCGCGACGGCCGTCGCAGTGTCGATGCCCTGCCGCTGCAGGAAGCGCACCTGCAGCGCGGTGCTGCCGAACGGCAGCGCGAGGTTGGAGAAGACGCCCGCGCTCTGCAGCTCGACGCCCGGCCAGAACGGGAGCCGGCGTGGCACGGCTCCGGCGAGTGCGATCGCGTAGCCGACGGTCGTCGCGAGCGACAGCACGAGGGCGATGACCAGTGGCAGCGGGTGCGCGCGGGTGAGCGCATGGCCGAGCACCGACGGGTCACCGACCGCGGACAGCAACGCGCCGACGCCGATGAGCGTCCCGATCGCGAGCGCGAGGTTCGCCGGCCGGACGCGCTGCAGCTGCTCGAGCTCGGGTTCCTTGCACTGCGCGGCCGCGGCTCCGCCGGTGCGCAGCGCGTCGAGGTGCTTGTCCAGCTCGTGCTTCCCGTGGCCCGCGATCCGGCGGCCCTCGCGCGTCAGCGCCGCGGGCTGCAGGAGCGGCAGGGCGTCGGCCAGCTGCTCCGGGCCGAGGGCCGTGAGGGCAGCACCGAGCGCGCGATCGGGACCGACGATCACCGACGTGGTGGCGAGCAGCTCGGCCACGTCCGCGGCGCACTCGTGCGGTTGCGCACTCGTCAAGGCGAAGCTGAAGCCGACGAGCGCCGGGCCGTCGGCGGACAGCCGGATGCGGCTGGTGTTGAGGCGTCCGTGCGCGATGCGCGCGCCGTGCAGCTTGACGACCTGGGACCACAGGTCGACGAGCGCGTCCTGCGTGAGCGTGTCGGCCGTCAGGGTGTTGAGCGCGGGTCCACCGACGTCGCGCTGCGCCAGGATCGCGGTCGCCGGGCCGCCCGTCCCGACCGCGAGGATGGTCGACACCCGCACGCCGGCGTCGCGCGCGAGCAGCGTCACGTAGGCCTGGTGCTCGAGCTCCTGCTGCCGCGAGAGGTAGAGGTCCGGGCCGGAGTCCTTGTAGTAGAGGAAGCGCCACAGCTTGCTGACGACGCGCGCGTCGGTCTCGTCGCGCCCGAGCACCGCGACGACGATCGGTCCCGTCGCATCCTTCGCCTCGACGAGCGTGTGCTCGTGCGGCTGCACGGGTGCGAGCGCGATGTCGTGCGCGTCGATGCCGACAGCGGCGAGCGCGTGGCGTACCTGCTCCATCGTCGGCCGCCCGCCCGGCGAGCCGAACGCGACGTGCGCTGCGGCCGCGATGCCCCAGCCGAGCACGACCGCGCAGGCGATCGAGCGGGGGAGCGCGACGCCGAGGTAGAGCGCGCTCGGGATCATGAGCAGGACGATGAGCCAGCTGACGCGGCGCACGCCACGGGTGAGGAACGGCGCGGCGGCGGCCACCACCGCGACGACAACGGTCAGCCGGACGTTCGGGAACCGCGGCGTCACGTGCGCGCGCACGATGTGGCGAAGGCTCCCTTCGGCCAGCTCCAGGCCCAGCCCGCGAGCGACCAGCCAGCCGGCGAGCCCGGCCACGGCGAGGTCGCGCGCGAGGCGCCAGCGACGCGCCACGAGGGCCGCCGTGCCGACCGTGGCGACCGCCCACAGCGCGCCGAGGCCGTAGAGGACGTTCGCGGTGTCGCGGAGGCCGTCGGGCAGGTCGTTGAAGGCGCGGAACACATCGCGGGAGAACGCGGACACGTGGTCGGACCGGCGGGCGAGCAACGCCACCGCGGCGGCGGCGATGACGAGCCGGGCGACGTCGCTGGTGCGGCGGCGGTACGGCTCCTCCGAGGCACGGCCGAACGCGGCCCGGCGCACGGTTCCCGGCACGCGCTGAATGCTGGCACCCGGGCGTGGGCGGCGGGACACGGCGCGCGGGCTGTGGTGCGCACCAAGAGTCGGCAGGATCACCCCGCGTTGAGCGCCTGTTGGCGTCACACCATCCGTCTCACGTGCGTTTCACGGGACCATCGGAGGTCGGCCGTCGGGCGGCCGAGCTCTGGGGATCGGCAGGAGGCCGCGATGGCGGGATGGCGTTCGACGCTCGTGGTGAGCGCGGTGGTGGTGGGGCTTGCGGCGGCGGTCGTGCCGGCGACGGCGAAGACCGCCAAGGCGCCCGCGCCCGTGATCAGCGTGCTCTCGAGCCGCGCCGACCTCGTCTCCGACGGCCAGGCGCTGGTCGCGGTGGGCCAGCCGGCCCGCAGCAACCCGGCCCGGGTGCACGTGACGCTCAACGGGCGTGACGTGAGCCGGAGCTTCGCGCTGCGCCCCAACGGCAAGGTCGAAGCGGTCGTGACGGGGCTCACGCTGGGCCGCAACGTGCTCGTCGCGTCCTACCCGGGCGGTCGCCGGGCGCAGATCACGCTGACCAACCACCGGCGCGGCGGGCCACTGTTCACCGGTCCCCAGCTGCAGCCGTGGTCGTGCCCGGCGCACGCGATCGACGCCCAGTGCGACCAGCCGGTGCAGTACACGTACCTCTACAAGTCCACGAACAAGACCAAGGCGGGTCTGCAGCCCTACGACCCCGCGGCCCCGCCGACGGACGTCGCCACCACGACGACGCAGACCGGCAAGGTCGTGCCGTTCATCGTGCGTCAGGAGCTCGGCTACCGCGACCGCGACCAGTACAAGATCCTCACGCTGTTCGCGCCGAAGACGACGTGGAGCCGGTGGAGCCCGCCGCCCACGTGGAACCACAAGGTGCTCGTCACCGGCGGTGGTGGCTGCGGTGGCGACTACGGCACCGGCAACGCTCCGCTCGCCGACTTCAGCGGGACCATCCCGACGATCCCCGGCCGCGACGACAGCTACGTCGACGCGCTCGGCATGGGCTTCGCCGTGATGACCTCGGCGCTGGACAACACCGGCCACAACTGCAACGTCGCCGTCGAGGCCGAGGCGCTGATGATGGTGAAGGAGCACCTCATCGAGCAGTACGGCGACGTGCGCTACACGATCGGCACCGGCTGCTCCGGCGGCTCGATCGTGCAGCACACCATCGCCAACGCCTACCCGGGCGCCGTCTACGACGGCCTCGTCGTCACCTGCGCCTACCCCGACACGTTCACCGCCGGCGCGCAGTTCGCCGACTACCACCTGCTGCGGCACTACTTCGAGTCGCCGCAGCTGTGGGGGACCGGCGTCGCGTGGACCCCCGCGCAGTGGGCCGCGGTCGAAGGACGTCCCGACCCGGTGAACGCGATCGTCGCCGACGAGGCCCTGTTCAAGGGCGCCATCAACCCGATCGGCACGTGCGTCGCGGCGTCCAAGGCCTACAACCCGCAGACGAACCCGGGCGGGGTGCGCTGCGACATCCTCGACTACATGAAGACGCTGCTCGGGCTGCGTCCCGCGAGCGTCTGGTCGCCGATGGAGAAGGCCGCCGGCCACGGCTTCGCCGGGGTTCCGTTCAGCAACGTCGGCATCGAGTACGGGCTCGACGCGCTGCGGCAGGGCGTCATCACGCCGGAGATGTTCGTCGACCTGAACGAGAAGATCGGCGGGCTCGACATGAACATGCAGCCGGAGGCGCAGCGCCTCGCCGGCGACGACGCCTCGGTCGCGAACGCCTACCGCACCGGTCTGGTGGACGAGACCGACAACCTCAACACCGTCGCGATCGTCGACCACGCCGGGCCGGACCCGGGCGCGGCGCACGACTTCGCGCACACGTGGTGGATCCGTGACCGGCTCGACAACCGTCACGGCACGCACGCCAACCAGGTGCTCTGGTTCGGGCTCACCCCCCTCATCGGTGACATCACGTGGCCGACGCAGGCCCTGCTCGCGGTCGACGAATGGCTCGGCAAGGTCGAGGCCGACCACTCGAACCGGCCGCTCGCGCAGAAGATCGCCACCGACCGGCCGGCCGACGTGCACGACCGGTGCAACACCGTGCCCGGCGTGCACCTGGACGCCACCGACGGTGTGTGCCTCCCGGACGGCGCGACCACGCACTACGGCACGCCGCGCGAGGTCGCCGGCGGCTCCAACCTCAACGACGTCCTCAAGTGCACCCTCGAGCCCGTGCCGAGTGACGGGTACGGCGCGGTGGGACTGTCGCCCGACCAGCTCGACCGGCTGCGCAAGGTCTTCCCCGATGGCGTGTGCGACTGGGGTCAGAAGGGCATCGGGCAGCAGCCCGTGGTGCCCTGGCTGACCTACCAGACGGCCAAGGGCGCGGTCATCTACGGCGGCGCCCCGATGCCGAAGGCGCCGCGCTCCAAGGTGGTCGCGAGCGGCTGACCCTCGGCCTGTCGCTCACGATCGCCGCGCTGACCTCGCCTAGCGTGGGTCGGTGTGAGGTCCCGCACGTACTCCGACCCGCTGGCTGAGCCCAGACGGGCTGCGCCACAGCCACTCCCGGAGCACGCCGCGGCGCTCGGCGAGGTGGTCGAGCACGACAGCGGCTGGGTCGGCGCGGTGACCCAGGTCGACGCCGGCGCGGTCGAGCTCGAGGACCGGCACGGCAAGCGGCGGATGTTCCCGCTCGACGACCCCGGGTTCATGGTCGACGGTGCGCGTGTGCGCCTCGTCCGCCCGCAGCGGGCGGCACCCGCGGGGCCACGACGCACGGCGAGCGGGTCGATCGCCGTCGCCGACGTGCGCGCGCAGGTCGCGAAGGCGGCCCGCATCTGGGTCGAAGGCGTGCACGACGCCGCGCTCGTCGAGCGGGTGTGGGGCGACGACCTGCGCATCGAGGGAGTGGTGGTCGAGCCGCTGCACGGCATCGACGACCTCGTCGGTGCCGTCGCGCGCTTCGCACCGGCGCCCGGCCGCCGGCTCGGCGTCCTCGTCGACCACCTCGTCGCGGGCAGCAAGGAGTCGCGCATCGCCGCTGAGGTCCGCAACCCGCACGCGCTCGTCCTCGGCCATCCGTACGTCGACGTGTGGCAGGCCGTGAAGCCCTCGTCGCTCGGCATCGCTGCATGGCCGACCGTGCCGCGAGGGCAGGACTGGAAGACCGGCGTGTGCGCGGCACTCGGGTGGGGCGAGCCGCGCGACGGTTGGCGCCGCGTGCTCGGCGCCGTCGACAGCTACGCCGACCTCGAGGTGCCGCTGCTGCGCTGCGTCGAGGAGCTCGTCGACTTCGTCACCACCGGCTGAGGATCAGCGCTCGGGCATTCGCGGATCACCGTCAGGTGGTCCCGGACGGCTAGAACTGACGGTCCGCGGGCCATATGCCTGCTGATCGGCCGCAGGCGCCGGCGCGGCGGGCATACGGTGCGCTTCGCCGACTCCCGCACGGCACCGGCCCGTCCCGCGACCCGGACAGCCCTCTGCCCGAGCGCGGCCACAGAAGAGTGACCATGACCCGTCGCTTCCTGCCCTTCACGCTGGCTGTCTCGATGACGACCGCGATGGTCGTGGGGGTGACGCTCCCGGCCGCCGCGACGCTGCCGCCGGCCGCTCCGGCCCACCCGACGGTGGCCGTCGGGCACGGGTCCAGGCACGCGACCAAGGGCACCCACTTCGCCAAGCTCAGCCGCGTCTGCGGCTCGGCGACGGCGCAGCAGGCCGCCTGCTTCGCGCTGCGCGCCCAGCCGGCGACGGCCAGCACGCCGGGTGCGGAGAGCTATCAGGTCAAGGCGTCCTACGACGTCGGGCCGAGCGGGGGCTACACGCCGAGCGACCTCTGGTCGGCGTACGACCTCGGCACCACCGCGTCGCTCACCACCGCCGGGGCACCCGGAACCGGCCACATCGTGGGCATCGTTGATGCCTACGACGCGCCGACGATGGAGGCCGACCTCGCCACCTTCGATGCGCAGTACGGCCTACCGGCCTGCACCACCGCGAACGGCTGCTTCACGAAGGTCGGCCAGACCGGCGCCTCGACCCTCCCGGCGGCGTCGGGCACGAGCGGGTGGGACGGCGAGACCTCGCTGGACGTAGAGGTGGTCCACGCCGTGTGCCCCGCCTGCTCGATCCTGCTCGTCGAGGCGAACAGCCCGACGAACACCAACCTCGCGGCGGCGGTGAACACCGCGGTGTCGCTCGGCGCCACGGAGGTGACCAACTCCTACGGTGCGGCCGAGGCGTCCAACGCCTCGGTGCAGGCGGCGTACGACCATCCCGGCGTCGTGATCACCGCCTCGGCCGGCGACGACGGCTACTACAACTTCGGCAAGGGCTACAGCGGCGGCTACATCCCGAGTGCCAACACACCCGCCGCGTACCCGAACGTCGTCGCGGTGGGCGGCACCACGCTGAACCTCAACGACGACGGCACCCGCGCATCCGAGTCTGTGTGGAACGACGATGCTCTCGGCAACCCCGTCGCCGGCGCCACCGGCGGTGGCTGCAGCAAGCTCTTCGCCGCTCAGGCGTGGCAGACCGGCCTCACCGGCTACACGAACGCGGGCTGCTCGTCCGATCGGCTGGTGTCCGACATCTCTGCGATCGGCGACCCCATCACCGGTTTCGACGTCTACGACAGCTACAGCCCGACTGCCCCTGGCTGGAACCCGGTCGGCGGGACCAGCCTCAGCTCGCCCGTCGTCGCCGCGATGTACGCGCTCGCCGGCACCAAGCGGGAGAGCTACCCCGCGAAGACGCTCTACTCCGCGGCGGGGGCGGCCCCGAGCTCCATCTACGACGTGACGGTGGGAGGCAACGGCTACTGCGGCGCCGACTACGCCGACTGCGGCTCGACGTACGACAAGGCGCCCTTCGACTGTGGGAGCGCGGCGTCGACGGCGTGCAACGCCGCCACGGGCTACGACGGGCCGAGCGGTCTCGGCGCACCGACCGGGCTCGCCGCGTTCTCACCGGTGATCGGCTCGTTCACGCTGCCGTCGACGGGAGAGGTCGGGACGTCGGTCAGCGCTGACGCCGGCGCGTCGAGCTCCTCCGTCGACCCGATCACGAGCTACCACTGGAGCTGGGGCGACGGGACCAGCAGCGACACCGCCGGAGCGCAGACGACGCACACCTACGCCGGTGACGTCCGGGCGACGGTGACGCTCACGGCGAGCACCGCGGCGGGTTACGCGAACGTCCCGGTGTCGCGGTTCATCACGGTCGGCCACCCCGAGCCGAGCAGCAGCGCCGCCCCGACGATCACCGGCACGACCACCGACCTGCAGACCCTCACCGCGCACCACGGCACGTGGTCGCACACGCCGACGTCGTACGTCGACCAGTGGCAGCGTTGCGACAGCTCGGGCGGCGGGTGCGTCGCCGTTCCTGGCGCGACCGCGATGACCTACGCGCTGCGCGACAACGACGTCGGCCACGCGTTCCGGGTCGTCGAGACCGCGAGCAACGCCGGCGGTAGCGGCGCGCCTTCCACGTCGCTGCCGACGGCCGCGGTCGCGACCGCGATCGCGGTGGAGGCCGGCGCGTTCGGCGTGCCCGGTGGGGCGACGGCGCCGTCCGTGGGCAGCCACCCCACGGCGACGGCGATCAGCCCGGACGGCACGCTGCTCGCCGTCGCGAGCCAGGGCGACAAGCAGGCCGATGGCATCCACTTCCAGGACAACGGCTCGATCTCGGTGTTCACCGTCGGCGCCGACGGCGCTCTGACGCCCGCACCCGGCTCACCCCACCCCGTCTCGGGAGCCCCCTCCTACGTCGCCTTCCGGCCCGACGGCTCGACGCTCGCCGTCGGCGACGACTCGTCGGGCGCCGTCGACGTGTTCGACGTCGCCCCGTCCGGTGGGCTGGCCGCGATCCCGGGGTCACCGTTCAGCGGTATCGACCCGACCCTGCTCGCCTACAGCCCGGACGGATCCCTGCTCGCCTCCGCCGACGCCGTCGGTCACATCGAGATGTACGCGGTCGACGCCGCCGGCGCCCCACACAAGGTCGCCGGCAGCCCGTTCCTCACGAAGGCCTCCCTGCCGAACGGTCTGGCGTGGAGCCCCTCAGGGCACCTCATCGCGATCTCCGGCTACAACAGCGACAACGTCGATGTGCTCACCGTGAGCGCGAGCGGGTTCCTCGACGAGGCGCCCGGCTCACCGCACAAGCTCGACGAGATCTACGCCGGTGCGCTGGCCTGGAGCCCGGGCGGCCAGCTCGCGGTCACGCAGAACGGCAACACCAACGGTTCCACTGCGTTCTACGCGGTGGCCGACGACGGCTCGATGACCGAGCAGCCCGGATCGCCGGTCAGCACCCCGGGCGTCGCCGACATCACGTTCGACGCGGTCGACGGCGACGCGATCATCCGGACCTTCGGCGGCACGGTCAGCACCTACCGCCTGACGAGCGCCGGCGGCTTCACGCCGCTGCCCGGAGCCACGACGACGTTCCCCTCGTCGTGCGGCTGTCAGCTGGGCTACGTCGGGATGAGTCGCGACGGCACGATCGCTGCGGTGGCCGACTTCGTCAACGGTCACGTCTACCCCCTGCTGCGCAAGCCGGTCGCCCGCATCACCGCGCCGGCCGACGGCGCCACCTACACGCTCGGCCAGAGCGTCCCGACGGCGTTCGGCTGCACGGATCCGCAGGGCAGCGGCGTGGCCTCGTGCACCGACTCGACCGGCCACACCGGCTCGGCGGACGCCGGAGCGGGCTCCAGCGGAGCCGGGTCGCTGGCCACGACGACGGTCGGCGCGGGCACCTACACGGTCACCGCGACGAGCACGCGCGGGCTGACGAGCACGACCACCATCGGCTACACCGTCGCCCCGTCCGTCCCGACCGTCACGACGGTCAGCCCGAGCACGGGCTACACGACCGGCGGGTCCACACCCATCACGATCACCGGCACCGGCTTCATCCCCGGCGCGACCGTGAGCTTCGGCGGCGTCGCCGGGTACGGCGTCGCCGTGCACAGCCTGACCTCGCTCACCGTGTACAACCCGGCGCACGCAGGCGGCGTCGTCGATGTCACCGTGACGACGACCGGTGGGACGAGCGCGCTGTCGGCCGCGGACCACTTCACCTTCGTCGCACCCGGATCCGGTCCCACCGGCGGCACCGGCGGGAGCGGAGGCAGCGGAGGCAGCGGAGGCAGCGGCGGCGCAGGCGCGAACGCGCCCGTGCCGAGCATCACCCGCCTCACCCGTTCGGCCGGCCCGACCGCGGGCGGGGGCACGCTCATGGTGACGGGCAGCGGCTTCACGGGGACGCCCGCCGTGCACTTCGGCGCGACGCCCGCCGGGGTGGTCAGCCTGATCTCACCGCAGCAGCTGATCGTGCGCATCCCCGCGCACGCCGCCGGGCTCGTCGACGTCCGGGTCAGCACGACCGGCGGCACCAGCGCCGTCAGCGCGCCCGACCGCTATCGGTACGCGCCCCGGCCGACGGTGACAAAGGTTGCCTTCGGGAGCGCCAAGGCGAAGGTCGGCCAACCGGTCACCATCACCGGCAGCGGCTTCCTCGCCGGGGCGATCGTCTACGTCGGTCGCGCCCGGGCCACGAGCGTGAAGGTGCTCTCCGCGACGAAGATCACGGCGAAGGCGCCCTCGCACGTGAAGGGCCGGATCACCGTCACCGTGGCCACGCCCGGAGGGACGAGCGCGGTCACCAAGAGGAGCAGCGCGACCGCTCACCTCGTGCGCTACGAGTGACCGGTCCGGTCACCAGCCGCGGGCGCGCCACTCCGGGAGGTTCGGGCGCTCGACGCCGAGGGTGGTGTCGTTGCCGTGCCCGGGGTAGACCCAGGTCTCGTCCGGGAGCCGGTCGAAGAGCTTGGTCTCGACGTCGCCGATGAGCTGGCGGAAGAGCGCGTCGTCCTTGAACGTGTTCCCGACGCCGCCGGGGAACAGGCTGTCGCCGGTGAAGAGGTGGGGGCGGTCCGGGTCGCCCTTGTAGAGCAGGGCCACGCCGCCCGGGGTGTGGCCGGTGATGCGGATCACCTCGAGCTCGATCGGGCCGACCTTGATCACCTCGCCGTCGTGCAGCTTGTCGGTGATCTTGACGTCGACGCCCTCGGCGTCGGGCTCCCCGATGGCCACGGGGGCGCCGGTGGCGGCCACGACGTCGGCCAGCGCGGCCCAGTGGTCGCGGTGCTGGTGGGTGGTGACGATCAGGTCCAGCCGGTCGCCGGTGAGCTCCAGGAGCCGGTCCGGCTCGGCCGCGGCGTCGATCAGGACCGTCGAGCCGTCGTCGGCCTTGAGGATGTAGACGTCGTTCTCGAACTCTCCCACCTGCACCTTGGTCATCGAGAGCCCCGGGAGCTGCCGCACCTGGGCCGGCCCCCCGACCTTGACCGCACCGTCGTATGCCATGCCCCCCATCCTGCCCCGAATTCCGGCCTGGCCCGCTCGCAGGCTCCCGGCGCCGATGGGAATGTCGGACCCCCCACCTACGCTGAGCCGAGGCTGTGCCTTCCCCGCCCGCGCCCAGCCCCTCCCAGAGCGAACAGGACCCCGAAGACCCCATGGCCGACCGCCTCGTCGTCCGCGGAGCCCGCGAGCACAACCTCAAGGACGTGTCCCTCGACCTGCCCCGGGACGCCCTCATCGTCTTCACCGGCATGTCCGGGTCGGGCAAGTCGAGCCTCGCCTTCGACACGATCTTCGCCGAGGGCCAGCGGCGCTACGTCGAGTCGCTGTCCTCCTACGCCCGGCAGTTCCTCGGGCAGATGGACAAGCCCGACGTCGACTTCATCGAGGGCCTCTCGCCGGCCGTCTCGATCGACCAGAAGTCCACGAGCCGCAACCCGCGCTCCACGGTCGGGACCATCACGGAGGTCTATGACTACCTCCGCCTCCTGTTCGCCCGTGCGGGCCACCCGCACTGCCCGGAGTGCGGCCGCCCCATCGCCCGGCAGACGCCCCAGCAGGTGGTCGACCGCGTGCTCGAGGTGCCCGAGGGCACCCGCTTCCAGCTGCTCGCGCCCGTCGTCCGGGGCCGCAAGGGGGAGTACCTCGAGGTCTTCGCCGACCTGCAGAAGCAGGGCTACTCCCGGGCACGGGTCGACGGCACGGTCATCCAGCTCGACAGCCCGCCGAAGCTCAAGAAGTACGAGAAGCACACCATCGAGGTCGTCGTCGACCGTCTGCAGGCGAAGGCCAGCGCGCGGCGCCGCATCACCGACTCGGTGGAGACCGCGCTGCGCCTGGGCAACGGCCTCATCGTGCTCGACTTCGTCGACGAGCCCGACGGCTCGCCCGACCGCGAGCGCACGTTCAGCGAGCACCTCGTGTGCCTCTACGACGACCTGTCGTTCGACGAGCTCGAGCCCCGCTCGTTCTCGTTCAACTCGCCCTACGGCGCGTGCCCGGAGTGCACCGGCCTCGGCATCCGTAAGGAGGTCGACCCCGAGCTCGTCGTGCCCGACCCGGAGCTCTCGCTCGAGGACGGCGCCATCTACCCGTGGTCCGGCGGCCAGAGCGCCGAGTACTTCGGCCGGCTCCTCGAGGCGCTCGCGTCCGACATGGGCTTCAAGATGTCCACGCCGTGGAACGAGCTGACCTCCGCGCAGCGCAAGGCGGTGCTGTACGGCCGCGGCAGCACGCAGGTCCACGTGCGCTACAAGAACCGCTACGGCCGCGAGCGGTCGTACTACACCGACTACGAAGGCGTCGTGCCGTTCCTCGAGCGGCGCCACCGTGACGCTGAGAGCGACGCATCGCGCGAGCGGTACGAGGGCTACATGCGCGAGGTGCCGTGCCCCGTGTGCAACGGCGCGCGGCTGCGGCCCGAGGTGCTCGCGGTGACGCTCGGCGGCCGTTCGATCGCCGACGTCGCGTCCCTGCCCATCGGCGACTGCCGCGACTTCCTGCTCGACCTCGAGCTGTCCGAACGCGAGCAGGCGATCGCGGGCCGCGTGCTCAAGGAGGTCGACGCGCGCCTCGGCTTCCTCGTCGACGTCGGCCTGCACTACCTCTCGCTGGACCGTGCCGCCGGCACGCTCGCCGGCGGCGAGGCGCAGCGCATCCGGCTCGCGACGCAGATCGGATCCGGCCTCGTCGGCGTGCTCTACGTGCTCGACGAGCCGTCGATCGGCCTGCACCAGAGGGACAACCACCGCCTGATCGACACGCTCGTGCGGCTGCGCGACATCGGCAACACCCTCATCGTCGTCGAGCACGACGAGGACACCATCAAGGTCGCTGACTGGGTCGTCGACATCGGCCCCGGCGCGGGGGAGCACGGTGGCCAGGTCGTCGTGTCGGGCCCGGTGCAGGAGCTGCTGGACTGCGAGCAGTCCATCACCGGCGACTACCTCGCGGGCCGGCGGAGCATCCCCGTGCCGGACATCCGCCGTCCCGTCACGCCGGGCCGCGAGGTCACGGTGGTCGGTGCGCGCGAGCACAACCTGAAGGACATCGACGCGGCGTTCCCGCTCGGCTGCTTCGTCGCCGTCACGGGTGTCAGCGGCTCCGGCAAGTCGACGCTCGTCAACGACATCCTCGCGGCGACGCTGGCGAACAAGCTCAACGGCGCGCGTCAGGTGCCGGGCCGGCACACGCGCGTCAACGGCGTCGACCACCTCGACAAGCTCGTGCAGGTCGACCAGTCACCCATCGGCCGCACGCCGCGCTCCAACCCCGCCACCTACACAGGCGTCTTCGACCACATGCGCAAGCTGTTCGCCGAGACCGAGGAGGCGAAGGTCCGCGGCTACCAGCAGGGCCGCTTCTCGTTCAACGTGAAGGGCGGCCGCTGCGAGGCGTGCGCCGGCGACGGCACCATCAAGATCGAGATGAACTTCCTGCCCGACGTCTACGTCCCGTGCGAGGTGTGCCACGGCGCGCGCTACAACCGCGAGACGCTCGAGGTGCACTACAAGGGCAAGAACATCTCCGAGGTCCTCGACATGCCGATCGAGGAGGCGGCCGAGTTCTTCGCCGCGGTGCCGACGATCTCGCGCCACCTCAAGACGCTCGTCGACGTCGGCCTGGGCTACGTCCGGCTCGGCCAGCCGGCGCCGACGCTCTCCGGAGGTGAGGCGCAGCGCGTGAAGCTCGCGTCCGAGCTGCAGAAGCGCTCGACCGGCCGGACCATCTACATCCTGGACGAGCCCACGACGGGTCTGCACTTCGAGGACATCCGCAAGCTGCTCGGCGTGCTCGGCCGCCTGGTCGACCAGGGCAACACGGTCATCGTCATCGAGCACAACCTCGACGTCATCAAGACCGCCGACTGGGTGGTGGACATGGGGCCCGAGGGCGGCTCCGGCGGCGGCACCGTCGTCGCCGCGGGCACGCCCGAGGAGCTCACGCAGGTCGAGGCCTCGCACACCGGTCGCTTCCTCGCGCCGATCCTCGCCGGCCGGGAGGCGAAGGCCGCTCCGCGCGCCGTCGCGAAGGCGCCGGTGAAGCGGACCGCCAAGGCCACCACGGCCCCGCCCACGAAGGTGACGGCGAAGACCGTCGCCGCCACGAAGGCCCCCACCCGGAAGACCGCCCGCAAGTCGGCCTGACGCGGGCGTCCTGTCAGGTCCCGGACGTAGGTTGGGGGGACGGCCGAAGGCCGCGGGATCCTGTTCCCCGCCGCGGCCGGAGGCCAAAGGAGACACATGCCTGATCCGGCGTCGTACCGGCCGGCGGCGGGCACCATCCCGGACCAGCCGGGGGTCTACAAGTTCCGCGACGAGCACGGCCGGGTCATCTACGTCGGCAAGGCCAAGTCGCTCCGCAGCCGGCTCTCGTCGTACTTCCAGGACATCCACGCGCTGCACCCGCGCACCCAGCAGATGGTCACCACCGCGGCGGCCGTCGAGTGGACCGTGGTGCAGACCGAGGTCGAGGCGCTGCAGCTCGAGTACTCCTGGATCAAGGAGTTCGACCCGCGCTTCAACGTCAAGTACCGCGACGACAAGAGCTATCCGTGGCTCGCGGTCACGCTCGACGAGGAGTACCCGCGGCTGCAGGTGATGCGCGGCGCGAAGCGCAAGGGCGTGCGGTACTTCGGCCCCTACGCGCACGCCTGGGCCATCCGGGAGACGCTCGACCTGCTGCTGCGCGTGTTCCCCGCGCGCACGTGCAGCAACGGCGTCTTCAAGCGCGCGGGCCAGGTCGGCCGTCCGTGCCTGCTCGGCTACATCGACAAGTGCAGTGCGCCGTGCGTCGGCCGCGTCAGCGCCGCCGAGCACCGCGCGATCGTCGACGACTTCGTCGACTTCATGGCCGGCTCCACCGAGAAGTTCGTCAAGCGGCTCGAGCGGCAGATGCGCGAGGCGGCCGACGAGCAGGCCTACGAGCGCGCGGCCCGCCTGCGCGACGACATCGGCGCGCTGAAGCGGGCCTACGAGAAGCAGGCCGTCGTGCTCGGCGACGGCACCGACGCCGACGTCGTCGCGTTCGCGCACGACGAGCTCGAGGCCGCGGTGCAGGTCTTCTACGTGCGCGGCGGCCGGGTGCGGGGGCAGCGGGGCTGGGTGGTCGACAAGGTCGAGCCGCTCGACGTCCCGGACCTCGTCGAGCAGTTCCTGTCGCAGGAGTACCTCGCCGGCGACCCCAGCGGTGTGCTCGACATCCCCCGCGAGGTGCTCGTCCCCGCGCTGCCGGCCGACGCCGACGTCGTCGCCGAGCTGCTGAGCCTGCAGCGCGGCACGCGCGTCGAGCTGCGGGTGCCGCAGCGCGGTGACAAGCGGGCGCTGCTCGAGACCGTCGAGCGCAACGCCGAGCAGTCGTTCCGGCTGCACAAGATGAAGCGGGCGAGCGACATCTCCGCGCGGTCGCTCGCGCTCGGCGAGATCCAGGAGGTGCTCGGCCTGCCCGAGGCGCCGCTGCGCATCGAGTGCTTCGACGTCTCGCACGTCTCCGGCTCCGACGTCGTCGCGTCGATGGTCGTGTTCGAGGACGGGCTCGCGCGCAAGAGCGAGTACCGGCGCTTCGCGCTCCGGGGCGCCGCCTCCGGCGAGACGCACGACGACACCGCGTGGATGCGCGAGGTCATCTCGCGCCGCTTCTCGCGCTACCTGGCCGAACGCGCGCGCAGCGGCGACCTCGACGCGGCGGAGGGCGAGGAGCACACCTACCTCGATCCCGAGACCGGGCGGCCGCGCAAGTTCGCCTACCCGCCCAACCTCGTCGTCGTCGACGGCGGCCCTCCGCAGGTGGCCGCGGCGGCCGCTGCGATGGCCGAGCTCGGCATCGACGACGTGTCGCTTTGCGGGCTCGCGAAGCGGCTCGAGGAGGTGTGGCTGCCCGGCCAGGAGCACCCGGTGCTGCTCTCACGGTCGAGCGAGGGGCTGTACCTCCTGCAGCGCATCCGCGACGAGGCGCACCGCTTCGCCATCACCTACCACCGCGCCAAGCGGTCGAAGTCGATGGTGCAGTCGGCCCTCGACGATGTCGCCGGGCTCGGCGATGCGCGGAAGCGGCTGCTGCTGAGGCACTTCGGCTCCCTGAAGCGGCTGCGCGCCGCGTCCGTCGAGGAGATCTCGTCGTTGCCCGGCCTCGGGCCGAAGACGGCGCAGAGCGTCTACGACGTGCTCCACGCCGGGGCGGGCGGGGATGAGAGCATCGCCGTCGATCCGCTGACCGGCGAGATCCTCGAACAGGCACCGTGATGGGGGAGGGCGTGGCTGAGGAGGTGGCTCCGGAGGCGCGCAGCGAACCGGCGCTGCAGCTGGCGATCATCACCGGCCTGTCCGGCGCCGGCCGCGCGACCGCCGCGAAGGGCTTCGAGGACCTCGGCTGGTACGTCGTCGACAACCTGCCGCCGGCCCTGCTGCCGACGATGGCGGGCCTCGCCGCCCGCAGCAACGGCGCCGTCGCCCGGGTGGCGGCCGGCATCGACGTCCGGGGCCGGGCGTTCTTCGCCGACCTCACCGAGGCCCTCGCCGAGCTCTCCGGCATGGGGGTCGTGCCGCGCATCGTGTTCCTCGAAGCCAGCGATGACGTGCTGCTGCGGCGCTTCGACGCCGTGCGCCGCCCGCACCCGCTGCAGGAGGAGGGGGCCGCCGGCCGCGTCATCGACGGCATCGCTCGCGAGCGCGCGCTGCTCGAGGACCTGCGCGGCTCCGCCGACCTCGTCATCGACACGAGCGCGCTCAACGTGCACGAGCTCCGCGCGAAGATCGACGCCGCGTTCGGTGCGGCCGACGCGGCGCAGCTGCGCGCGACCGTCGTGTCCTTCGGGTTCAAGTACGGCCTGCCCGTCGATGCCGACGTCGTCGCCGACTGCCGCTTCCTGCCCAACCCGCACTGGGTGCCCGAGCTGCGCCCCCGCACGGGCCAGGACCCCGAGGTGCGCGACTACGTGCTCGAGAGCGCCGACGCGCAGGAGTTCCTCGCGAAGTACGCCGACGTCCTGCACCTGCTCGTGCGCGGCTACCAGCGTGAGGGCAAGAAGTACCTGACGCTGGCGGTCGGCTGCACCGGCGGGAAGCACCGCAGCGTCGCCGTCGCCGAGGCGCTGGCCGCCGTCCTCGCGGCCGACGGCGTGGAGACGCGCGTGGTCCACCGCGACCTGGGGCGCGAATGACGGCGGATCGGGAGGGCCCGGCGATCGTCGCGTTCGGCGGCGGCCACGGTCTCGCGGTGACGCTCTCCGCGCTGACCCAGGTCACCGACCGGCTCACCGCCGTCGTCACCGTGGCCGACGACGGCGGCTCCAGCGGCCGCCTCCGCGCCGAGTTCCCCGGCCTGCTGCCGCCTGGCGACCTGCGCATGGCGCTCGCCGCGCTCGCCGGCACCGACGCGGGTGGGGCCGACTGGGCCGCGGCGATGCAGCACCGGTTCCCCGGCGACGGCCCGCTCGGCGGCCACGCCGTGGGCAACCTGCTCCTCGCCGGCCTGGCCGATGCGTTCGGCGACCCGGTCGCGGCGCTCGATGCCGTCGGCCGGCTCGTGCGCGCCCGTGGCCGGGTGCTGCCGCTCGCCCCGCTCCCGCTGGACATCGAGGCCGACGTCGCGCTGCCGGACGGCACCGACGCCGTGGTCCGCGGTCAGCACGCCGTCGCCGTCACCCAGGGTGCGGTCCGCGCGGTGCGGCTGGTCCCGGCGGCACCGCCGGGCTGCGCGGAGGCGATGGCGGCCGTGCGCGCCGCCGATTGGATCGTGCTCGGCCCCGGTTCGCTGTTCAGCTCGGTCGTGCCGCACCTGCTCGTCCCCGACGTCCGCACCGCGGTGCTCGAGTCGCAGGCCCGCGCGGTGTACGTCCTCAACCTCGTGCCGCAGCCGGGGGAGACCTCGGGCTTCTCGCCGGCCCGCCACCTCGAGGTGCTGCTGTCCCACGCGGACTGGCTGCCGCTGGCCGCGGTGGTCGCCGACGAGCACGCCCTCGAGGTCTCCGGCGGCCGGGCCGATCTTGAACGCGTCGCCCACGAGGCCGGCGCGCGGGTGGTCACCGACGCGCTCGCGGTGCCCGGCGAGGAGGCCCGCCACGACCCCTCGCGGCTCGCCACCGCCCTGCGCGCGACCGTGGCCGGACCGCCACTTTTGCCCACGACCGCCCGGCGTACGGCAGACTCGGGCGTCTTCCCCGCCACGAGCGCGCCCTGACCGGGTGCGCACCCAGATCGCATGAGAGCACCGGAGGCCGTGTGGCGGCGATGACTGCCGCGGTGAAGGACGAGCTGTCCCGCCTGTCGGTGACCAAGCCGAGCGAGCGCAAGGCCGAGGTCGCGACCCTGCTGCGGTTCGCGGGGGGCCTGCACATCCTCGGCGGGCAGGTCGTGGTCGAGGCCGAGCTGGACACCGGCTCGGTCGCGCGCCGCCTGCGCCGCGATCTGGCCGAGATCTTCTCGGCCACGTCCGAGGTCGTGGTCCTGGCGGCCGGCGGCCTGCGGCGCGGCAACCGCTACCTCGTCCGCGTCGCCAAGGACGGCGACGACCTCGCCCGCCAGACCGGGCTCATCGACCAGCGCGGCCGCCCCGTGCGCGGGCTGCCGCCCCAGGTCATCGGCGGCACCAACAACGACATCGCCGCCGCCTGGCGCGGGGCGTTCCTCGCCCACGGCTCGCTCACCGAGCCCGGCCGGTCCAGCTCGCTCGAGGTCACCTGCCCCGGACCGGAGGCGGCGATGGCCCTGGTCGGCGCGGCACGGCGGCTCGGGGTGCCGTCCAAGGCGCGCGAGGTGCGCGGGGTGGACCGCGTCGTGGTCCGCGACGGCGACGCCATCAGTGCGCTGCTCGCGCGGCTCGGCGCCCACGAGAGCGTGCTCGCCTGGGAGGAGCGGCGCATGCGCCGCGAGGTCCGGGCGACGGCCAACCGGCTCGCGAACTTCGACGATGCCAACCTGCGTCGCTCGGCCCGCGCCGCCGTCGCGGCCAGCGCCCGGGTCAAGGCGGCGCTCGACATCCTCGGCGACGAGGTCCCCGACCACCTGGTCTCCGCCGGGCGGCTCCGCCTCGAGCACGCGCAGGCCAGCCTCGAGGAGCTCGGCCAGCTGGCCGACCCGCCCATGACCAAGGACGCCGTCGCCGGCCGGATCCGCCGCCTGCTGGCCCTCGCCGACCGCCGGGCCATCGAGCAGGGGATCCCCACCACCGAGGCCTACGTCAGCCCCGACCTCCTCGAGGACGACTGACCGGAGCAGTCCCCGTCACCTGGTGTGATCGGTGCCTCGCCCGCGAGTGGGACCTGCCACACGGCGGGAAGGTGCTGACGGGCCCGCGCTAGCCTCGCGAGCCAAGGTGAGAGGCGCACACCGGGGTGCGCTACACGCTGCGGAGGGACGCGCATGGCGGTCAAGGTCGGCATCAACGGGTTCGGCCGGATCGGTCGCAACTACTTCCGGGCGGTGCTCGACCAGCACCCGGAGATCGAGATCGTCGCGGCGAACGACCTGGGCGACCTCGCCACGATGGCGCACCTGCTCAAGTACGACACGGTGCTCGGCACCCTCGGCCACGACGTGCGCGCCGGCGACGGCGCCATCCACGTGGGCGACAAGACCATCAAGATCCTCGCCGAGCGCGACCCGGCGAAGCTCCCGTGGGGCGAGCTCGGGGTCGACATCGTGATCGAGTCGACCGGCCACTTCACCAAGGCCGCGGACGCGAAGAAGCACCTCGAGGGCGGCGCGAAGAAGGTCATCATCAGCGCGCCCGCGACCGACGAGGACATCACCATCGTCATGGGCGTGAACGACGGCGCCTACGACCCGGCCGCGCACACCATCATCTCCAACGCGAGCTGCACCACCAACTGCGTCGCGCCGATGGCGAAGGTCCTGCACAGCACGTTCGGCATCGAGCGCGGCTACATGACCACCGTCCACGCGTACACGAACGACCAGGTCATCCTCGACTTCCCGCACAAGGACCTGCGCCGCGCGCGGGCCGCCGCGCAGAACATCATCCCGACGAGCACCGGCGCCGCGAAGGCCACCGCGCTCGTGCTGCCCGAGCTCAAGGGCAAGCTCGACGGCATCGCGTTGCGCGTGCCCGTCCCCGACGGCTCCATCACCGACCTCGTGCTCGAGCTCTCGCGCGAGGTGACGAAGGACGAGGTGAACGCGGCGTTCAAGGCGGCCGCCGACTCCGAGCTCAAGGGCATCATGCTCTACACGGAGGACCCGATCGTGTCCTCGGACATCGTCGGGACGCCGTACAGCTGCACGCTCGACGCCTCGCTCACCATGGTCACCGGCAGCACGGTCAAGGTGCTCGGCTGGTACGACAACGAGTGGGGCTACTCGTCCCGCCTCGGCGACCTCACCGCGCTCGTCGGCAGCCGGCTCTGAAGACCCTCGACGACCTCCTCGCCGAGGGGGTCGCGGGCAAGCACGTCCTCGTCCGGGCGGACCTGAACGTCCCGCTGAAGGACGGTGCCATCACCGACGACGGGCGCATCCGGGCGAGCGTGCCGACGATCGAGCGGCTGGGGAAGGCCGGCGCGCGCGTCGTCGTGTGCTCCCACCTCGGCCGCCCCAAGGGCCCGGACCCGGCGAAGAGCCTGCGCCCCGTCGCCGCCCGGCTGGGCGAGCTGCTCGGCACGGGCGTCGCGTTCGCCGAAGACACCGTCGGCCCGTCGGCGCAGGCCGCCGCCGCGGGTCTCGCCGACGGGGGGGTCGCGCTGCTGGAGAACCTGCGCTTCGAACCGGGGGAGACGGCGAAGGACGAGGCGGCCGTGCAGGACATGGCCCGCAAGCTCGCCGCGCTCGTGCCCGGCGGCGCGTACGTGGACGACGCGTTCGGCGCCGTGCACCGCGCGCACGCATCGGTCGCCGGCGTCCCGAAGCTGCTGCCGCACTACGCGGGCGGCCTGGTGCTGGCCGAGCTCGACGTGCTGAAGAGGCTCACGGGATCGCCCGCCTCGCCGTACGTCGTGATCCTCGGCGGCAGCAAGGTGAGCGACAAGCTCGGTGTCATCCAGGCGCTGCTCCCGCGCGTCGACCGCCTCATCGTCGGCGGCGGCATGTGCTTCACGTTCCTCAAGGCGCAGGGCCTCGAGGTCGGCACCAGCCTCCTCGAAGAGGAGATGGTCGACACCTGCACGGCGCTGCTCACCGAGGCGGGGGACCGGCTCCTCCTCCCGACCGACGTGGTGGTCGCCGACCGGTTCGCCGCCGACGCCGAGGTCGCCACCGTCGCGGCCGACGCGATCGCCGCCGACCGGATGGGCCTCGACGTCGGCCCGGAGTCCGCGCAGCGGTTCGCCGCTGCGGTCGGTGACGCGAAGACCGTGTTCTGGAACGGCCCCATGGGCGTGTTCGAGCTCGCCCCGTTCGCAGCCGGCACCCGCGTGGTCGCCGAGGCGATCGCGAGCCGCGGCGGTGGCGACGACTTCTTCTCGGTCGTGGGCGGCGGCGACAGCGCCGCCGCCGTGCGTGCGCTCGGGCTGGACGAGAAGGCGTTCGGCCACATCTCCACCGGAGGCGGCGCCAGCCTCGAGTACCTCGAGGGCAAGGCCCTGCCCGGCCTCACGGCGCTCGAGACATGACGAGGCATCCCCTGTGACACGGACGACGCGCAAGCCGCTCATCGCGGGCAACTGGAAGATGAACCTCGACCACCGCGAGGCGATCGCGCTGGTGCAGAAGCTCGCGTTCACCTTCAAGGAGGAGGACTTCGAGCGGGCCGAGATCGTCGTGATCCCGCCCTTCACCGACCTCCGCAGCGTGCAGACGCTCGTCGACGGCGACCACTACGACATCGCCTACGGCGCCCAGGACCTCTCACCTCATCCGAACGGTGCGCACACCGGGGACATCAGCGGCACCATGCTCGCCCGCCTCGGCTGCCGCTACGTCGTCGTGGGCCACAGCGAGCGCCGCGCCGACCACCACGAGTCCGACGAGGTCGTCAACGCGAAGCTCAAGGCGGCCTTCACGGCGGGCGTGACGCCCATCCTCTGCGTGGGGGAGAGCCTGGAGGTCCGCCAGGAGGGCGGGCACGTCCAGCACTGCACGAGCTCGCTCGAGGCGTCGCTCGCCGGCATCCCCGCGAAGGATGCCGAGAGCATCGTGGTGGCCTATGAGCCGGTCTGGGCGATCGGCACCGGCGAGGTCGCGCTGCCCGAGCACGCCCAGGAGGTGGCCGCCGCGCTGCGGGCCCGGCTGGCCGAGCTCTACGACAAGAAGGTGGCCGACGGCGTCCGCATCCTCTACGGGGGCAGCGTGAAGGCGGCGAACGCGCCCGGCATCATGGCCGAGCACGACGTGGACGGCGCCCTCGTCGGCGGGGCGAGCCTCGTCGCGGAGGAGTTCGTGGGCATCGTCCGCTGGACGACCTGAGCCCATTCCCCGGTCTGGCCGGAACACATCCGGCCTAGGTGGGTGCTCGACGTAAACACGGCGTTGCGCGTGCCGCACCACTACAACGGATCGGTCACGATACGGTCCCAGCGCGTTCGAGCAGTCGACGGGGGACGCCTGTCAACCGGATAGTGCTCACTGCACCGCACAGGCGGGCGCCCTGCCCGCCTGTTCCGCGAAGGCCCGCCCTCGGAGGCGGGACGAGGAGGCACAGGAACAGTGCTCACCCGCACGAAGAAGCGCGTAGTGCTCATCGCGCCACTGGCCGTCACGGCCGTGGTGCTGAGCGCCTGCGGCAGCAGCAAGAGCAACGGCAACACCGGCAACGGTGGCGGGGGCGCGAGCCCGAAGGTCCAGTCGACCGCGCTCGTGACCGTCAGCGACCTCCCCAAGGTGACCATCGCTCAGGAGCAGGCGCCGACCAACTTCAACGACCTCACGACCGACGGCAACGCGGCTGAGACGCTCCTCATCGAGGAAGGCGTCCTGCCCTTCGCCTTCCGCGGCCAGCTGAACGTCACCGAGGACTACGACCACAACCTGTTCACCGACGCGCCGGCGCTCACGAGCTCCAGCCCGGAGACGGTCGTCTACCACATCAACCCGGACGCCAAGTGGAGCGACGGCCAGCCGATCGACGCCACCGACTTCCAGTACGTGTGGGAGACGAACAACGGCAAGAACCCGGCGTACCTGTCGGCCAGCTCCAACGGCTACGCCAACATCAAGTCGGTCACGGGCTCGGACAACAACAAGACCGTCACCGTCGTGTTCAGCACGCCGTACTCCGACTGGCAGGGCCTCTTCGGTCCCATCCTGCCGGCTCACCTCCTCAAGCCGAAGGGCGTCGCGGGCTTCAACACCGCGATGAAGAACGGCCTCTCGGTCGACGGCAAGCCGATCTCCGGTGGCCCGTACATCCAGCAGAGCTACACCACGGGTGACAACCTCGTGCTGGTGCCGAACCCGAGCTACTGGGGCACCAAGCCGCACGTCCAGCAGGTCGTGTTCCGCTTCATCGAGGACACCACCCAGTTCCCGGACGCCATCAAGAACGGCGAAGTCGACCTGGCGAACCCGCAGCCGACGGCTGACGAGGTCGCGAAGTACAAGTCGAACACCGCGTCGGTCACCGACGTGTACCCGCAGCTCGTGTTCGAGCACATCGACTTCAACTTCAAGAACCCGTTCCTCGGCCAGCTCCCGGTCCGTCAGGCCGTCGCCACGGCGATCGACCGCAAGGCGCTCATCGCCGGCACCGTCGGCCAGTTCGCGCCCGACACCGTGCCGCTGGGCAACCACCTGATCCTCAACACGCAGGTGGGCTACGTGGACAACTCGGGGAGCTACGGCAAGGGCGACGCCGCCGCTGCCGACAAGATCCTCGAGGCGGCGGGCTACACGAAGTCGGGTGACTACTACGCCAAGGACGGCAAGACGCTCGAGTTCGGCATCACGTGCAAGAACGGCAACCCGCTGCGCGTGGCTGAGGAAGAGATCATGCAGTCGCAGCTGAAGGCCGCCGGCATCAAGCTCGACATCAAGAACACCGACAAGTCGATCGGTGACTTCACGTCGGCGCACGAGTACGACATCGCGCTGTTCGCATGGGTCGGTGGCCCGTTCGTCTCCGCGAACCAGTCGATCTACTCGACGCCGCCCAAGGGTGCTGACACGCAGAACACGCAGTTCTACAGCAACCCGCAGGTCGACAGCATGTTCAACACCGCGGTCGCCGACCTCGACCCGAAGAAGCAGATCGACGAGTACAACGCGATCGACAAGCTGATCTGGAACGACATGGCGACCCTGCCGCTGTTCCAGAAGCCGGGTGTGCTCGTGTACCCGACTGACCTCGGCAACGTCTTCGCGAACCCGACCCAGGACGGGTACTCGTACAACATCGCCGACTGGGGCAAGAAGGCCGCCAGCTGACGCAGGCAGTTCCCTCCGCTCGTGCCGCCCGGCTCACGCCGGGCGGCACGAGC
>DASZYF010000123.1:0-44271 GCA_035545535.1 Mycobacteriales bacterium | reverse complement strand
CGCGCCGCCGGGACGCGCCCGCCTGGGTCCGCGCCCGGGCCCGCGCGCAGGACTGGCTCGAGCCCTGGGAGGCATCGGCGCCGGAGGTCACGGCCGTGCCGTGGATCGCCCGGCAGACCGTCTCCTCGTTCCTCGCGCTGCGCCGTGCTGTGCGGCAGGGCGCCCGGCGGGGGACGGTGCTCCCGTTCGTCATCACGGTCGACGGCGCGTTCGCGGGGATGATCAGCGTCGGGGAGATCACCCGCGGCGCCGCCCGCAGCGGCGCGCTGGGCTACTGGGTCGACGAACGCCTCGCCGGACGAGGGATCGGCACGACCGCGGTGGCGCTGCTCGTCGAGCACTGCTTCGGACCGGTCGGCCTGCACCGCCTCGAGGCATGGGTGCGACCGGAGAACACGGCGAGCCGTCGGTTGCTCACGCGCGTCGGCTTCCGTGAGGAAGGCCTGGCGCGGGACAGCCTGTGGGTCGACGGCGCGTGGCGTGATCACCTCGTGTTCGCGCTGTGCGCAAGTGACGAACGGGGCGGATCTGGTGCGGTGCAGCACATCTCGGCGGAGCGGCGTAGCGTCGGCTGATCCCGACACGCCCGGTGTGCCTAGACGGTCATCGCTTCCCTCGTGCGTAACGTCGATTCCATCAGGAGGACGCCGACGTGGGAGGCCGCGAGCTCGTGAGCGGATTGCTCGTCCTGGTGGTCATCGCCGGGGCCTGGGCGTTCGTCCTCGTGCCACTCGTGCGCAACCGCCACGACGCTGTGACGGAGCTGCGCTCGGTCGACCGGTTCGCCGGCGCGATGCGCGTGCTGTCGCGCAAGCGCGCGTCGGGCCCGCCCGGGGCGCGCTACGTCTCGGGCATCCGCCCGCCGACGCGCCCGGTCGTGAGCCGGCCGTCCACCGCGCACCGGCCCGCGCCGCGCACCGCGTCGGCCAGTGACCTCACCCTGCGCCGGCGTCGGCGCACGTTGACGGCGATGACGCTGCTCGTCGTCGCGTCCCTCGCCTTCGTCGTCCTGAGCCCGTCGGTGGTCGCCGTCGGTTGCGTGGTCCTGTCCCTCGCTGTCCTCGGCTTGACGCTCGCCTGGCTGCGCCACCAGGCCCGCGAGGACGCCGCGCGCCGCGCCCGGCAGGCCCGCCGCCGGGCTCCGCAGTCCTCCGCGCGTCCCGCTCCCGCCCGGGCGCCGATGGTGGCCCCGCGGTCTGCTCCGGCCGAGGAGGAGTACCGCATCCCGGCCCACCTGCTCGCTCCGCCGCCGCGGGCCGCCCGCGTCGCCGTCGAGGAGCGGCCGGCGCCGCCGCCCGCGCCCGTCGTCGACGAGGCGCCGGTCGTGTACGCCGACGAGGCCTACCGCGAGTACGCGCCCGACTACGACGATCAGGCCGAGCTCGTCCCCGCCCCTGCATGGGGCGTGAAGGTGCTCGACATGACCACGCCGGGCCAGTGGACGCGCACCCGCATCTTCGAGGACGCGCCCGCCGAAGGCTTCGACGGCCTGCTCATCGAGGACGACGAGGTCGAGCAGCTCTTCGACCAGAAGCGCGCGGCGGGCTGACTGTTACGCTCGTACCCCACCCAAGGGGCTGTGGCGCAGTCTGGTAGCGCACCTCGTTCGCATCGAGGGGGTCAGGGGTTCGAATCCCCTCAGCTCCACCAGGTTCGTCGCTCCGATCGGTCGAACGAGCCGGCCGGCACCTCACAGCGATCGCCCGGGATGGCTTCTCAGGCAGGAACCTTCCAGCGGTGCGCGGACAACGCCCCGCCGTCGATCAGCAGATCGGTGCCGGTGATGTACGAGGCCTCGGCGCTGAGCAGGAAGGCGGCGGCAGCCGCGATGTCCTGTGGCGTTCCGATCCGACGCGATCCCGACTCATCAACCATCTGTCGGATGTGGGGACCGACGGGACCATCGAGCTCGGCTTGGCCGACGGGAGTGGCGGTCACGCCGGGACTCAGGGTGTTCACGCGCGCGCCGGCCCGTCCCCACCTGCTGGCTGACGCCTGCACCCGGAGCTGGGTGCCGCGCTTCGCGATGGCGTACGCGAGCGCGCCATCGGGTGCGTCGACGTCGATCTCGGGGTGGTCGAGGAGGTCGTCGGTGGGCGCGAGCGCGAGGTGCCGTTCGAGGCTCTCGGACAGTGCCAGTGCGTGGCCGGCCATGCTCGAGATGCACACCAGCGCCGTGCCGACGCGGGCAACCGGCAGGAACGCGTCGATCACGCGGGCCGCGCCGACGAGGTCGACCGCGTAGATGCGGCGAGCGCTCGCCGTCACGGGCGAGACGGTCGCCGCGTACACGATCGCGTCGATCGGCCCGCACAGCGCGGTCGATGTGGCGAGGTGTTGGATCGACGAGCGATCGGTCGCGTCGAGGAGGTGCCCCTCGACGGCGTGACCCTGGCTCGTCAGCAGGGCCCGACCGGCGGCGAGCACTCCCGGATCGTCGTCGACGAGCACGATCCGGTACCCGCTCGCGATCCGCTGCGCGGTGGCCAGACCCATCCCGTCGGCACCGAACACGACCGCTGAGCGCAGGGTGGGGCCGGTCACCGGGGCTCGCGCTGATGGTTGCGGAACGCGCGGCGCAGGGCGGCGTGCTGCAGGGCGACGGTGGAGGTCGCGATCTCGACGGGGAACCCGTCGAAGCTGTGGAACGTCCCCGCGATGTTGTGCAGGTCGACGGGCACGCCAGCCTGGAGGAGCCGCAGGGCGTACAGGATCCCTTCGTCGCGCAACGGGTCGAGGTCGCTCGTCTGCACGAACGCGGGAGGCAGCCCGGAGAGATCCTCCGCTCGCGCCGGAGCGGCGTAGGGCTCGACGACGCTCCGGTCGGGGCCGAGGTAGTTGTCCCACATGATCGCCACGTCCCGGCTGGTCCACAGCGGGACGTCCGTCAGCGTGCGGACGGAGTGGGTCTCCAGACGATCGTCGAGCACCGGGTTGAGGAGCATCTGGTACGCGAGCCGTGGCCCGTTGCGGTCACGGGTCATGAGGGCGAGCGCAGCCGCCAGCCCGCCACCGGCGCTGAGCCCGCCGACTGCGATCAGGTCAGGGTCGATGCCGAGCTCGGACGGTCCCAGCCTCGCGACCCACTCAAGAGCGGTGTAGCAGTCGTCGACCGCTGCCGGGTACCGGTGCTCGGGGGCGAGGCGGTAGTCGACGCTGACGACGGTGACGCCGGCACCGGTGACGAACGCGCGGCAGATCCCGTCGAAGAGCGCGACCTCGCCGAGCACGAACGCGCCGCCGTGGAGGTAGAGGAGCACTGGCCGCGGCACGGTGGCGTCATCGCGGTAGATCCGCACCGGCACGGCCGGCGACGCTCCGTCGGTCGTCACGGTCCGGGCCGTGACGGTCACGCCATCGGCGGGAGGCACGGCCTCGGCCGCGGCGCGTGCCGCGGCGGCGACCTGGCCCATGACCGTCCGGCTCGCCGCGATGTCGCTGTGGTCGAGGGTGGGCAGGTAGGGCGCGAGGGCCGCGAGCTCGGGATCCATCGGCTGGTCAGGCACGGGCGAGCACCACGTTGCGCCACCCGTTGAGCAGCGAGCTCGGGTTGGGTTCGAGGGGCTGGTCACGGAGGCGGAGGTTGGGCAGCTGCGGCAGCAACCGTCCCACCGCGGCGCTGACCTCCTGCATCGCAAGGTGCGCTCCCAGGCAGTAGTGGACGCCGTGGCCGAACGCGAGGCTCTTGGTGCGGGGCCGGTCGATGAGGAACCGGTCGGGGTCATCGAACTGGCGCGGGTCGCGATTGGCCGCGGCGATGTGCAAGGCGAGGATCGCGCCCTTCGGCAGTGCGGTCCCGTTGAGCTCGGTGTCTTCGCGCACCTCGCGGAAGGTGAACTGGATGGGGGCCGTCAGGCGGTTGGCCTCGTCGACCGCGTTCTCGAGCAGAGCCGGCTGGTCGATCACGCGTTGGAGCTGATCGCGGTTGGCGAGCAGCTCGACGACGGTGTTGCCGATGAGGTTGGTGGAGGTCTCGTTGCCCGCCACCATCATGATGATCACCATCATCAGCGTCTCGGCAGTGCTCAGGGTGTCGTCGTCGACGGCTCGGACCATGGCACTGATGACGTCGTCGCGTGGGTCGGTGCGGCGCTCCTCGATGAGCGGCGCGAAGAACGTGCTGAAGTCCTTCAACGTCTCGAGGACCGCGAGCTGACCCTCGGGAGTGTTCCGGTCATCGCCGACCCCGCCGGCGAACCGGTCCGACCACTCCTTGACCTGCGCGTAGTGCGCGGGGCCGATGCCCAGGATGTCGGAGATCATCTTCACCGGCAGGGGGATCGCGAGCTCCTCCACCACGTCGAAGCCCTCCAGATCGTGGCCACCTTCGAGGCAGTCGTCGACGAGCTCCTCGATGCGCGTGGACCACTGAGCGATCCGACCGGGGGTGAAGCCGCGGCTGACGATCCGGCGCATGCGCGTGTGCTCGGGCGGGTCCGCGGCCACCAGGCTGCGGGCGCTCGTCAGCTCGCCCAGATCGACGGGCATCGACGCCGCGATGGCGAGGAACCGCTCGATGAGCTCAGGGCCGGCCTCGGCGGGGGCGGCGGACTGCGGGCTGCCGGCGCCGTCGTAGGGGTTCGGTCGAGAGGAGAACAGCTCGGGCGTCGCGTTGACCGTCCGCACGTCCTCGAACCGCGAGACGACCCAGAGGTCGGATGCGGTGTGCAAGATCGGCGCGCGCTCGCGCAGCTCGGCGAACACCTCCGGCCGGGTCTCGCGCGGACCTGGGGCGAACGGGTCGAACGTGAAGTCCACGGTGTCGGCTGTCATTGACCCTCCAGATCAGCGCTCTCCGACGTCCTCGAGAGAAGAGTATCCCATTTAGCAGGTCGTCCTGGGATGACGATCGGAGCACCGGACGCCGAGAAGAGTAGCCTGAAAGGAAGAACGATCGGGGACAGGTGGTGGTGTGAGAACGGCCGCGTGAGCGGTCGTCGGAGGCAAGCAACCGGGCCGATACCGTGTGAAGTCGAGGATCCGCCACGCCGTGAGGCGTACTGCAACGAGCTCGCACGAGGAAGGGACCGCCGTGGCCGTCACAGCGCCTAAGGCTCGCGGCCGTTCGCGAGTCGAAGCCGCGGCCGCCGACGGCACGGTCGCCGACGTGCGCGTCGAGAGAGGCAAGCGGGCGGCCCTGGTGGCCCGCGAGATCGAGGACGACATCGCGGCCGCCGGCTGGCAGGTCGGGACGGTCTTCGGGACCGAGAGCGAGCTCACCGAGCGCTACGGCGCGAGCCGATCGGTCATGCGGGAAGCGGTCCGGCTCGTCGAGCACCACAAGGTCGCGCGGATGCGACGTGGCCCGGCCGGAGGCCTCATCGTCCAGGAGCCCGACCCCCGCGGTGCCGCGACGGCGTTGGTGATCTACCTCGAGCACGTCGGGACGAGCGTCGCGGACCTGATGGACGTTCGCCTCGTGCTGGAGCCGCTGGCCGCCGGCCTCACCGCGCAGCGGTTGGATGAGGAGGCCATCTCCATCCTGCGCACTGCTGTGGAGGAGGAGTCGGCGCCCGTCACAGACGGCCCGGTCGCTCGCATCCCCGATCGAGTGCACCACGCGATCGCCCGCGCCTGTGGCAACCCGGTGCTGCGGCTGTTCCTCGATGTCCTCGAAGACCTCAGCGAGCACTTCGCCGCCCGCCCGCGCCGGATGACGCGGGAGGAGGTCGCCGCGATGGACCGCCAGGTCCGCGTCGAGCACGTGGCGCTCGTCGACGCGATCACCGCGGGCGAGCGGGGTCGGGCAGAGCACCTCGCCGCCGAGCACCTCGCAGCGATGCGCGAGATCCTGCTGAAGACCGCGCCCAACGGCCGGGCCTGGAAGGGCACCACGTATCGCCCGCCGGCTGAGCCCGGGAAGCTCGCCGAGGCGCTCGCTGAGCAGATCCGGCTCGACCTGACCCGCGAGGGTCGCGCCGTCGGTGAGGTGGTCGGTTCCGAGAACGACGTGCGCGAACGCTACAACGTGAGCCGTCAGGTGCTGCGCGAGGCGGTGCGCCTGCTCGAGCACCACGGCGTCGCCAAGATGCAGCGGGGGCCAGGAGGGGGGCTGGTCGTCACCCAACCCGACCCGTGGGCGAGCATCGAAGCGATCGCGGTGTACCTCGACTACCAGCGCATCGACATCGATGACCTGCGCGCGGTCCGCACGGCGGTCGAGCTGGCGTGCGTCGACCGTGTCATCGAGCGCCGGTCCGACCCCTCGGTGATCGAGCGCTTGACCAGGGCCGTCGACTTCGACGAGTCGGCTTCGCCGGACGCGCTGAAGGGGCTGGTGCACGACGTCCACCGCGAGCTGGCCATCCTGTCGGCGAACCCGGTGCTCGACCTGTTCCTCTGCGTCCTCGCCAGCCTGTGGGAGCGTCACGGCCTCCGCCGCCGCACCGCTTCGCCACTGCGCAACCGCGCCTTGCTGGGGCAGGTCAAGAGCGCGCATGCAAGCCTGGTCGAGGCCGTGCTCGCGGGCGACGCCAAGGTGGCTCGCAACCGCATGACGCGCCACCTCGACGCCCTGACCGCGTGGTGGCAGTGATCGGGAATTCCTTACACTGATCTACATGACACGTCGAGACGCGGTGATCGTGGATGCCGTTCGATCACCGATCGGCCGCCGCGGAGGCTCGCTCGCGGAAGTGCATCCCGTCGACCTCGCCGCCGACGTCCTGAGCGCGTTGGCGGCCCGCAACGACCTCGACCCGGCGCTCGTGGACGACGTCGTGTGGGGCTGTGTCAACCAGGTGGGCGATCAGTCGAGCAACACCGGCCGGATGGCTGCGCTCGCCGCCGGGTGGCCGGAGTCCGTCCCGGGGACGACGGTCGACCGAGCCTGCGGTTCCAGCCAGCAGGCCCTCCACTTCGCCGTCGGCGGGGTCCTCGCCGGCCACTACGACGTCGTCGTGGCCGGCGGTGTCGAGTCGATGTCCCGCGTTCCGCTCGGCTCGGCCCGGGCGACCGGGCAGCCCTACGGTCCCCGCGTCCTCGCCCGGTACGACGACGTTCCGTTCAGCCAGGGCATCGGTGCCGAGATGATCGCGGAGAGGTACGGCTTCTCCCGCAGTCAGCTCGACGACTTCGCCCTGTCGTCGCACGCGAAGGCGGCCGCGGCGATCGACAGCGGCGCGCTGGTCGCGCAGATCGCGGAGATCGACACGGTGCACGGCCGGTTCACGACCGACGAAGGTGTGCGCCGGGACACGAGCGCAGAGCGGCTCGCCGGGCTCAAGCCTTCGTTCAAGCCGGACGGAGTCATCCACGCCGGCAACGCTTCCCAGATCTCCGACGGTGCTGCGGCGCTGCTCGTGATGAGCGGGGAGCGTGCGCAGGAGCTCGGCTACGCACCGCTCGCCCGGTTCCACACCGGCGTGATCGCCGGCGACGACCCCGTCGTCATGCTGCTGGGCCCGGTCCCAGCCACCGCCAAGGCGATCGCGCGCGCCGGCCTGAGCATCGACGACATCGGGGTCTACGAGGTCAACGAGGCGTTCGCACCGGTCCCGCTCGCCTGGCTCGCCGAGACGTCGGCCGATGCGTCCCGGCTCAACCCGCTGGGCGGTGCCATCGGCGTCGGCCATCCGCTCGGTGCGTCCGGGGCGGTCCTCATGACCCGGATGCTCCACCACATGCGTGACCACGGGATCCGCTACGGCCTGCAGACGATGTGCACGGCCGGCGGCATGGCGAACGCCACCATCGTCGAGCTGCTCGCGGCCTGACGGGCACGCCAGAGGAGTCGCGGCTAGCGCCCGCTCCACACGGGCGGGCGTTTCTCCGCGAACGCGCGCGCGCCTTCCTGCGCGTCCGCTGATGCGAAGACGCGATCGACGAGCGGGCGTTGGATCGCGAACATGTCAGCGAGCGGCCAGTCGGCGCTCCGGTTCGCGATGTCCTTGGCCGCCATGAGCGCGAGCGGTGCGTTCGCCGCGATCGTCGTGGCGAGTGCCAGTGCGGAGTCGACTGCGGTGCCGTCGTCGACGACGCGGTTGACCAAGCCGTGGGCGGCGAGGGACGGGGCGTCGATCGGCTCGCCCGTGAGGATGAGCTCCATCGCCACGTTGTGAGGGAGGCGGCGCGGCAGTCGCAGCAGGCC
The DNA here is from genome assembly GCA_035545535.1 of Mycobacteriales bacterium. GTDB lineage: Bacteria > Actinomycetota > Actinomycetes > Mycobacteriales > CAJCIY01 > DASZYF01. Next base: position 36,182 of record DASZYF010000123.1, on the reverse strand, counting down.
GCCGGCGGCGGCGGGCAGGCCGCGCTTCACCTCCGGCAGGCCGAACCGGGCGGACTCCCCGGCCACGACGAGGTCGCAGGCGAGCACGAGCTCGAACCCACCGGCCAGCGCCCACCCCTCGACCGCGGCGATCAACGGCTTCGCCGGGGGCTGCTCCACGAGGCCGCCGAAGCCTCGTCCGGGGACGCGGGGACGTTCGCCGAGCAGGAAGCGCTTGAGGTCCATGCCGGCGCAGAAGACGCCTCCGGTGCCGCCCAGCACGGCGACGGCGAGGTCCGGACGGCGGTCGAGCTCGTCCATCGCCGCGGCGATCTGCTCGGCCACTGCGAGCGTCATCGCGTTGCGCTGCGCCGGACGGTTGATGAGCAGCGTGAGCACACCGCCGCTCTCCTGAACGAGCAGCTCGGCGGTGGACTCCTCGTGCACGGCGCTCAACGGGGCGCCATGCGGATGCCGCCGTCGAGGCGGATGGTCTCCCCGTTGATGTAGGTGTTCTCGAGGAGCGCGATCGCCAGCTGCGCGTACTCCGGCGGCTCCCCGAGCCGCTTGGGATAGGGCACGGAGTCGGCCAGCCCCTGGCGGATGTCGTCGCGCAGACGCGCGAGCATCGGGGTGGCGAACGTCCCCGGAGCGATCGTGTTCACACGGATGCCGACGGAGGCAAGGTCACGCGCAGCGACGAGCGTGATGCCCGCAACGGCCGCCTTGGACGCGGTGTAGGCGGTCTGCCCGATCTGCCCGTCGAACGCGGCGACCGAGGCGGTGAGGACGCAGGCGCCACGCTCGCCTTCGGCCAGCTCGTTGCGGGCCATCCGCGCCGCCACCAGCCGCAGGACGTTGTACGTGCCCCCGAGGTTGATCCGGACGACCTCGTTGAAGGACGCGATGTCGGCCGGCCGGCCCTGCTTGTCGAGGATGCGCAGCCGGTCTCCGCCGCGACCGGCCGTGTGGACGAGCCCGCGGATCGGTCCGTCCTGCTCGGCGACGTCGAGCGCGGCGTCCACGGCTTCGGCGTCGGTCACGTCGGTGGGGAGGAAGTGCGCCGCGGCCCCTAGGCGCGCGACGGCGCCTTCCGGGTCGGCCAGGTCGATGACCACGACGCGTGCGCCCTGCTCCACCAGGCGTTGGGCGGTGGCGAGCCCGAGCCCGGAGCCGCCCCCGGAGACGACGACCGTCGTACCTGCTACCCGCATGAGTTCCTCACAGTCCCAGTGACTTTCCGATGATCGTGCGCATGACTTCGCTGGTGCCGCCGTAGATGCGCGTGACGCGTGCGTCGGCGTAGAGCCGCGAGATGGGCATCTCGAGCATGTAGCCGTAGCCGCCGAACAGCTGCAGGCAGCGGTCGACCACGCGCGACTGCAGCTCGGTGCAGAACAGCTTGGCCTTCGCGGCATCGACCGGGGTCAGCAGCCCGTCGTCGAGGTCCTCGATCGCACGGTCGACGAGGCACTGCGCGGCTTCCAGCTCGGTCGCGACGGAGGCGAGCTCGAACTTCGTGTTCTGGAACGACGACACGGGCTGGCCGAACGCCTTGCGATCCTTGACGTAGTCGACGGTGATGCGCAGCGCAGCCTGCGCGGCGGCGACGGCGGCAACCGCGATGCTGAGGCGCTCCTTGGGGAGGTTGTTGCCGAGGTAGGTGAACGCGTGACCCTCCTCGCCGAGGCGGTTGGTGGCGGGGACGCGCACGTCGTCGAACGTGAGCTCCGCGGTGTCCTGCGGCCTGAGCCCGAGCTTCGGGAGGTTGCGGCCCTTCCTGAACCCGGGCATGCCGTCCTCGACGACGAGCAGCGTCAGCCCCCGTCGACGGTCGGCGGCGTCGTCGCCGGTCCGGGCGACGACGATGACCGCGTCGGCGATGATGCCGCCCGTGATGAAGGTCTTGGCGCCGTTGAGGACGTAGCCGTCGCCGTCGCGATCGGCCCGCGTCGTGATCCCGGCGAGGTCCGACCCGGTGCCCGGCTCCGTCATCGCGATCGCGGTGAGCATCTCGCCGGAAGCCAGGCGCGGGAACCAGCGCTCACGCTGCTCCTCGCTCGCGTACGCGAGGAAGTAGGGCATGACGATGTCCATGTGGGTGCGCAGCGAGCCCGGGCCCACCAGCGCTCGGGCGAACTCCTCTGACAAGATCGCGCTGAAGCGGTAGCTGTTCACACCCGCGCCGCCGTAGGCCTCGGGGACGGCAAGGCCGGTGATCCCGAGGTCGCCGAGGCGCCGGGCGAACGAGCGCGGTGCATGACCGGCCGCCTCCCAGTCGGCGTAGACGGGGACGACCTCGTCGGCGATGAACGTGCGCACCATTGCCCGGAAGGCGTCGTGCTCCTCAGTGAAGATGCGTCGGCGCACGCTGATGTCCCGCAGGTCCTCGAAGGAGCAAGTGCCGCCACCATACCTGATACTCATCTACGATCGGACCGGCTGGTGGGTTCGTCGGGGTTGGGACGGGGAGACGGCGTGGATCTCGGCTTCGACGGTGCGGCGACCGCCGTCGTCGGTGGCACCAAGGGTCTCGGTCTGGCGACCGCCGAGCTGCTGGCTCGCGAGGGTGCGCGGGTCGCCGTCATCGCTCGGGACGACGCCGGGCTCGAAGCCGCCGAAGTGCGACTGCGGGCGGCGGGGTGCCGCGACGCGGTCCGCCTCCGGGCCGACATCGCCGTGCCCGAGGACGTCGACGCTGCGTTCGGCGAGCTCGAGCGGCGATGGGGAGAGCTCAACGCGCTCGTCGTGTCGCCCGGGCTCGACACCGCCGGCCGGGCAGAGGCCCTGGCGGCGGAGGACTGGACGACGGCGATGCGGGCCGGCGCCCTCGGCCCGGCGCAGTGCGTGCTCGCCGCCCTCCCGCTCCTGCGCGCTGCTGCATGGGCGCGTGTGGTGACCGTGACCGCGATGTCGGTGAAGCGTCAGTCGCCGGGGCTGATCAGCTACACGGCGGCCAAGAGTGCCCTGGCGAGCATCACCAAGAACCTGGCTCGGTCCTTGGCTGCGGACGGGATCCTGGTGAACGCCGTCGCCCCGGGGCCCATGTTGACCGGCTGGGTCGAGTCGGCGCTGGGCGTCGGAGCCGGCGAGCTAACCCCGGTGGATGCGTTCCGCCGGTTGGGGGGTGCGCAGTCGATGCACGTCGACCTCGCGCGCCTCGCAGCACCGGATGAGGTCGCAGCGGTCGTCGCCTTCTGCGCATCACGGACCAACAGCTTCATGACCGGTGCCCACCTCAACGTCGATGGTGGTAGCGACTTCTGCTGAACGTCATGGTCACGGCGGCGTGCACACCCGCGGTCCCTGCGCGGTCCACTTCTTGTTCTGCACGATCATCGGTTGCGTGCAGTAGTTCGGCGTCGCGTTCGCCCCTTTCACGAACGTCATGCCGGGGACGAGTCCGCCGAGGGTCTCGTTGCGCATCTTCCACAGGCCCGCCAGCACGGTCTGACCGGTGACGGGGCCGGCAGCTCCCTCGAGTGCCTTGCGGATCTCCTCCGCGCCGGCCCAGGCATCCGCCCCGGCGGCGTTGCGGGGGACCTTCGGGCCGTAGGCGTCCATCGCCTGCTGGTATGCCGCAGTGGCCGGTGTCGACGTGTCCGTCCACGCGAAGGTGTCGCTGGCGCTGACCATCCCTTGCAACGACGGCTGGGCCGCGAGGGTGTCGTCCCCCAGCGCGGCGTACGTGGGGTGATAGCCCTGGTTGTCGCAGTTGTTCGCGAGCCGCGTGACGGTTGCGGCGTCTGCGAACACGATGAGGGCCTCGACTCCTCGCGACTGGGCCTGGATGCACGATGCCGTGAAGTCCGGAGTCGCGATCGAGACGGACGCCTCGTACTTGACCGTGAGGCCGAGCTTGGGGGCGTAGGCCGCTGCCTTGTCGCCGTTCTCCTTGCAGACAGCCGATTCGGCGCAGTAGAGGACGGCGATGATCTTCTTGTGCGCGCCCTGCGCGATGGCTGAGTCGAACCCCACGGCGCTTGCCGCGGAACCGCTCGGGAAGGCGATCGGTGACTGCCACCATCGCTCGCTCTCGGCGAAGCCGCCGGCGACGGGGACCTGCTTCTGCTGCAGGTAGGGCAGGAACGAGGCGATGTCCGCCCCGGGCGCCATCGTGATCGCCACGGCGTGGTGGTTGCCGACGAGGTCCTGGACGTCGGCGAGAGCACGGTTGTCGTCTGAAGCGTTGTCCTCCGCGACGACCTGGACCGGGTGGCCGGCGATGCCGCCCTGGCTGTTGACCCACTTCGCCCAGACGTACAGCGTGTCGCGTGGGCCGATGCCGATGTTCGAGACGCCGCTGTACGAGCCGGTGGTGCCGATGACGATCGGAGCACCGGACGCTGGAGTGGTTGACGTCGCGACGGCGGAGCTCGGCCTGGTCGAGTGGGACCCCGCGGAGGCGGAGCCCTTCGGGCCGACGTTCGGGCCGATCGTCGACGCCGTGGGCGCGCCGGGGACCGTCGCGATGGTCGGCGTGGATCCGGGTGCTGCCGTGGTGTCGGGTGCTGCGGTGACACCGGCTGACGGCTGCACTCCTGGGCCCGCCGCTCCGGGCGGCGCGACCGTGGTCGTCTCGGCGGGTCCGGCCTGGTACTCGGCGAGGACGGTCCGGTGGTCGACGCGCAGGCCGCACCCCGCGGCGGTGACGATGGCGGCTGCCACTGCGCACGCGCAGGTCGCCCGGCGTGGTCTCCGACTCATGAGACGCCCTTCTGCGGTGTGGGATCGGTGGGCGGGTAGGCGAGCGGGCGTCGGACGGCGCCGCGACAGCGGGTGGATCGTCGTGGCGGGCGCTCGCCGGTCCTGGCCGCGGGGGAGGTCGCGCCCAACGGCCTGGTCTGTGACCGAGACTTCGCCGGTCCGCGACCGAGACGAGAGTGAGGAGATGGCCGGTCGATCGCCGGCCGGACGGGTCGCCGAGGACCGGAGCTTCGCAGCGCTGCTGCGATCACGAGGACGCCGAAGACGATCGGGTAGTAGTTCGTCAACGTGTCGCTCCGCGCATAGGTCGGGAGCACGAAGAACATCGCTCCGATGAACGAGGCGAGCACCACGTCGCGCCCGGCGACGAAGAGGATCGCCAGGATGGAGAGCGAGGTCAGAGCGGTGAACGGGCTCGCGACGCCCCCGGTCACGCCGCCGGTGATGGGCCCGTACAACGCACCCGCGACCGCTGCGAGGAACGACGATGCGGCGAAGACGAGCAGGCGGGTGACGCCGACGCTGAGGCCGCTGGTGGTCAGCGCGAGCGGTGAGTCGGACATCCCGCGGAGCAGGCGTCCGAGCCGAGTGGTCTGGATGCGCACGACCGCGACCGCGGCGACGAGCGCAGCTCCGAGGAGCAGGTAGTAGTACCCGCGGTCGGTGTCGAACCCGAGGACCGCGGGCCGTCGCGTGGGCAGCCGGTCCTTCCCGCCGAACATCAGTGACGTCGGGTAGACGAGCTGTTCGAGGAGGATGCCGAAGCCGAGCGACGCCAGCGCGAGGTAGACGCCGGGCAACCGGATGGCCGGGATGGCGATCAGCGCGCCCACGGGAACGGCCGCCATGCCGGCGACGATGAGCGCGAGGAGCCACGGCAGGTGCGCGTCGTTCTGCGCGTGGCTGAACGTCGTCGCGCCGATCGCAGCGAAGGACAGCACCGACAGCGAGACCTGTCCGGACAGCCGGATGAGGACGGCCAGCGCCATGAAGATCAGGACGTAGACGAGCGCTTCCGAGTACACCGGCAATCGCGTGCCGGCGAAGGCCGGTGCGATCGCCAGGAAGGTGATGATCGCGGCGAGACCTGCGCGCCGGCGGACGCGCGCCGCGCCGGTGACGGTGATCTGCGTGCCGCTCACCGAGCGGGCGGCACCCAGCGTCGACGCCGCGAGACGACGTCGGGGAGTTGCCGACAAGACGATGAACAGGATGACGAACGGAAGGCTTGGAGGCAGTCCCCGCAGCGACGCGACGTCCACCGTGTACCGCTGGATCAGTGCGGTCGCGATGCCGAGACCGAGGCTGCCGAGGTAGGTGAGCGGGAGGCTCGAGAACGAACCGATCGCGGCGCCCCCGAAAGCCTGCACGACCAGGAGGGTCAGCGTCGTCGCGTTGAAGCCGATGCTCGGCGCTAGGAGGACACCGGACAACGCCGCAAGGGACGTTCCCAGGACCCAGGCCAGCCGCCGCACGCCGATCGGGTCGATGCCGGTGACGTCGAGCAGCTCCGGGTCGCGTACGACCGCACTCATGGCCAGCCCCGTGCGCGTCCCGCGCAGGAACACGGTGAGGGTGACGAGGACAGCCAGGGCGACCCCGGCGGTGATGATCCGATCCGCACCGACGAAGACACCCGCGACATGCAGGGAGGCAGTGGGCAAGTACGCGGGGAACGTGAGGGGTGAGGTGCCGAAGATGACCAGCACACCTGCTTGCAGGGAGATCAGCACGCCCACGGTGGCGGCGATCTGCGATGCGATCGATCTGGTAGCGAGCTCCCGCGCGATGCGTTCGAGGACGATGCCGAGCAGCCCGCCGCACCCCGCGACCGCAAGGACGAGTGCGATGGGCCACGGCACGCCGTCACGCGTGCGCAGCTCGTAGAAGATGCCGGCGCCGACGGCGCCGAGCGCGCCTTGGGCGAAGTTGAAGATGCCGGAGGTCTTGAACGTGAGCACGAGGCCGAGGGCGGCAACCGCATAGATCGAGCCGACGGACAAGCCGATCAGCAGGAACGTGACGAAGGTCCTCACGGGCCGCAGATCCCACACGGCACGCGCCCCGCCTGCTCGTGCTCGCGTCGGGATGCGCTCACCACCACCTTGTCACGCGCAAGATCGCAGGAGTGACGATGGAAGTAGGTCGCGTCGCGGACCGCGACCAGGCGCTCCGCGGCAAGCGTGGCGACCACAGGGTCGCTCGCCGTCGCACCCACCGCCTTCAGCGCATCGAGCACTCCGACCTTGGCCAGCACCCGTCTCTGTCGGGCCCGCAGGCATCGGTGGCCTGCGGTCAGCCACGCGACCCCAGTACCACCGGACACGAGCAGCGCGCCGAAGCCGATGTCGACGCCGATGAGCTGATCGGCTTCGCGCGTGGTGCCGCTGGCGACGAGGTAGCCCACGAGGACGAGCACGACTCCCACCAGTCCCATGCCCGTCGCCGCGATGATCGACGCCAGCGTCCACTGCGCCTCCGCAGGATGGCTGGTGGTCGCGGGTGGCCGGCTCGTCACGATGGGCGGCGCGAGGACGGTGCTGAGCGTTGCGCGCCTCGGCGGGACGCTGCCGGTGGCCTGGCACGGCTGGTGCCGGTGGCGGCGTTCCGCGCCTCGGCTTCACGCTCCCTGGCGGCTGCCTCGTCGTGCGCGAGCTCGATCAGCTCCTCGAGATGAGCATCGAGGTCATCGAGCTTGCGCCACTCGTCTCGCAGGTCGGCGGTGATCCAGAGCACGGCCGCCAGCCCGAGCATGAATAGCCCGAACGCGCCGCCCGACACCAGGTACGGGATCTGCTCGGGGGTGTAGGGCGTCCGCGAGATCCCCAGGTACCCCAACAGCAGAGCGACTGCCCCCGCGACGGCGGCGACCCATGCGATGGTGCGGTCCCACTGCTCGCGCACCAGGTGGATCCATCTCATCGCGCTCGCACCCCGAGGTGCCGAACGAGCGAACCACCACCGAGTGCGAGCAGGCAGGCTGCGATCGCGATGACGTAGAGGCTGATCCAGGACACGGGCTCCCGCGCCATCCGCCGCCCGGACGAGACGAGGACGGTCGCGCCACCGTTGCCCGGTGGAGGGGCGACGACGGGCGGCTCCGAAGCGAGGGGTCCGGCATCGATCGTTCCGGGCACGGCCGGCGCGCGTGGCGACTCGCCGGGTGGGGCAGCGCTGCCCGGGGACAGCGAGGTCGGACCGCCCGTGCTCGGTCTCGTCGATGGCGGCGGTGACGGGCTGGGGGCGGCAGCGGAGGCACCGTTGCTCGGCGTGCCGGTGATCTCCGCGTGCGCGACTCCCAGCAGGAAGGACGCATCGACGTGCCCGACGTCCGGCACATCGCCGACGAACGTGATGGCCAGTGCGGGAGCGGTCGCGCTGTCGGTGGTCGTGATGCCGGCGATCTCGTGGATCGTGACCCCGGCCGCGCTCAACGCCTGGTCGACCGGCTGCTCCGGGAGCGGCAGCGGAACCGTGGTTCCGGCGAGGATCACCCCGTCGCTGCTGATGGCGACCGGCACGCCGCCGACGGCTGCCGATCCGAAGGTGAAGGTCGCCGTGCGGCTGATCTTCCCGGCGGCGTCGCGCTTCACCTCGGCGTGTGCGTGCACGTCGGCGATCGTCAGCACGTTCGCAACCCCGATCCCCTGCACGTCGGTGTCGGACACCGCGCTCACGGACCCGTCGGCGCCGTGCACGACCTTCGACGCGGCCGATGTCGCGCCGACGGCCAGACCTGGGATCGCCGGGGTGCCGGATGCGGTGGCCTCGGACGACGTGGCGTCGCTGCTGGCGCTCAACGTCGACACGGGGAGGCTCTGAGCTCCGTGCACATGGTCGGGGTAGGAGCTGTAGACGTAGAACGGGTCGTTGGCGCCGAGCTCTCCCTGCACGGCCTGTCCCGGGTAGGGATGCGAGGCGAAAGCCGTCGAGGCGCCAAGCGCGTCCAGGTGCGCCTGCGCCGTCAGCGCGCCGGCCTCCGCCTGCACGCCGAGCGCCTGGTTCCCCGGTGTGACGGTTGCATCGACCCCGGAGGCGGACGCGACGGCGTCGAAGTACGCGTCGTCGGCGTGGGCGGCCGCGCCGGTGCCCACGACCGGCGTCAGGAACGCGAGGAGCAACGCTGCCCCGGCCGCGCGTCTCGACCTGATGATCAGTGATCCCGTCATGAAGTGAGTCCCAGCCGCCCCGGACGGTAATGAAGAGTGTCAGAAATGTCCAGGGTGAGCGAGGAGCCGCTCACTGCTTCGGCCGGCTCCGCGGAAGCCCGAGCCGTTGCTCGGCGATCAGACTGCGCAGGACCTCGCTCGAGCCTCCGTAGATGGTCGTCGCTACGGCCGCCCGGTAGTGCGCAGCGAGCGCCCCTTCAAGTGGTGCGTCGGCGTCGGGCCAGTCGAGGGTGGCGCGACTTCCGATGATGTCGAGCGCGTTGATGGCCGCTCGCACGTAGCTCTCCGGACCCCACAGCGCCGCGCCCGGCCCCGCGACAGCTCCTGCGGCCTCGAGCACCGCCGCTCGCATCGTCAGCAGGGACGCCACCTCGGCGTCGAGGGCCATGCGCGCCAGCCGGATCCGGACCAGGGGATCATCGGTCAACGATCGGCCGGCGTCATCGGTCAGGCCGGCGGCGATGGCGCGGGTCTGAAGCCACACCTGTTCGGTGCGTGACGCGGGTGCGACGCTGTGCTCCGCCTGCAGTGCGGCTCGCATCACCGCCAACCCCTCGTGCGGCTCGCCCACCACCCACTCGTCGCCGACGTGCACGTCCGTCCAGAACACCAGGTTGGTGCGCTCGAAGCCGATCGTGCGAACCGGGCGGATCTCCACGCCGGCCGAGGGGAGCGGCACGAGGAACACCGTCAGGCCTTGCCCGCCTCGTGACTCCGGGACGGACCGGGTGAGGAGGAAGCAGTAGTCAGCGCGATGGGCGAACGTGGTGAACATCTTCTGTCCGTTGATGACCCACCGGCCGTCATCGCGTCGTGCGGTGGTCGCGCACGCGAAGACGTCCGAACCGCCGGCCGGTTCGGTGTAGCCGAGGCAGATCAGCGTCTCGCCCGCCGCGACCCCGGGGAGCACGCGCCGCTTGAGCTCCGCGGACCCCAATGCGCGGATGGCGTTCGCGGGCAGCATCGTCGTGCCGTGACCGGTCGTCGGCACCCCTCCGGCGCGCAACGTCGCGGTGAGCACGCCCGCTTCGAACGGGTCCAGTCCCGCACCCCCTTCCTCGACGGGCCACGCGGGGGCGATCCATCCGCGCCGGCCGAGCTCGCGCATCACGGCGCGGTTGACGCCGTCACCTGTCCGGCGCTCCTCGGCGATGACGTCGGGCGTGACGTGCTGCGCGACGAAGTCTTCTGCCTGCCGGCGGATCTCTTGCCAGTGCGCAGGTTCCGAGAAGTCCACGTCAGCCGGCCAGCAGCTCGTCGGCGACGCGCAACAGCTCGCGCGCGGGATCCGCGAGCGCGACGGTCCACGCCTTCGCGCGGCGGTAGTAGAGCTGGATGTCGGTCTCTTCCATGAACCCGTACCCGCCGTGCACGTGCAGGCTGTGGCCGGCCGCGCTCTGCGCTGTCTCCGCCGCGTGCACGAAGGCCATGCCCGCGAGAGCCGATCCGCGGTCGAGGCCGGCGTCCAAGGCCCACGCCGCCTTCCAGCAGAGCAGCTGCGCGCCGTCGCACGCGACGAGCGCGTCGGCGAGGGGGTGCGCGACCGCCTGGTAACGACCGATGGGATCGCCGAACGCGGTTCGCACCTTGGCGTAGGCGGCGCCCAGCTCGATCGCTCGGTGGGCGAGCCCGACGAGCGACGCCGCGCGCAGCACCCTCAGCTCATCGACCGCGTGGGCGTGCAGATCCCGGGCCTTCCCGCCCGTGGCGAGCACCGTGTGTGCGGCCGTGCCTGACCAGCACTGCAGCGGCGAAGCGCCGACGTTCGCGCGGACCTCGCGGCGATCGGGGCGCTCGACGAGGGCGAGGCGGTCGTCTTGCAGGGCGATGACCGCGTCGGTGATCGCGCCGTCGACGAGCAGCTGGCCGGGCAGCGGTGCCGTCGACGGCGCGAACGAGACGAGCCGTTCGCCACTGAGCACCTGGGTCAGCGCCTCGGATGCGTCCGCCGCGGCCAGCAGGCGCGTCGCGACGCCGGCCGCGGCGCACGGGATCGGCGCCAGCGTCCGCCCCGCCTCTTCGGCGATGAGCGCCAGCTCGACGAGGCCGCCGCCGGCACCGCCGGCCTGCTCGTCCACCCCGATCTCCAGTGCGCCGACGTCGACGTACTCGCGCCACAGGTCGGCGTCCCAGCCCGCCGGTTCGGCCGCGCGCACGCGCTCCGCGGTCGCTGACCGTTGGAACAGCTGCGCGAACGTCGCGCGCACCGCTCTCTGCTCGGGGCTGAGATCGAGGTCCATGCCGTCCTCTCGTGAGCCGAGGCCTATCGCTATTCATGCTACTCTTCTCCGTCATGGCCTCTCTCGGCTTCCGCGCCCTCGACGGTGATGACCACCGGTACGGGACCCGCGACGCGTTGAAGGGCAGCGATCTGCGCTGCGCCCTGGGACGGGCGGGCTGACGCGGTGGGTGCGGACGGGGCCGTGGGGACGAGCGCGCCGGAGTTCGACCCGCTCTCGGGCGAGTTCTTCGACGACCCTTACGAGACCTACCGGTGGATGCGCGACGAGTCGCCGGTGTACTACAGCGAGCGTTGGGGCTTCTACGCGATCTCCCGCTACGACGACGTCGTTGCCGCGCATCGAGACTGGGAGACTTTCAGCAGCTCCTACGGGGTCACCCTCGACGCGCTGCAGCTCCACCAGCGGTTCGAGACGAACATGTTGATCATCATGGATCCGCCCGAGCACGAGCGGCTGCGCAAGCTCGTGCGGCAGGTGTTCACCCGCAAGGCGATCGACGACCTCGAGCCGATGGTGCTCGACGTCGTCACGACCGCGCTCGCGCCGCTCGCCGGCCGGTCCTCGTTCGACATCGTCGCCGACTTCGCCGCACCGTTCCCGGTGGAGGTCATCTGCGCGATGCTGGGGACGCCTGAGGGGGAGCGGCAGCAGATCCGGCTGTGGACCGACGAGTTCCTCCATCGCGACGAGGGCAGCCCGGAGGCGACGGCCAAGGGGATCGAGGCGTCGACCAGCCTCTACAGCTACATGCTCGAGCAGGCGAAGGTGAAGCGCCGTGCTCCCGACGGCCTCATCATGAGCCGCCTCCTCGAGGCGACGCTGGTCGGCGACGATGGTGCTGAGCAACGGCTGACGGACGAGGATGTCGCCGCGTTCGTCATGTTGCTCGCGGCGGCCGGCAGCGAGACCGTGACGAAGCTCATCGGCAACGGCGTCGTCGACTTCGCTGACAACCCGGACGCATGGAGACGCGTGATCGCGGACCCGCGCCTGATCCCGGGCGCGATCGAGGAGATGCTTCGCCTGCACCCGCCATCGCAGTACCAGGGGCGGTTCGCGACCCGCGACGTCGAGGTAGCCGGTTCCCTGATCCCCGCCGGCAGCCCCACGCTGCTCGTCACCGGTGCGGCGACCCGCGACCCCCGCGCGTACAAGGATCCCGACGTGTTCGACATCGACCGGCCGGGCCACACCACCATCGCGTTCGGTTACGGCGCCCACAGCTGCCTCGGCGCATGGCTCGCCCGGCTCGAGGCGCGCGTGGCGTTCGAGCAGATCGCGCAGCGATGGCCGTCCTACGTGGTCGACCGTGACGGCCTGTGCCGCGTGACGATGGCCAACGTTGCGGGCTTCTCTAGCGTGCCCGTCTCCGTCTCCTGAGCCGTGGTCGAGCCGGTGCCCGCGTGACCGACCTCGTCGGTGCTCCGAGCACGATCCCCGAGCTCCTCCGGGATCGGCGCCCGGACGGCGACCGCACGTTCGTCGTGACCGACGCCGAGCGCCTCAGCTACGCCGAGGCCGACGCCCGCTCGGCCGAGCTCGCCGCGGCGCTGCTGCGGACCGGCATCGGCAAGGGGACCCGCGTCGGGCTGTTGTTCCCCAACGGGGCGGACTTCGTCGTCACCTGGCTCGCGGCGGCCCGCATCGGTGCGCTGACCGTGCCGCTGTCGACCTTCGCGCCGGGTGCCGAGCTCGTGCGGTTGCTCCGTCACACCGACGTGAGCGTCATCCTCATGGCCGAGTCGATGGGCCCGCTCAGCCTCGCTGATCGGATCGAGCAGGGCCTGCCCGGCATCGACGCCGGCGGATCGGCGATCGAGCTCGAGGCCGTCCCCTACCTGCGCCGCGTCCACATCACGCCCGCGTCGGGCCGGGCCTGGGCGTCGGCGTGGCCGGCGCCTGGTGGAGGGTCCGCAGCGGGCGGCACCCTCGTCGCGGCCGCCGAGGCCGAGGTCACCGCGGCGGACGACCTCGTGATGGTCAACACGTCCGGAACCACTGCGGCGCCGAAGTCAGTGGTGCACACGCATGGCGGCCTCGTCCGACATGCCTGGGTGCTCGCGCAGAACAGGCGCGTCACCGCCGACGACCGCATCTACTCGCCGATGCCGTTCTTCTGGGTCGGCGGGCTGACGATGGTCCTGCTCCAAGGCCTGTCCACGGGAGCGACCGTCGTCTCGCAGAACCTCTTCGAGCCCGGAGCCGCGCTGGAGCTGCTCGAACGGGAGCGCGTGACGTTGGTGTCGTGCTGGCAGCAGGCCAGCCGAGCCCTCGCCGATCACCCCGACTTCGCCGGCCGTGACCTGTCCTCGGTGCGCGGCGGCACACTCGTCGAGGCTCTGCCGCCCGACCAGCGTCCGCCCAGTCCGGAGCTGACGCCGAACATGCTCGGCATGACCGAGACCGGTGGTCCGCACACCATGCCGGAGGTGTCCGACCGCCCACTGCCACCCGAGCGCAGCGGCTCCTACGGCGTTCCCGTACCGGGCGTCGAGCACCGCGTCGTGGACGAGAGCACGGGTCAGCCCTGTGCGCCCGGCGACGTCGGCATCCTCGAGGTTCGCGGAGCGATCGTGATGGACCGCATCCACAAGCGCGAGCGCGCCGACGTCTTCACCCCCGACGGTTGGTACTCGACCGGCGATCGCGGCTGGTTCGACGAAGCCGGTCACCTGCACTTCGAGGGCCGGGCCGGCACGGCCATCAAGACCGCCGGGTCCAACGTGTCGCCGCCCGAGGTCGAAGCGATCATCGACGCGCTCCCCGGAGTGCTGCACTCCTACGTCATCGGACTGCCGCACCCCACGCGTGGTGAGGTCGTCGCCGCGGCCGTCGTCTGCGCGCACGGAGCGGTGCTGAGCCCGGAGGAGGTCGAAGCGGCGACTCGTGAGCAGCTCTCGTCCTTCAAGGTGCCGTCCGTGATCCGCCTCTTGACTGTGGCCGACGTGCCCATGCTGCCGACCGGCAAGGTCGACGTGCCGGCGCTGCGCGCCGTGCTCCTCGCCGACCACGCGCGGCCCTAGGGTCAGGAGCGGCCCGCCGCCTTCATCCGTTCGAGGTCGGCCATCACGACGGTCTGCCCGCCGGTTGCCGCCAGCGCCCGCGTGTGCCCGAGGTGGTGCATGTCGAAGCAGGACTCGATCGAGTTCGAGAAGCCCATCGTGTCCATCGTGTGGTTCACCGCACGCTTGGCCATCCGCAGCGCCCACGGGTCCATCGTGGAGATGCGCCGTGCGAGGTCGAGGGTGAAGGTCCGGAGCTCGTCGAGGGGGACGACGTGGTTCACCATGCCGGTGTGCAGCGCCTGGGCAGCGGTGAACGAGCCGGCCGTGAACAGCAGCTCCTTGGCTCGCCGCGGACCCATCTCCCACGTGTGCGCGTGGTACTCGACGCCCATGATCCCCATCAGGCCCACCGGGTCGGAGAACAGCGCGTTGTCCGCCGCGACGATGAGATCGCACGGCCAGCAGAGCATCAGCCCGGCCGCGATGCACTTGCCCTGCACCGCAGCGATCGTGGGCTTCGGGATGTCGCGCCAGCGCCGCGCGTAGTGCAGGTAGCCCCGCGTCTCCCAGTCGTAGTACGTGTCGGCGGTGAGCTTGCCGTCGGCGCGGGACGGCCCGAGGTCGCGACCTTCGCCGGAGGGGTCCTTGCCCGACATGTCGTGGCCTGCCGAGAAGTGCTTGCCCGTGGTCACGAACACGATGACCTTCGCCGCGGGATCACGGTCGGCCTGCGTCCAGGCCTCGTCGAGATCCTTGAGGATCCCCGGGGTCTGGGCGTTGGCCGCATCGGGACGATCGAGGGTGATGATGCCGACCGCGTCCTCGACCTCGTAGCGGATGAACGATGCGTTAGCCATCTCTGCCTCCCTGTTTGCGTCGGCGAGCGATCTCATCGACGAGCACGAACTTCTTGACCTTGCCGGATGGGGTGCGGGGCAGATCGCCGCGCACGTGCCAGTCCACGGGCGTCTTCTGGCGCGCCAGCCCCTGCTGCTGGAGGTGGTGCGCCAGGGCGGGAGCACCCCCGGTGCGGCCTCCGGCCAGCACCACGAATGCGACGGGCACCTCGCCGAACCGCTCATCGGGTGCCGCCACCACTGCTGCTTCCCGGACGTCCGGATGGCGGAGCAGGAGGTCCTCGATCTCCCGCGCGGAGAACTTCTCGCCACCGCGGTTGATGACATCTTTCGTGCGGCCGGTGACGGTGACGTGGCCCGCGGCGTCCAACCGCCCCAGGTCGCCGGTCGCGAACCACCCTTCGGCGTCCAGCGCGGCCACGTTCTCGGCATCGACGAGGTAGCCGAGCATGCGTTCGGGGCCGCGCACGACGATCTCACCCTCGGTCGTCGGACCGTCGTCCGCGTCGGGCACGATGCGCGCCTCGACACCCGGAGCGAGAGCGCCGTCGGTGTCCGCCCGGAGGTCGAAGGGCGCCGAGCCGTCCATGACGGTCACGGTCGGCAGCTCGGTCATCCCGTACACCCGAACCGCGGGGATCCCCTGCGCTTCGGCGCGTTCCATGACCGGACGGGCTACCGGCGCACCACCGCACACGAACGTCTGCAGGGCGAGGCGGGTGCGGGCAGCCTCCGCCGCGGCGGACAGCTCCTCAAGGAACACGGTGGCACCCGCCGTCCACGTCACCTGGTGCCGCTGCATGTCCATGACCGCACGGTCCGGAGCCCAGCGCTCGGCGAGCACGGAGCACGCGCCGGACAGCGCCGGGATGGTGATGGCGTTCAGCAGGCCGGTGATGTGCTGCAGGGGGGCAGGCATGTAGGAGACGTCGTCGCAGCCGATCCGCCAGGCGTCGACCAGCTGGCGGGTCTCGGCGAGCAGAGACGTCGACGAGTGCACGGCTCCCTTCGCGGCGGCGGTGGTCCCGGAGGTGAACAGGACCAGGCACGGATCATCGGCCTGCACCTGAGCGGCGGTGCAGCGCGCATCACCCGCCGCGAGCTCCGCGAAGGACGTCCAGCCCGGCCGCGTGCCCCGCAGCATCAGCCGGGCGACTTCGGCGCCCCCGCTCTCGGACAGGATCGTGTCGAACGCATCGGCGTGGTCGAAGCCCCGGTACGTCGGCGTCGTGACGACCGCGGCGGGTTGCGTGAGCGCGATGACGTGACGGAGCTCGTGCTCGCGGTAGATCGGTGCGAGAGGCACGCTGACGGCACCTACGTGCCAGATGGCGAGGCTGACGACGTGCGCCTCCCACCAGTTGGGGGACTGCCAGCACACGGCGTGGCCGGCACCCACGCCCTGGGCGCTGAGCCAGCCGCCGATCTGCTCGACGAGCCGCAGCAGCTCGCGGTGCGTGATGACGCGACCGCCCTCGATGACCGCTGGCCGCTCAGGCCAGCGGCGTGCAGCACGGGACGCGAGCGTCGTGACCGTCTGGTCGGTGACGAACCCCCGACGGCGGTAGTCGTGACGCACCGCCGCGGGCACGGGCGGGGCGTTGACAGGAGGGAGCGTCCGCGCGGTCACGTCAATGACCCATCGTCATGCCGCCGTCGACGGCGAACGACTGCCCGGTGACGTAGCCGGCGTCGTCGTGCACGAGGAACGCGACGGCCTGGGCCAGCTCCAGGTTCGCCCCCCAGCGGTTCATCGGGATCATCGGCGTGACCAGGTCGCGGTTGGTGAGGGTGAGGCTTCCGGACAGGTCGGTGTCGAAGCTGCCGGGAATCACGCAGTTGACCGTGACGCCCTTGCGCGCGCCGACGCGCGCCAGCGATCGGGTCAAGCCGAGCAGGCCGGCCTTGGCGCTCGCGTAGGCGATCTGCACGGGGCTTCCCAGGCTCGCGGACACCGAGCCGATGTTGACGATGCGACCGAAGCGTCGCTCCAACATCGCCGGCATCGCCGCCTGCGACAGGAAGAACGGTCCGGAGAGGTTCACGGCGAGCTGTGCGGCCCAGCTGGCGGGGGTGATGGCGTCGAGTCGTTCCTCCGTGACCGCCCCCGCGTTGTTGACGAGGTAGTCGAGCCGTCCGTGCTGGGACAAGGTGCGCTCGACGAGGGCTGTGCAGGCGGCCGGGTCGGCGACGTCGGCCTGCTGGAGCGTGACCTCTCGACCGATCCGTGCCTGCAGCGCCGCGGCGGTGTCACCGTCGCGGGCGAACACCGCGATGACGTGGGCGCCGTCGGCAACGAGCCGCTCCGTGATCGCGGCGCCGATGCCCCGGGTGCCACCGGTCACCAGCGCGATGCGCCGCCCGGTCACGCGGTCGGCCTGGTGATCTTCGCCTCGAGCGCGTCGAGGCGGTTCGTGAGCTCGGGGTGGTCGAAGCACGCCAGCTCGGCATCGGAGCAGGCGTCGAGCATCACGGCGGCACGCTCCACGTGCAGGTTGAGCAGCTGCCGCGCGGCGAGGGCCGAGTGGGCGGGCAGTGCCGCGAGACGATCGGCCAGCCCGCGCGCCTCGGCCGCGACGTCGGCTCGCGGTACGACCCGGTTGATCAATCCAAGTCGGTGGGCCTCGGTGGCCGGCACGCGGTCGCCGAGGAGCAGGTGCTCCCGCGAGGCGGCGAGGCTCGTCAGCAGTGGCCAGAGGACCAGTCCGCCCGCTCCGTCGAGGATGCCGAGGGCGACGCGCGGGTCGCTGAGGAACGCGTCGCTGGCCATCACGGTCAGGTCGCAGAGCAGCGCGATGGTGCAACCGGCTCCGACCGCAGGCCCCTGCACCCCCGCAACGATCGGTACGGGCAGGTGCAGCATCGCCCAGAACAGGTCACGGTGGGCGCGGAGGATCCGCTCGCGGAGCGCGCGGTCGTCCTGCATCTCGCGGATCGTGGCGAAGTCGCCGCCGGCGCTGAAGGAACCGCCCGCACCGGTCAGGACGATCGCCGCCACATGTTCCCGTTGCGACACGTCGTGGAGCGCATCGGCGAGTGCGGCCGTCATCTCCTCGTCCATCGCGTTGGAGCGGCTCGGACGGTCGAGCGTCACCGTCGCGACCCGTCCGCTCGCGGCGATGTCGACCCACCGCTCAGCAGTCATGCGGCACCGCTCCTGTCATAGTTCGACCAACCGGGGGACGCGGCCGCCGCGGATCAGGTGACGACCGATGGCTTCGGGCAGCTCGGCCGCGGAGCCGAGGATCCGGTCGACCACGACCGACCGGAGGAAGAAGTGGTGGAACGGGTGCTCGGCGGTGAACCCGATGCCGGCGAGCACCTGCTGGCAGTGGCGTCCTGTGATGGTCGCGGCCCGGCCGGCGAGGGACTTGGCGAGCATCGCTGCGAGGGAGGGGTCTTCGGCCTCCCACGCGGCAGCGGCGGCGGCCGACGCGGCTTCGACGGCGACGTGCGCATCGGCCAGGCGGTGCCGCACGGCTTGGAAGCTGCCGATCACCGAGCCGAACTGCTGGCGGGCGAGCGCGTGCTCGATCGCGAGCGTGAGCATCCGCTGCGACGCGCCGATGAGGTGGTGTGCGAGCGCGCGGCGACCGGCATCGACGCTGACGGCCCAGGCCGCGCGCGCGTCATCGCCGTGGAGCACGGGACGGGCGGCGGATCGAGCTGCGGAGACGTGCACAAGCTCGAGTCGCTGATCGAGTCCGCCGATCGGGCGGCTGGTGAGGGCGTCGGCTGGGACGACGACGACGCTCGGACCGTCAGCCCTCGTGATCGTGAAGTGCACATCGGCCGGGAGCGCCCTGCCGACCACGAGGCCGTGCAGATGATCGGTGCGATGGTGGTCGACATCGCGACGGTTCGGCACCGGGAGAGCGACGATCGTGTCCGACCCGCCCGTGAGCTCGGGTGCGCTCATGACGTCGTGCAACGCGGAGCACCACGCACCGGTGCGTCCCATCGCGACGAACAGAGCGGTCGTCGAGGTCTGTGCGTCGCCGGCCAGCGCGTCGGGCCACCCGAAGTCGGCGAGCGCTGCGGTCAGGTCCTCGCCGCCGTGCACTTCCACGAGCCGGCACAGGGCGTCGTGGAGCGCGGTGTCGATGGCGTTGCTCACGCGGCACCGCGCGGCAGCCCGAGCACGCGAGTCGAGACGATGTCCTTCTGGATCTCCGAGGTGCCGCCGTAGATCGTCGCGGCCCGCGAGTAGGCCCACTCCCTACGCCAGCGGTCGGCGGTGTCGCCGTCACCGAGCTCCAGCCCCCCGTCGAGCAGCTCCCGGGCGGCGTCGAAGACGGCCTGTTCCGCCTGGGCCACGAGGATCTTGTCGACGGACGCCTCCGGTCCGATGACGCCATCACGCGCGAGCGTGTGCTGCGTCGACCAGGACCGGCTGCGGAACGCGTGCAGCACCTGATAGGCCTCGCCGATCGCGGCGGCATCCCGCCCCGTCGACTGGGCCACCAAGACCTCCAGGTGGTGGGCCAGCCACGCGCCGCGCTGCCAGAAGATCGCGCCGCGCTCGCAGGCCAGCACGCGCTGCGCGAGCGCCCAGCCGTCACCCTCCTCGCCCAGCAGACGCTCCGCAGGCACCGCGACGTCGACGAACGATGTCGCGGAGAACTCATCGACCTCGGCCATCGTCCGCAGCGGGCGAGCTGACACGCCGGGTGTGTCCATGTCGACGAGGAACGCACTGATGCCCCGCGCCCGCGACGAAGCCTCACCGGTGCGCGCAAGCACCACGCAGCGCGTCGCGTGATGACCCCAGCTGGTCCAGAGCTTCTCGCCGGTGACGGTCCAACCGGACGAGGTGCGCCGCGCTGTCGTGCGCAGGCCGGCCAGGTCACTGCCCGCCTCGGGTTCCGAGAAGCCCTGGCACCAGAACTCGTCGCCGCGCAGGAGCCGGGGGAAGAGCGCGTTGACCACGTCACTCCGGCCGTAGGTGAGGACCGCGGGCCCCAACACCTCGTGCATCGACCACGAGGTCGTGTGCACCAGGGCGCGACTGGTGAGCTCCTCACCGAGGACGGCGCGCAGCAGCGGCGAACCACCCAGGCCGCCGGCGTCCGGGGGCCATCCCCACCGCATCCAGCCCGCGTCGAAGAGCATCGCCTGCACGTGCCGCTGGTGCGTGAGCTCGGCGACCACGTCGCCTGCGGGGCTCGGGGGAGGGCGCAGCTCATCGAGGTGCGTTTCGATCCACGCGCAGAGATCCGCGCGGAACTGGGCGACGGTCGGTCCGGATCGTTCGGCGCGGACGTCGCTCATGGACACCGCTCGTCGAACACCTCGCTACGAGGACCTCGAGGCTCGCTCATGCAGCGATGAACCCGGCCTTCACGTAGGCCGCGCGCACCGCTGGCTTCAGCTCATCCGGGAACGGGGTCTGCGGCGGGCGTGAGTGAGGGAAGGACCCGATCGGCAGGCCGAGCTCGGAGGCCCCGAACTTGAAGGCCGATCCCCAGTGCGTGAAGTAGTCGGGACGAGCGGGGTGCTTCGTGTAGCACCGGTTCGCGGCCCGGATGGCGGCCAGGCCGGACTCCTCGGCGAACTTCGTCGCCAGCTCGTAGTCGCCCTCCAGCAGCAGGTCGCGGTGGTCGCGCCAGAGGTGTTGATCGGGTGTCTCGTAGAGGTAGAGCGCGGCCCCGAGCGCGCCCGGATGCGGGACGCCGAGCCGGATGCCACCTTCGTCGTCGGCCTCCCAGAGCACCATCTCGGGCTCGAGGTCGTGCACGGCCTTGCTGTGCGCGGGATCGAGGAGCCCGTTCTTGAGCCCGCACAGGGCAGGCACCTCGTGGTACAGGTCGACGCACTCCTGGGGAGTGAGGATCAGCCCGGTCGAGTGCGAGTTGAAGAAGCCGAGCGGCATGTCGGTGCGATCGGCCACGTACTGCAGGTAGGCGAGCACGCCGGGCTTGCCCGAGCACTCGAAGTACGGCGTGAGGATGTAGGCGATGTCGGCGCCGAGCTCCTGCGCGTGCCGGGTCAGCTCGACGGCCTGCTTCGCTGTGTCGGTGCTCGACATCACCTGGATGAGGGCCGTCGGCTTGACGCGGCGGGCCTCCTCGATGGCCACGCGCACGACCTCCTTGAGCTCACTGGTCTCGAGGCTCCAGAACTCCGCGATCCCGCCGGCGAGCCAGAGCCCGTCCTGGTCGAGGTCGACGAGGCAGTGGCGGACGAGCGCGCGCAGAGCGTCGTAGTCGACGTCGTCGCCGTCCGGTCCGGTGAAGGGCGTGTACAGCGAGCTGCAGTTGCCGCGGAGGTGGGTGCGAGCCCAGTCCTTCGCCTCAGATCCCCGAACCATCACCGCTCCTCACCGTCGGCACCGACCCCCGCATCGTGCACAATTCCGGATACTCTAATGTGCTCTACCGGCTGCCGTCATCCGCGCCTCTCCTGTCGACGTCGGCCAGGAACTCGCCCACGAGGGCATGGACGGCAGTGGGGCGCTCGTGGTGGACCGGGTGGCTGGCTTCAGCGACGACGGCGAGCCGGGCGCCGGCGTTCGCATCCGCGAACCGATGCGCCTGCGTGCGCCTCGTGGGCTCGTCGTTCTCTCCGGACACCAGCAACACCGGGCAGCGCACCGATGCGAGCCGCTCGACGGGGAGCTCTGAACGCGTCGCCGAGTCGTCCTGGAGCGCACGCAGGAGCACCCGCCAGTGCTCGGGCCCGTGCACTTCCTCGTGCAGGGCGCGCAGCCGCGGTGGCCATCCCTTCTCCATCCAGGTGATGGAAGGCATCCGGTAGTCCGCGGGACGGCCCGTCCCGGGACTGATGAGCGTCAGGGATCGGGCGAAGCCGGGATCGGTCAGCTCGAGCCAGAGCGCCGTCTCGGCGCCGAAGGAGAACCCGACGACGTGGGGGTGCTCGACGGCGAGCTCGGCACACAGGGCGCGCAGGTCTGCGCAGATGGCTTCGGTGGTGATCGGTTCGGGAGGCATGGGCGAGTGGCCGTGGCCGCGCAGATCCGGCAGGACGCATCGGTGCTCGGCGCTCAGCGCGTCGGCCAGCCGTGCCCACTCGAACGTTCCACTGGCGGTGGCCCCGTGGATGAAGAGCACAGGTGACCCCGATCCCACCGTGCTGTGAGCGAGCCGGACCGTCGTTGTGCCGCCGTCAACGGGGGAATCCACCACCGTAAAAGAGTATCCGAATAGTGAGGGATATCCGAGTCTGAGAGCTGGGCGCTGACGCGCTTCAGCTCCCCCCGCGCGAACGCGTCCTGCGGCGCCGCACGTCCCCTCGGCTACTCTCCAGAGGTCGGTAGCGGTGCTCCGGATGGGGCCGAGTGCAGTCGGGGTCTGTCGTGCGACCGTCGCCGCTGGAGGCGCTCCCGGCGGGTTGGAACGACACCGCCACCGTGTACGAGCGCGACTGCTCGATCCACGACGTGTGGGCGCAGCGGGTTGCGGAGACGCCGGACGCGATCGCGATCGAGGATGCGCACCGCCGCCTGACCTACGCCGAGCTCGACGCCGCGGCCGCTGACCTGGCCGGCCGTCTCGTGGGCGACCTCGAGGGCGAGGAGCCCTGCGTCGGCGTCCTCGCCGACCGCTCGATCGAAGTGGTCGTCGCGATCATCGCGGCGATCAAGGCGGGCGCGGCCTACGTCCCTCTCGATCCGCACCTCCCGCTCGCGCGCCTCGAGCTCATGGTCGAGGACACGGCGATCGGGGTGGTGCTGGCGCAGCCGGCCCATCGTGAGCGGGCGCGGCTGCTCGTCGACACCGTCATCGACACCGTCATCGACCTCGATGCTCCGCCCGGCGCATCCCGGGGCGCCACGCCCGAGGTCCGCAGCGTCGGGCCGCGCGCGCTGGTGTACGTCATGTACACCTCGGGCACGTCCGGCCGGCCCAAGGGCGTCGCCATCGAGCACCGCGGCGTGCTGCGCTACGTGCGCGGCGCGCCCGAGCTCATGCCGCGCCCCGGCGAGGGCATGTTGTTCGTGAACCAGCTCGGCTTCGACGGATCGACCTACGAGATCTGGGGAGCACTGCTCAACGGCGCCCGGCTCGTCGTGCACGTAGGCGCACCGACCCCGCACGCGATCGCCCGGACGATGATCGAGCACGCCGTGACGGTGTCGCTGCTGCCGACCGGACTGTTCCACCAGCTCGTCGACTGGGCCGGTTCCGCACAGCCGGGCGCCTCCGACGTCGCCGCGGCGCTCGCGGCACTGCGGCTCGTGCTGCCGGCGGGTGACGTGCTCTCGCCTTCGCATGCGCGCCGGTTCCTCGCGCTGACGCCCGGGTCGCGCCTCGTCAACGCGTACGGCCCGACCGAGGCGACCGTCACCGGATCGATCCATGAGGTGACGGACGTCGTCGACGGTGAGTCGGTCCCCATCGGCCGCCCGTTGCCGAACACGACGCTGCACGTCCTCGACGACGAGCTCCGGCCGGTCGCGCCGGGCACCCGAGGAGAGCTCTACATCGGCGGCGACGGGGTGGCGCGCGGCTACCTCAACCGACCCGACCTCACGGCGGACCGCTTCGTCGACGACCCGTTCACGGACGGCGGCCGGCTCTACCGCACCGGTGATCTCGTGCGGATGCGCGCGGACGCCAACCTCGAGTACCTCGGTCGCATCGATGACCAGGTGAAGATCCGCGGCTACCGGGTGGAGCCCGCCGAGGTCGAGGCGATCCTCAACACCCACCCGTCGGTCCGGCAGGCGATCGTCGTCGTGCGCGAGGACGTGCCCGGCCACAAGCGGTTGGTCGCGTACGTGACCGCCGACGATCTGCCGGCCGGCGACCTGCAGGCCTTCGCCGCCGTGCACCTGCCGAGCTACCTGGTCCCCTCGGCGATCGTGCACCTGGACGAGCTGCCGCTCACCGCGAACGGCAAGCCGGACCGGCTCGCCCTGCCCGCACCGGGGTCAGCCGGAGCCGGGGACGCGCCGGGCCGGGCACCGCGGGCCGGCACCGAACGGGCGGTCGCCGACGCGATCGAAGCGGTGCTCAGGTGCGGTGCGCTGGCGGCGACGAGCGACTTCTTCGCGCTCGGCGGCGACTCGCTCCTCGCGATCCAGGTGCTGTCCCGGCTGCAGGCCGACCTGGGCGCGGCGCTGCCGATGGACGTGGTGTTCCGCGGTCGCACCGTCGAAGCGATCGCGGCCGGCGCCGACGAGCTCCTCGCGTCCGGCGCCGTCGCCCTCCGGCTGCCTCCGCTGCCGCCCTTGCCGGCGCCGGCCGCGGGCGCGCCGGAGCCGGTGTCGATCTCGCAGTCGATGGCGCTGTTCCACACCGAGCTCGCCGATGCGGCGATGCCCTACCAGTCGCAGGCGGTCATCTGGTTCGACGGGCCGCTCGACCCGGCGCTGCTCGAACGGGCACTCACCGCGGTCGTCGCGCGTCACGAGATCCTGCGGACCGCGTTCGAGCGGCGCCCCGACGGGTGGGTGCAGGTCGTGCACCCGCCGACCCCGGTCGTGCTGCCCGTCGTCGACCTCCGGTCGCAGCCCGACGTGGACGCGGCGTTCGCCGCGCTCACGGCCGACCGGTTCGGGCGGCGCATCGACCTGACCCGGCCGCCGATCGCCCAGTGGACGCTCGCCGTGGTCGCCGACGAGCGCTGGGCGCTGCTGCAGGTCGAGCACCACGTGATCCACGACGGCGCGTCCTTCGCGACGCTGCTGGGCGAGACGGCCGCGACGTACCGCGCGCTGGTGGACGGCACGCCGGTCGTGCTCACGGAGCCCGTGCAGTACCGGCAGTTCGCCCGGTGGCAACGCGAGCTCGTCACGAGCGACGCGGGGCGCCGGCAGCTGCAGCACTGGACCGATCGTCTCGCGCAGCTCCCGCCGGCCCCCGACCTCGTGGTCGACCGCGAGCACCTGCCGACGCCGACCTACCGCGGGGCCTCGCTGTCCCGCGAGCTGACGCCCGAACAAGCGGAAGCGTTGCGACGGGTCGCGGCCGAGCTCGGCGCCACGCCGTACATGGTGATGCTGGCCGCCTTCTTCGCGCTGCTGCACCGGTGCAGCGGGCAGCGCGACATCGTCGTCGGGTCGGGGTTGGCTGCCCGCCGGCTGCCCGAGCTCAGCGAGATGGTCGGCATGGCCGTGAACACCGTCGCGCTGCGGGTCGACGTCGCCCCCGACGCGACGGCCCGAGAGCTCGTCGAGGTGGTGCGCCGCTGCTGCCTGGAGGCACAGGAGAACCAGGAGCTCCCGTTCGAGGAGCTGGTGCGCCGGCTCGCACCGCCACGGCACGGTGGCCAGAGCGCCATCTACCGGCACCTGTTCTCCTTCCACGACGCCCCGCTGCCGGACCTGGCGATGGGTGACGTGCGGGTGCGCGCCGACGACGTGCAGAGCAACCACTCGGCGACGGCCGACATCAACGTCGTCGTCGTCAATCGGCGCAGTGCGGAGGACCCCCGCCGCGGTGCGCTGCGCGTGGTGTGGGAGTACTCGAGCGACCTCTTCGACGCCGCAAGCGCGGACCGGATGCTGAACCAGTACATCCGCCTCCTCGAGGAGATCGTCGGCAACGCATCCCAGCCGGTCGGATGCCTGCCGATGACCGCACCGGGCGAGCGCGACGCATTGATCTCGGCGTCATCGTCCGTGCGGCCGTACGAGCGGGACGCATCGGTCCACGAGGTGTTCCGCCGGCGCGTCGCGGAGCGACGCGACAGCGTCGCCGTCACGAGCGCGACGGGCACGCTCACCTATGGAGAGCTCGACGCCGCGGCCCGGGCCGTGGCGCAGCGACTCATCGCGGAAGGGCTGCGGGCAGGCGATCGCGTTGCCGTCGTCGACGACCGAACGCCGGCCATGGTCGCGGCGCTGCTCGGCGTGCTGCGCGCAGGAGGTGCCTACGTCGGTGTCGATCGCGTCCAGCCGGCGGCCCGCGTGCAGGCCCTGCTCGAGGCGGCGCAGGTCCGGCTCGCGTGCGCGAGCGATGGCGCGCCGGTGCCGGGGGCGGCCACCACGATCGCCACGGCTGGCCTGCTCGGCGCGAGCGACCGCGCGGTCGCTGACGTCCCGGTCGCCGCGACGGATCTGGCCTACGTGAGCTTCACCTCCGGCTCGACCGGAGAGCCGAAGGGCGTGGCGGTCCGCCATCGCAGCGTCGTCCGGCTCGTGCGCGGAACCGACTACGTCGAGCTCGGGCCGGAGGGATCCGTGCTGGCGGCCGCGCCGCTCGCGTTCGACGCGTCCACGTTCGAGATCTGGGGCGCGCTGCTCAACGGAGCGCGACTCGTGCTGGCGCCGCCCGGCCCACGGTCGACGGCGGAGACCGCCGCGCTGCTGCGCGGCGAGCGGGTCAGCGTCGCGTGGTTCACCGCGGCGTTCTTCCACCAGATGGTCGACCACGAGCTGGACGCGCTGTGCGGGGTCAGGCAGATCCTCGCCGGTGGCGACGTGCTGTCACCCGTGCACGTCAACCGGCTGCTCGCCGCGCTCCCCGAAGGCGCGGTGCTCATCAACGGCTACGGCCCGACGGAGGCGACCACGTTCACGTGCTGCCACCGGATGCCGGCCGGGACGAGCGTCGGCCCGCGGGTGCCGATCGGCCGCCCGATCGCCAACAGCTCCGCCTACCTCGTCGACGCCGGCGGAGCACCGGTGCCGGTCGGCGTCGTCGGCGAGATCTGGGCAGGCGGCGACGGCGTGGCGGCAGGCTACGTCGGCCGTCCGGACCTCGACACCGCGAGCTTCCTCAGCGACCCGTTCACCACGACCTCTCCCGGTCGGGCGTACCGCACGGGCGACCTGGCCCGCCGGCGCCCCGACGGGACGATCGAGCTCCTCGGCCGGTCCGATCGCCAGACGAAGGTGCGCGGCCACCGCGTCGAGCCGGCCGAGGCCGAGGCGATGCTGCTGCGCTGCCTCGAGGTGCGACAGGCCCACGTCGAGGTCGTCGAGCGCGGACCGGATGACCGCGCGCTCGTCGCCTACCTCGTCGGCGACGGGGCCCGCCCGCCGGACATCGTGCTGCGCCGCACGCTCCGTTCGCACCTGCCGGGCTACCTGATGCCCTCGGCGTTCGTCTGGCTCGACGAGCTCCCGGTGACGGCCAACGGCAAGCTCGACCGCGCCGCGCTGCCGCCGGCGCCGTCGACCTGGTTCGACGCCGACCGGCCCGACGACCCGGCGAGCACGGTCGAGCGGACGGTCACGTCCGGCAGCAAGAACGAGCGCGCACTGCTCGCGATCTGGCAGGAGGTGCTCGGCGTCCGGCACGTCGGCCTCGACGACGACTTCTTCGACCTCGGCGGGCACTCCCTGCTCGCCGTCACGCTCGTCATCGCGATCGAGCGCACGATCGGCGCGCGGTTGCCGCTGTCGATGATCTTCTCCGCGCCGACGGTCCGGCAGATGGCCGCGGTCCTGCGCTCGGAGGGCTGGGACGCACCCTGGGGCTCCCTGGTCACCCTGCAGGCGCACGGGACGCGACCACCCCTGTTCGCGGTGACGGCCGGGGACGGGAACGTCGTGGGGTTCGCGCCGCTGGCGCGACGGCTCGGCACCGATCAGCCGTTCTACGTGCTGCAGCCCCACGGCCTCGACGGACGGGCGCTGCTGCACCGCACCGTCGAGGCGATGGCCCGTCGCTACGTGCGTGAGATCCGCCGGGTGCAACCACGCGGCCCCTACCTGCTCGCCGGCCGGTGCTTCGGAGCCCTCGTCGCGGTCGAGATGGCCATCCGCCTGGAGGCGCTCGGGGAGGAGGTGGCGTTGCTGATCGCCATCGACTCCATCGGTCCGTTGTGGCGCCCGCGCCGGCTGGCCAACGGCATGCCGTACGACGAGGTGATGAACCTCGCGGTGACGCGCGCCGCCGAAGGCGGGGTGAGCTTCGACGCGGCGTTCGCCGATGCCGCGGTCGCCGACGAGCTCGTGGCCTGGCTGCGCGAACCGGTCAGCAAGGACGCCGACGCGGCGGTCAGCCGCTACCTCCACGCGGCCTACACCGCGCGCGCCGACCTGCGCGCCGCCTACCCGCTCGACGCGGCCGGCGGGCACCGCGGTCTCGTGGACTGGGCGTGGGTCGGGGGGCGCAGCGAGATGGGGATGAACCCGGACCTGCTCACGACACCGTCGGAGTGGGCGCTCCGCGCGCAGCCGAGCGTCGATCCGCGCCGCACGTCGCGCGGGCGCCGGGCGCGCGAACGCTTCCTCGACCTCGCCGACCTCGCCACGCGCGGCACGATCACCCGGCTCGCCGAACGGCGACGGGACCGGGTCCTCGCGCTGGCGGCCGAGAACGTGCTGGACTACCGCGCCGCCGCCTTCCGCGCCCCCGTCGTGCTCATCCGATCCGAGGACGACGAGGACGACGTGCAGAAGGCGCAGCTGGCCCGCTGGTACGGCCTCGAGAGCGGCGGGGTGACGGTTCGCTACTCCGCCGGATCGCACCACAGCATGTTGCGTGAGCCGGACGTCGGAAGCCTGGCCGCGTGCGTCGAGGAGAGCATCACCGCCGTGATCGCCTGAGCGTCCCGCACGAACGCGCTCAGCGCCCGCGCGTCCACCCGTGTGGCGCAACGTCGGACGTTACCGGCGGGCTCATCCACAGCGATGTGCGGGCATGAGCACATCAGCCCCACAGGCAGCCCGGGCCCGACGGCAGCAGCGCACGGCGCTCACGCTCTGGTGCGCGACCCTCGGCGTCGCCGCCGCGTGCGGGCAGTCGGCACCGACGCCGAGGGCCTCCGGAGCGAGCGCCCCACAGCCGGCGAACGTCGTGACCGCCGCGGACACCGCCCGCGCGCAGGGACTCACGCTCGACCCGAACAAGCGGTACGGCAACCGCTACGCCAACGGCATCCTCCCGGTCGGCGACGGCAAGTACTCGACCGCCGGTGCGAAGAAGGGCTACATCTACGCCTGCGCCGGGTATGCGCAGAACCTCGGCAACGACCGGGGCGGTGCCGACACCCGCGGCTCCTGGTTCTCGAGCGACGGCAAGACCTACGACGTGAAGAAGAAGCTGCACGTGCAGGGACACGTGCTGTGGAACGCCGACTTCTCGATGCGCGTCAGCGGCGGCGTGCGCACGATCGTGACGAACGACCTGCCGAAGCACCCGACCGGCGTCTTCCCCATCGCGAGCAGCGACCCCGCCTACCGCTACGACCGCAACCCCAACACCATCAAGGGTCAGACGCTCACGTACCGGTTGCCGTCGTCACCGCGCTACGGCGCTCCGTCCTGCATGGGCGGCGAGGTCGGAGTGATGCTCACCGGCGTCGCGCTGTTCAACGCCTTCGACGCCGGCGCGCGAGACGCCGGGGCGTGGGAGGTGCAGGACAGCTGCAGCGGCCACCCGCAGGTCGAGGGCGAGTACCACTACCACACGCTCTCGAGCTGCATCCACACCGTCAGCGTGCACACCGTCATCGGTTACGCGCTCGACGGCTTCCCGATCACCGGTCCTCAGGTGTCGAAGGGCAACGTGCTGACCACGCGCGACCTCGACGTGTGCCACGGCATCACGAGCACCGTGACGGTGAACGGGAAGAGCGTCACGACCTACCACTACGTGATGACGCAGGACTTCCCGTACTCGGCGAGCTGCTTCCGCGGCGCTGCGACCGCGCCGCCCGGGATGCGCGGCGGACCACCCGCCTAGCCGTAGCGAGCGGCGGGGACGGTGCGACGGCTTCGTCGGGCTAGGAAGGGTGCGCGAACGGGGCGATCAGCGCCGGCTGCTCCCCGGTCGCGATCCAGCTCGCGATCGCGCTGCCGATCGCGGGCGCGAACGTGATGCCGTTGCGGAAGTGGCCCCACGTGGCGAACGTCCACTCGTCGATGCGGTGCACCACGGGCAGGTCGCTCGCACCGCGCGGCCGCAGGCAGGCCCAGGCGTGCGTGGTCGGCACGTCGCGCGACTGCGGCAGGACCGTCCCGACCGCGTCCCGGATGCGGGCGACGACCGTGTCGTCGACCGTCGTGTCGTCGCCGTCGTCCAACGTGCCGCCGCACACCAGCCGCCCGTCGGCGAGCTGCACGACGAGCGCGTCCGGCGCGGACAGCCCGTGGGACAGGCGGAAAGGCACCGGCGCGGTCGCCAGCAGGTGCCCCTTCACCCAGGACTGCTCCACCGGCATCGGTGCGAGCCCGGTGCACCACACGGTCACGCCGGCGTGCACAGCGTCCGGCCGCACGTCGACGCCGAGGTGCACGTCGACCGCGGATGCGAGCGCCCGGCAGGCCGCCAGCGGGTCCACCTGGCCCTGGTCCTCGATGCGGAGCACCCCCAGCACGTCACCGAGCGCGGGCTCGACGGTGCGGGCGGCGTCGGCGTCGAGGACCTGCATCCCGGGCGGCGGCGCGGAGCCCTCAGGGGGAGCGAACGGCAGCATCGCCATCCAGTCCATGCGGCGCACGCCCGGCGTGTGCCCGAGCTCGTCGTCCCACGCCCGCCACAGCGCGCAGCTCTGCGCGGCGAGGTCGGCGACCTCGGGGTGCTCGAGCGCGAGCAGCCGCGGGACGAGCAAGCCGCCCGCGCGCCCCGACGACGCCGGCGCGATGCGATCGGCCCGCTCCGCGACCGCGACCGAGAGACCGCGCCGCCGGCAGGCGTAGGCGGTCGCGAGGCCTACGACGCCGGCGCCGACGACGAGCACGTCGACGCGCTTCGGCGGACCGCTCAGCACCGGCGGAGCGGTGCTCAGCTCATCCCAGACGGGCAGCATCACAGCCAGCCGGGGAAGCCCCAGGTGCCGATCACGCGATCCGACCACTCGTGGTACGGGATGACATCGCCGGCCAGCACCGGGCGGAGCCAGGCGAAGTTGATGAGCACGAGCAGCGCGACGAGCGCCAGGGCGCACGCCGCGACGGTGCGACGCGTCGGCGACGCGCGCGGTCCACCGAGGGCGTAGGAACCGACGAGCGCGATCGACAGCGCGTAGATGGGCACGATGGGCAGCGCGTAGAACAGGAACATCACGCGTTCGGTGTTGAGCAGCCAGGGCGTGAACGCGGCCAGGAACATCATCCCGAGAAGTCCTGCCCGCCAGTCCCTTCGGGCGACGAAGATGCCTCCGGTCACGAGCAGCGCGGCCAGGCCGATCCACCACAGGGCGGGCGTGCCGACCGCGAGGACGGTGCGCGAGCAGCCGTTGCTGTCGCCGTGCGCGTGGCACACCTGGCCCGCGTCGGGACCGGCATCTGCGGTGCGCTCGCCGTCCTTGATGCCGTCGTACGCGAACAGCACGGGCCGGGCGAGCACCAGCCAACCGAACGGCTTGCTCTCGTACGGGTGGTGGCTGACCGCGTCGTAGCCCTTCGTGCACGTGTCCGTGTGGTGGTCGTTCTCGAGGTTCTCGTGGAAGCAGAGGACGTCGTAGTGGTAGTGCCACCACGCACGGGCGGTCGCGATGATCCCGGGGCCGTTGTTGGTCCCGACCTTCTTCGGGGTGTCGGTCGTCACGGCCTGCGTGTGGTAGCCCCGGTCCCAGCCGCTGTGCGTGGCGAAGTAGCCCGTGAACGACGCGGTGTAGATCGCGATCGGGATCAGGGCGAACACCGCGACGGCCTGCTTGCCGTCCCGCCACAGCGCGGCACGCACCGGCGCGCGGACCCCGGCGACCCGGCGCGCGCCGGCGTCCCACGCGATCGCGAGCGCGGCGAACAGCACGAGGAACGGCAAGCCGGACCACTTCGTCGACACCAGCGCGCCGAGGCAGGCGCCGGTCGCGACGCGCCACCACCGGACGCCGGTCTTGGGTCCGGGCCAGGCCGCGGAGCCGCCGGCATCCATCGCCGCCGCGAGCCGCGCGCGCCCCTGCTCGCGGTCGGCCAGCAGGCACGCGAGGGCGCAGAGCAGCCAGAACAGCACGAAGATGTCGAGGATCCCCGTGCGGGACAGCACGAACTCGAGCCCGTCGAGGGCGACCAGCAGGCCGGCGAGGCAGCCGAGCATCGTCGAACCGGTCAGCCGGCGGCCGATGCGCGCGACGAGGACGACGCACAGGCTGCCCAGCACCGCGCTCATGAAGCGCCAGCCGAGCGGGTTGAAGCCCCAGATCTGCTCGCCGATGCCGAGGACCCACTTCCCGAGCGGCGGGTGCGCCGGGTAGAGGTAGCTGTTGTTGGTGCTCGGCTTGCCCTCGCAGGTGAGGACGTTCGCGCTGAACATCCCCTCGACGCCGTGGTCGTACAGGGACTTCGCGTCGCTGGGGTAGTATGTCTCGTCGAACATCAGGCAGCGCGGGTTGGTGATGCGGTGCAGACGCATGCCCAGCGCGATCAGCCCTAGCGCGATCGGCCCGAGCCACGACATGACCCGCTCCGACAGCGGCAGCCGGCGCAACCCCAGGCGCATGCGCAACCGCTCGCCGCGGCGCGCGGACGGCACCACCGCCGCGGGAGGAGCGAGCGTCCCGGCCGACACGAGACGAACACTAGGTCAGAGGAGCGGCGCAACCGCGGAAGGATGAGCCCGTGGTCGGCGCCGGGAGCTCACGAGCGGGCCAGTCGGACGCCGGTCGGCTCGTCGTGTGCGGGGCGCCGATCGGTGATGCCCGCGACGCGTCGCCGCGCCTCGCCGCGGCGATCACCGACGCCGGCCTGATCGCCGCCGAGGACACCCGGCGGCTGCGCCGCCTCGCCGCGGCCCTCGGGATCGAGCAGCTCCCACCCGTCGTCAGCTACCACGAGCACAACGAGACGACCCGCACCGCCGAGCTCGTCGCCCGGATGCAGGCCGGGACCGTCGTCGCGCTGGTCACCGACGCGGGGATGCCGGCGGTGAGCGACCCCGGCTACCGCCTCGTGGCCGCGGCCGCGGCGGCCGGCATCGCGGTCGGTGTCGTCCCCGGCCCGAGCGCCGTCACCACCGCGCTCGCCGTCTCCGGACTGCCCACCGACCGGTGGGTCTTCGAAGGCTTCCTGCCGCGCAAGGCGGGCGAGCGGCGCACCCGGCTGGCGGCCCTCGCGGCCGAGCCCCGCACCCTGGTGCTGCTCGAAGCGCCGCACCGGCTGCCGGCGGCGCTCTCCGACCTCGCCGCCGCGTTCGGCGCCGACCGCCCGGCGGTCGTGGCCCGGGAGCTGTCCAAGACGTGGGAAGAGGTGGTGCGCCGGCCGCTCGGCGAGCTGGCCGCCTGGTCCGCGACGAAGGAGATGAAGGGCGAGATCACGCTCGTGATCGGCGGTGCCACCGGCACCGAGCCGGACCTCGACGACGACGCGCTCGCAGCCCTCGTCGCCGCGCGGGTCGCGGCCGGCGAGAGCCGCCGCGACGCGGTCGACGCGGTGGCCGCGACCACCGGCGTCGCGCGCCGCACGGTGTACGCCGCGGCCACCCGGCGCTGAGCCACGGCCGATGACCGCAATGCCCTGGGGCGCGCTCCGTAGGGTTGCGGTGTGACCCGCCACGTCCTCACCGCGGTCGCGTGGCCGTACGCGAACGGCCCGCGCCACATCGGCCACGTCGCCGGCTTCGGCGTGCCCAGCGACGTCTACGCCCGCTACCAGCGCATGGCCGGTCACAACGTGCTGATGGTCAGTGGCACGGACGAGCACGGCACCCCGATCCAGGTGCAGGCCGATCGCGAGGGCGTCACCGCCCGCGAGCTCGCCGACCGCTACAACCGCGTCATCGCCGAAGACCTGCAGGCGCTCGGGCTGTCCTACGACCTGTTCACCCGCACCACCACGCGCAACCACTACTCGGTCGTGCAGGGCATCTTCATGACGCTGCTCAACAGCGGCTACGTCTTCCCGCAGACGACGCTCGGCGCGATCTCGCCGAGCACGGGCCGCACGCTGCCCGACCGCTACATCGAGGGCACGTGCCCGATCTGCGGCTACGACGGGGCGCGCGGCGACCAGTGCGACAACTGCGGCAACCAGCTCGACCCGCAGGACCTGCTCACCCCGAAGAGCCGCATCAACGGTGAGACGCCCCGGTTCGTCGAGCAGGAGCACTACTTCCTCGACCTGCCCGCGTTCGCCGACGCGCTCGGCACGTGGCTGCAGGGTCAGGAGGGCATCTGGCGCCCGAACGTCCTGAAGTTCAGCCTCAACCTGCTCGACGACCTCAAGCCGCGGGCGATCACCCGCGACCTCGACTGGGGCGTGCCCGTCCCGCTCGACGGCTGGCGCGACCGCGACGACAAGAAGATCTACGTCTGGTTCGACGCGGTCATCGGCTACCTCTCGGCGTCCATCGAGTGGGCCCGGCGCACCGGCGACGACGACGCCTGGCGCCCGTACTGGCAGGGCGGCGACGGTCACGAGCGGGTCGCCAACTACTTCATGGGCAAGGACAACATCGTCTTCCACTCCGAGATCTGGCCGGCGATGCTGCTCGGCTACGACGGCTTGGGGAGCAAGGGCGGCGAGCCCGGCCCGCTCGGCGTGCTCGACCTCCCGCACGAGGTCGTCTCCAGCGAGTTCCTCACCATGGAGGGTCGCAAGTTCTCCAGCTCGCGCTCGGTCGTCATCTACGTGCGCGACTTCCTCGCGCGCTACTCGCCCGACGCTCTGCGCTACTACCTGTCGGTCGCGGGGCCGGAGACGAGCGACACCGACTTCACGTGGTCGCACTTCCTCGAGCGCAACAACAACGAGCTCGTCGCGGGCTGGGGCAACCTCGTCAACCGCACGCTCTCGCTCGTCGCGAAGAACATCGGCAGCATCCCGGGGCCGGGCGACCTCACCGACGACGACCGTGCGGTGCTCGCCGCGGGTGAGGCCGGCTTCGCGAACGTCGGCGCGCTGCTCGACAAGCACCAGCAGAAGGCCGCCATCGGCGAGGCGATGCGCGTCGTCGCCGACGCCAACAAGTACCTGTCCGACCAGGCGCCGTGGAAGCTCAAGGAGGACGTCCCGCGCCGTGACACGGTGCTGCACTGCGCGCTGCAGCTCGTCGCCGACTGCGCGGGGCTGCTCACACCGTTCCTGCCCGCGTCGAGCAACCAGGTCCGCGCGTTGCTCGGCGACGAGAAGCCGTGGAGCCCGATGCCGGAGCTGCGCGAGGTCGACGACCTCGACGGCGGGCCCGGCTACCCGGTGCTCACAGGTGACTACGCGGCGGGCGCGGCGGTGTGGGAGCGCGTCCCCCTCGTCCCGGGCACGCCCATCGCGCCGCCGACGCCGCTGTTCACCAAGCTCGACGCCTCGATCGTCGACGAGGAGCTGGCCCGCCTCGAGGCGGAAGTCGCGACGTGAGCGAGCCCGCGAAGGTCGGTGGGGCGCGGCACAAGCGGGAGGGCGAGCCGCCGCCGCTGCCCGAGCCGCTGGCCGTCCCGGTCGCGGACGCGCACGCCCATCTCGACCTGATGGGCGGTGATGGCGAGCGGGCCGTCGACGACCCCGAGATCGACGAGGCGCTCGCGCTCGCGCGGGCCGTCGGCGTCACACGGGTCGTGACCATCGGCATCGACGTGCCCACCTCGGCGTGGGCGGCGCGGACCGCCGCCGGCCGGCGCGGGCTGGCCGCCACGGTCGCCATCCACCCGAACGAGGCCGGCAAGGGGGTCGCCACCGACGCGGCACTCGCGGCGCTGGACGACCTGGCGTCGCACGAGTCCGTGCGGGCCGTCGGCGAGACGGGGCTGGACCACTTCCGCACCGAGGACGAGGCCGGCTGGCTGCTGCAGGAGGCGAGCCTGCGGGCCCACGCCGAGATCGCGAAGCGCCACGGCAAGCCGCTCGTCGTGCACGACCGGGACGCGCACGCGGACGTCCTGCGGGTGCTGGACGCGGCGACGGCGCCCGAGACCGTGGTGATCCACGCGTTCAGCGGCGACGCCGAGTTCGCCCGCGCCTGCGCGCAGCGGGGCTGGGTCTGCTCGTTCGCGGGCAACAGCACGTTCAAGAACGCCCAGTCGCTGCGCGACGCGGTGGCGGCCCTGCCGCGTGAGCTGATCCTCGTCGAGACCGACGCGCCGTTCCTCACGCCCATGCCGTTCCGCGGCCGGCCGAACGCGCCCTACCTCATCCCGCTCACCCTCCGGGCACTCGCCGAGGCGCGGGGCGAGCACGTCGACGACCTCGCCCGCGCCGTCGATGCCACCACGACCCGCGTCTTCGGCGACTTCTAGGTGCCTCCGCCCCGATCTCGGCCGGCGACGAGCGCGGTGCCGGGGCTCGTCGCCCGCGGCGGAAGATCGCCGCTGACGCCGCGCGCGCGGCGTCCCCTCGCCGCTGGCGACGGAAGAACACCGCGCGCAGCGAGGGTGGGGGGTCTCCTCGTCGCCGGCGGCGGGAGGTCGCCGCGCGCAGCGAGCGTGGGGGGTCTC
>DASZYF010000122.1:0-5481 GCA_035545535.1 Mycobacteriales bacterium | reverse complement strand
TCCCGGCCGGATTGCCGGGACCACGACGACGAGAAGGCCGGGCGGCGGATCACCTCCCCTCGTGCGACAGCCGTAGGCGCATCAGGTCGGTGAGGGTCGGAGGCCGGGCGGCGAGCGCTGCCGGCGCCGGCCTCTGACCGCAGGCGGGGAGCCGGGCGGTCGGCCGAGCGGTGCGACGCTCGGCCGACGCACCGGCCCGCGTCCCCGGTCGATCGCGTCAGCGCCGCGGCCCCCTCGGCATGGCGCTGCCGGCCATTCGGCGGCGACGATCGCGTCGAACTCGGCGGCGAGCAGGTCAGGGTCGGCGCAGATCAGGTCGACGAGCGCCTCCTCGACCAACCGCGCGGACAGGTCCGTGGTCATCCGGGTGCGCATGACCGGACCTTCGCTCAGGCGTTGATCGCCTGGCGTTGCTCCGCGTTGCTGGTGATCGAGATCTTGCGCGGCTTGGCCTGCTCGGCGACCGGGATCTGCAGCGTGAGCACGCCGGAGTCGTAGCTGGCCGTGATCCGTTCGGTGTCGAGGTTGTCGCCGAGGATGAGCTGCCGGCTGAAGACGCCGCGCGGACGTTCGGCGGCGATCAGCTCGGCGTCGCTGGCTCGGGTCGGCCGTTCGGCCTTGACCGTGACCACGTTGCGCTCGACGTCGAGGTCGATCGAACCGGGGTCGACACCGGGCAGGTCGAACTCGACGTGGAAGGTGTCGCCGTCCCGCCAGGCGTCCATCGGCATGACCGTCGGGCGGGCCAGCGTGCCATTGCTCCCGAACAGCTGCTGGGACAGCCGGTCCAGGTCACGGAACGGGTCGGTGCGCATCAGCATCGTGTCCACCTCCAAGGCTCCTGTTCTCTCGGATGCTCTGCTGACCACCGATCAGCCCTGTGCTGATCTGTGGTGTGCGCTATAGATTTGATATAGCACTTGTGGCACGATGAGCGCAAGAGGATGTTCCGAAAGATTTGGTGAGGCGAGCGCGATGACCGAACGAGCAGGCGCAGCGGCGACCGGACCGGACCCGGCGCGCGGCGTCTACGGCATCTCGGTCGCCGCCGAGCTCGTCGGCACCGGGGTGCAGAACCTGCGCGCCTACGAAGCACGGGGCCTGCTCGAACCCGAACGCACGGCCGGCGGCACCCGCCGCTACAGCGCTGACGACCTGGACCGGCTGCGCCGCATCGGCGACCTGCTGGACGCGGGACTCAACCTCGCGGGCGTCGCCATGGTCATGGACCTGCAGGACGAGAACTCGGAGCTTCGCGCGGACCTCGAGAAGCTGTCGCTCCGACGGAAGCGGTGAGGCGACGCCGGCGATGCGCCCGCGACGCCGTCAGCGGATGGTCTCGCGCCCGGTGTCGAGGGCGTCGAGCACGTCAGCGGCGATGTCGGACACAGTCACACCCTTCGGGAGGGTGACCTTGGCCTTGGTGAGCACCTCGACGACGACGGCCTGACGTTGCGCGTAGCTCTGACCCATGACGATCTCCCTTGATGCATTAGGCGCCAAGGGCAACGAAGACGAGTTCTTCGTAGAAGGTCCTCAGTGACTTCACTGTACGCGCACGTCGTCGTTCGCCGGACGCGGGCGACGGCCGCTCACGGCGCCGTGGATGCGGCCAGCCGCAGGGCACCCACGATCTGCCGGTAGGACTCCCACACGCCGGTCTCGTGGTAGGCGACGGCGTGCCGCTGGCAGAACTGGCGAACGAGCGGTGCCGCACGCCGCAGCCGGTGCCGGGGCATGCTCGGGAACAGGTGGTGCTCGATCTGGTGGTTGAGCCCGCCGTAGAAGAACGACGTGAGCCGGCCGCCGCGCAGGTTGCGCGCGGTGAGCACCTGCTTGCGCAGGAAGTCCGCGGACGGATCGCCGGCGGTCACCGTCATGCCGATGTGGTTCGGCGCGAAGGAACAGCCGAGGTAAGCACCGAACGCGAGCTCCTCGATGGCGCAGAACAGCACGGCCTGCGGCCACGACAGCACGAAGCACACCGTGAGCACGCGGCCGGCGAAGTGCAGGACGAGCAGCACCAGCTCGACCAGCCGGCGCCGGCCTCCCCGCTCGGGCAGTGCGCGCACGCTTGCGACCTTCAGGCTCAGGCCCTCGAGCATCAGGAGCGGGAAGAAGTAGCGCGCCTGGTGGCGGGTGAGCCGACGGACCAGGCCCGCGCGCCGCGCCATCTGCGCCGGGGTCCACACGATGACCCCGTCCCCGATGTCGGGATCGCGATCGATCGCGTTCGGGTTGCCGTGGTGACGGTTGTGCTTGGCGTTCCACCAGCCGAAGGAGAGACCGACGAGCACGTTGGCGTGGAGCAGGCCGAGGGCCCGGTTGGCCCGGGCGCCGCGGAACACCTGGTGGTGCCCCGCATCGTGACCGACGAACGCGAGCTGGCCGAGCACGAACCCGAACAGGGGTGCCACCAGCAGCTGCCACCACGACCGGCCGACCCAGAGGAACAGCAGGACCACCGCGCCGCTCAGCGCCGCGGGCACCACCACTCCGCGCAGCGCGTCGAACCGGCGCCGTTCGAGCAGGCCGGCCGCCTTCACCTCGCGGCTGAGGAGCGCGAAGTCGCTGCCCCGCACGCCGATGTCCGAAGATGCCGAGGCGGAGACCGCCATGTCGTGCCTCTCGCCGAAGAAGGTCATCCGGCGATACATCCCGAGCGACCTCATCAGCGTCCGGTGCGGTCCGGTGCGTGTCAACCCCTGGACGGGGCTTTCGATCCGACGCTCCGGGCCGAGGAGCGGCTGCTACGCTCAACGAGGTTGCATCTTCAGGTCCTGCGACTCGCCAGCCGACGTCCGGGACAGTCGACCGCGGGTTCACGCACGACGACTCGTGACCTCGGCGCCACGCGCCGACGACCACGCCTCGCAGGTTGCGAGGCGATGCACGGACGATCGTCGGACGGCCGCCATCCTCACCACGTTCCAGCGCCCACTTCCCCGCCCACGCGTGCGGCGCGCGCCCATCCCTCACCCACGTCGGCCGCTGCATGCCGCGATCGCGGCCGGTGGCCGCTACCACGCGGCGATGGGGGTCTGAGCATGGGACTCGGCGGTGACTACGTGCACGAGTACGGCGCGCTCGACTACGAGTGGATCGATCTGCAGGCCGACGAGCCCGCGCTGACGTTCAGCGACGCCGAGGTGTGGGCCGAGCAGTGGCTCGCCGACCACGCCATGTGGCAGCCGGGCCCGGCCGAGCGGCTCTTGCTGGTGGACCTCGACAACCTGAGGGCGGAGCCGGCGCGGCTGCGCGATCGGCTCGCCCTCGTGCGCGTCGTCGCCCGGACAGCGGACCGGGCGTTCTTCGCCGGTGAGACCGCAACCGTCGCGCGCTGTCGAGCAGCACTCGACGACGGCATCGGCACGATCCTCACGGTCGGCTCCGGCCCGGACGCGGCAGACCTCGCCCTGCTCGAAGCCGCGCGCCGGCGGCGAGGATCTGGGCAGTCGCGACGGGCGGTGCAGTTCGTCGTCGTCAGCAACGACCACATCTTCGCCCGCGTGGCCCGGCACGGGACGCTCACGTTGCTGAGCCCCGACCTGGCGGCCGCCAGCCGGCAGCTCCGCGCGGCCTCGACGCGAGCGCACGACGTGAAGACCTACGAGCGCCCGCTCACCGCGGCGCTGCTCCGGAGCGCGTGATGCCGAACCGACGACCAACCCGTGGCCCCTCTGACCCCAGCGCGTGGGCTCTCCATCCGTCGGCCGGTGATCGCACGTGAGCCGCCACGCGATCCGGGGCTCCCGGATGAGCGGACCGTCCGCCGTCGGCGAGATCGATCGCGGAGCGCGTGCCGCCCGTGTCGATGCCGAGTTCTGGTGCGTGCACGACCACCGCAGCACCGTCGCGTTCAGCGCCGAGGCCGAGCTGCCCGAGGAGTGGCCGTGCCGGATCTGCGCGGCCCCGGCCCGGCCGGTGCGCGGGACCGCGACGCAGCCGGCTCAGCGGGCGGGCGCGCCGCACAAGACGCCGTACGAGTTCATGATGATGCGCCGCACCCTGGCCGACGGCGAGCGCCTGCTGGATGAGGCCCTGCGCGAGCTGCGCAACCGACGCTGACCATCCCGCCCGCTGCCCGCCGGCGGGCGGTGTCGGCTAGGGCGTGATGGCCGCGTCGGGATCCTCGTCCGCGTCGAGCGCCCGGCGTTCGTCGGCCGCGATCTGACGGTTCCGCGCGGCGATCTGCCGCGCGTCGGCGTCGGTGTGCCGCGCGTCCCGGGCTTCGTCGGACTCGGACTCGCCGACGAGCTCGCGCAGCAGCGCGCGGTCCCCCGCGCCCCGGTCGCGGTCACGGGCCGCCCACTCGCGGTCCGTCGCCGCGGACCAGCGGTCGCGGCGCGCCGCGTCGGCGTCCGCGCCGCTCTCCTCGTCCCGGAGGGCCGCGGCGTCATCGCGCGCGCGAGCGGCGACGTCGCGGTCGGACGCCGCCTTGTCCCGCAGGTCGCCCGCGGCGATGGCCGACCGGACGCGGTCCTCGCGGTCCTCAGCGCCGGACTCGCGCTGGTTCGCCGCCATCTCGCGCTCGTCGGCGAGGCGTTCGCGCTCGTCGGCGATCGCCTCTCGTTCGTCTGCCTCGCGCTCGCGCCGGAACGCGCGATCGGCCGATTCGCGTTGCTCCTCGTCCGCGGGCAGCTCCGGCCCAACCTCGGCATCCATGTCAGCCTCCGATCAACCCCACTGTCACCTGCTCCCACGCGCGTGATCGGTCACGGTGGACGGGGGCTGTCGGGGCCGAGCGAGAGCTCGAACCACACGGTCTTGCCCGGCTGGGCGTCTTGGCGGTCGCACACGCCCCACCGGGTGGACAGGCTGTCGATCAGGACCATGCCGCGGCCGCCTTCGCCGTCGGCGCGTGGCCGCACGCGCGGCACCGTCGCGGACGAGTCGCTCGCCTCGACGCGCACGAGGCCGCGGCCGACCCCGACGGACAGGACGACCGGTCCCGCCCCGTGCAGGACGGCGTTGGTGACCAGCTCGGACGCCATCAGCACGGCGTCGGAGGCCTGGTCGCCGATCATGCTCGGCAGGCAGTCGCGCACGGTCGCGCGGGCCCGCGAGGCGACCTGCGTCGTGGGCTCGAAGATGAACATCAGAGGGCGCATCTCGACGTCCACCGCGCCCCCTCCGTGCGAGCCGACGTCGCCACTGCAACGCTCGTCAGCCCCACCCATACCCGCGGGGGGCCGGGACAAACGACGCAGCGGCCCGCAGGCGCCGATCCGGCGGATCGCCGGGCGTCGGGGGCCGTCGCCGAGACAGCGGTGCCGCCGCGCCGCTGGCTCGCACCATGGTTTGCATCATGCAACAATCGCAGTGTGCACGATGCTGCGGTCAAGGATCGGCCCGGCCCGGCGGTCGACGACCACGACGTCATCGATGCGGTCCTGGGTGCGAGCCGGGCGTTGGTCGGCGTGGCGGCCCGGTCGTTGGCGGGGCTCGAGGACGAGGTCACGCTGGCGCAGTACCGGATGC
>DASZYF010000121.1:0-2727 GCA_035545535.1 Mycobacteriales bacterium | reverse complement strand
GGGTCATCAGCCGGCGCTCGACCCGTAGACGTTCTGCGCGCAGTCGAACGTGACCTGTACCTGCCTCACCGATGCCACAGGCCGACCGTAGGAGCGTCCTCCCGGTCACGCACTGACGATGCGGGCCCACTCCTCGAGCGCGGGGGTGGCGGCGCGGACGTGCTTCAGCGCGAGGTAGCCGCGCTTGAGGATGCCGGGCGAGAACATCGATGCGTCGACACCGTCGCTCACCACGCGGACGGCAGCGAACGGCTTCGTCCCGGCCTCGTCGAACAGCGTCGCCGTCTCCATGTCGACGGCGATCGCCCCGGTCTCGGCGTTGCGCGCCATCTGCGCCTTCGACAGCTCGATCTTCGGCGTCGTCAGCACCATCCCCTGCACCACAGGGAGTCCCGCCTCGCGCAGCAGCTTCGCGAGCTCGTGCGCTCCGGTGCAGTAGAACCGGCGGCCGTCCTTGTGCAGCACGACGTCGGGGACGACCACCGAGCCCGGCCGCAGCTGTGCGCTGAGCGTCCCGCACACACCGGAGACGCCGACCGCGGACTGCGTCACCTCCGGCGGGAGGTGCGTCTTCACGCCGATCTTCGCGAAGTGCACGGTGGTCGACGGATCGGTGACGCCCTGGCGCGCGAACCGCGCCTCGATGCGCATCGCGCACGCCAGCAGCAGGCTCACGAGCGGGCCGCCACCCACTCGTCCCGGAGCACCTTCTTGCGCACCTTGCCGTTGGGGTCGCGCGGCAGCGCGTCGACGAGATCGATCGTCTGCGGCACCTTGAAATCGGCGAGGCGCGCGCGGATCCAGGCCTTCAGCGCATCGGGCGCCACCTCCTCGCGTGCCTCGACGACGGCGGCCAGCGCTTCACCGTTGCGCGCGTCCGGCACACCGAAGACCGCGCAGTCGACGACCGCGGGGTGCGTGTGCAGCACGTCCTCCACCTCGCGGGGGTAGATGTTCACCCCGCCCCAGAGCACCATGTCGCTCACGCGGTCGGTGAGGTAGAGGAATCCTTCGTCGTCGAGGTGGCCGATGTCGCCGACGGTGAACGCGCCTTCCTTCCACGCGCTCGAGGTCTTCTCCTGGTCGCCGTGGTACTCGAAGCTCGAACCGCCCGGCGGCGCGATGTAGATGACGCCGTCCTCGCCGGTCGGCACCGGCTCACCGGTCTCCTGATCGAGGATGCGGATCACGACGCCCGGCCACGGGGTCCCGACGCTGCCCGGCTTCTTCTCCCACTCCTCGCGCATGATGCGGGTCGCGCCGCCTTCGCTCGCGCCGTAGAGCTCGGCGACGTTGCACGCGGGGAGCGCCGCGAGCAGCCGGCGCTTCACGTCGATGGGGCACGGCGCGCCGCCGTGGATGATCAGCCGCAGCGACGACAGGTCGTAGGAGGCGCGCTCCGCCTCGGGGATCTCGAGGATGCGGATCATGTGCGCCGGCGTGAGGAACGTCGTGGTGACCTTCTCGTTGTGCACGGCGGACAGGAACGCGCGGGCGTCCCACTCCGGCATCACGACGAGCCGGCCGCCGGCGAAGAACGTGGTGGCCGCGTAGCCGCCGGGTCCCGCGTGGTACGCCGGGCCGGCGAGGCAGTGCACGTCATCCGCGGTGAAGCCCCACAGCGCCACGAGCCCCATCTGCGACATCCGCATGACCTCGGGGTCCATGCGGCCGTGCACGACCCCCTTCGGCCGGCCCGTCGTGCCGGAGGTGTAGAAGACCCACTGCGGCGTCGTCCACTCCTCCGCGAGCGGCGCGTCGTCCTGCGCCTCGAGCGCGGCCTCGTACTGCTTCGTGCCGGCCCACACGACCGGCACACCGGCCTTCGCCGCGGCCGGGCCCGCGTAGGGGCGCAGCCGCTCGTCGGCGAGCAGCACCTGCGCGCCGGAGTCCTTGAGGATGAACGCGACCTCGTCGGCCTTGAGGTGCCAGTTGACCGGCACCCACGACAACCGGCCGATGGCGCCGGCGAACCCGGCGACGATGACCTCGGCCGAGTTCGGCAGCAGCACCGCGATGCGGCCCAGCGGCGTGGCGCCCTTGGAGGCGAGCAGCCGCGCGAGCCGGCGGGCCCGGCCGACCATCTGGCCGTAGGTGTAGCGCACGGTGCCGTCGGTCAGGGCATCGCGCTCCGGGGCGGCGGCCGCGTGGGCGAGGAAGCCCTGGGGTGCGGTGGTCGTCTCTGACACGCGCGTCAGGCTAGCCGCGGGGACCTAACGTAGACGGGTGCGACGGCGGACGTTCCTGGGTGCGCTGGCGACGCTGCCCCTCGTCGCCGCCGAACCGGCGGCCGCGGCGGTGTCGACAGCCGAGCTCGAGCACTGCGCGGCGGGCGGCTCGCAGGTCGTCGTTGTGACCACCCGGTCGTTGAGCGCGACCCGCGGCTGGCTGGCCGCGTGGGAGCGCGACACCTCCGGCGTCTGGCAGCGGGCGCTGGG
Source organism: Mycobacteriales bacterium (assembly GCA_035545535.1). Taxonomy (GTDB): domain Bacteria; phylum Actinomycetota; class Actinomycetes; order Mycobacteriales; family CAJCIY01; genus DASZYF01. The sequence goes on along the minus strand of DASZYF010000121.1, from coordinate 289 downwards.
GCCGTGGCCGGCCTGGGTCGGCTACACGGGTCTCGCTCCCGCCGGCACGAAGCACGAGGGCGACGGCAAGACGCCGGTGGGCTCGTTCCCGGTGCCGTTCCTGTTCGGCTACAAGCCGCTGTCCGGTGTGCACCTGCGCTACCGGCGCGTGACCGGGCCGTGGGACAAGTGGTGCGACGTGCCGAGCGACCCGCACTACAACCAGTGGGTCGACACCCGCTACGTCCGCGCCCGCGCGACCGAGTCGCTCCCCCGCTACGACTACGCGGCCGTCATCGGCTACAACCGC
>DASZYF010000120.1:0-20885 GCA_035545535.1 Mycobacteriales bacterium | reverse complement strand
CCACGCCGGCGCCCGCACCGCCGGTGCCCGACGGCGGTGCCGGTGCGCTCGCGCCGCCCGACGCGGCGACGCCGAGCAACGCCCCAGCCGCCGGCCCCGCGCCGCAGGTCGCCGGCCAGCCACAGACGACCCCGCCGATCGCCGAGCAGTCGCTCACGACCGTCACGCACGGCTTCGACTACCCCGGCGTGATCCTCGTCCCGCTGCTGCTGCTCGTCGGCGTCACCGCCGTGGGCCGCCAGCTCATCCGCCCCATGGATCCCGCCGACGCCTGACCCGAACGGATGCACGCGCCGGTCGGGTCAGCGGCCGGCGCGACCGCGGCCGCTCGAGCCCGTCACGTGGTCGAGCAGCGGTTGCACGCGCAGCGGCACCGGCGTGGTCAGCAGCACCACCGTGGTGGTGCGCAGCACCCCGGGGATGGCGTGCACCGACTGCACGAGCGTGAGGAGCTGCGCGTTGTCGGCCGCGGCGAGCCGCACGACGAGGTCGGCGCCGCCGGTGGTCGCGTGGACCTCGAGCACGTGCGGGAGCTCGGCCAGCGCGGCGGTGACGTCGTTCAGCACGCCCTGGCTCAGCTCGACGTTGAGCAGCGCCGAGACCGGCAGGCCGATCGTCGCGAGGTCGACCTGGGGGAGGTGCCCGGTGACGACACCGCTCTCGGTCAACCGCGTCAGCCGCGCCTGCACGGTGTTGCGGGTGACGCCGAGCCGGTCGGCGAGGTCCATGACACCGATGCGCGGATCCTCGCCCAGCAGCCCGAGCAGCTCCGCGTCGAGCCGGTCGATGGTGCTCGCCACGCGCACCTCCGGGTTACGAATGGTCGATCAGCTGAACGTAGGTGTCAGCTGATGAGACGACTGTTGACGCCCGAGAGTAGCCCGGTCACGCTCACCTCACCGCACTGAGGAGGCCGCCGTGACCGCTCTGGACGACCGACCGTCGGCCGTGGACGGACCCGTCGAGTACGCGCTCGCCGACCGCTACCGCGTCGGGGCCCGCCCGGTGCTCCTGACCGGCGTGCAGGCGGTCGCCCGCCTGCTGGCCGAGCAGCACGCGCGCGACGCGCGCGCCGGCCGGCGCACCGCGACGTTCATGTCCGGCTACCAGGGCAGTCCGCTCGGCGGCCTCGACCAGCTGGTCATGGGCCTGCCGCAGCTGCGCACCGACAGCGGCGTCCACCTCGTCCCCGGCATGAACGAGGAGCTGGCGGCGACGGCCGTGTGGGGCAGCCAGACCGACCTGCAGGGCCGCAAGAACGTCGATGGCGTCGTCGGTGTCTGGTACGGCAAGGGCCCCGGCGTCGACCGCGCGGGTGACGCGCTGCGGCACGCCACCACCTACGGCGCCCACCCCGCCGGCGGCGCACTGGTGCTCGCCGGTGACGACCCGGGGGCGAAGTCCTCGACCGTGCCGTGTGCCAGCGAGCGCACGCTCGCCGCGATGGGCATGCCGGTCCTGTTCCCGCGCAACGCGGAAGAGGTCATCACGCTCGGCCTGTACGGCGTGGCGCTCTCGCGGGCGTCCGGCTGCTGGGTGGCGCTGAAGATCGTCGCCGACGTGGCGGACGGCATCTGGACCGTCGACCGCGACTTCGCCGACGTCCCGATCACCGTCCCGTCGCTCGAGTGGGAGGGGAAGCCCTGGACCTACCAGCAGCGGCTCATGCTCTCGCCGCCCGACAGCCTCGTCGCGGAGGCCGACGTGCTCGGCCCGCGCTGGGCGATGGTCGAGGCGTTCGGCGCCGCCAACCCCGTCGACGCCGTCGAGGTCGACCCCGACGACGCGTGGCTCACCCTCGTCGCCGCCGGCACCGCCTTCGAGGCGCTGACGCAGGCCCTCGCGACGCTCGGCATCGACCGGCCGGCGCTGGGCGCGCACGGCGTGCGGCTGCTGCGCGTCGGCATGCCCTACCCGCTCGGCGCCGACATCGTGCGCAGTGCGACGCGCGCCGTCTCGGAGGTGCTGGTCGTCGAGGAGAAGGTCTCGTTCGTCGAGTCGCAGGTGCGCGACGTCCTCTACGGCACCGCGAACCCGCCGCGCGTGCTCGGCAAGAAGGGCCGCGACGGCGAGCCGCTCGTGCCGCCCACCGGCGCGCTCACCGGTGGCCGGCTCGAGGCCGCGCTGCGCCGCGTGCTCGACGGTCGCGTCCCGATGCGCGCGTCCGCGCCGAAGCCCCGCACGCAGCTGTCGATCTCACCCGTGCTGAGCTCATCGGTGCGACGCACACCGACGTTCTGCAGCGGCTGCCCGCACAACCGGTCGACGATCGTTCCCGAGGGCTCGATCGCGGCCGGCGGCATCGGCTGCCACACGATGGTCGCGATGATCGGTCGTGAGGCGAGCAACATCAACAGCCTCACGCAGATGGGCGGCGAGGGCGCCCAGTGGATCGGCCAGGCGCCGTTCTCCGACGTCGCCCACATCTTCCAGAACATCGGCGACGGCACCTACTTCCACTCGGGCCAGCTCGCCGTGCAGGCCAGCGTCGCCGCCGGCACCAACATCACCTACAAGCTGCTCTACAACGGTGCGGTCGCGATGACCGGCGCCCAGGACGCGCAGGCGGCCCTCCCGGTGCCCGCGCTCACCCGCAAGCTCATCGCCGAGGGGGTGCGTCGCGTCATCGTGTGCGCCGACGAGCCCGAGCGCTACGACGGCGAGACCGGCTTCGCCGCCGGTGTCGTCGTGTGGCACCGCGACCGGCTCGACGAGGCGCAGCGCCTCCTGCGCGACGTGCCGGGGACGACGGTGCTGATCTATGACCAGCAGTGCGCGGCGGAGGCCCGGCGCAAGCGCAAGCGCGGCCTGCAGCCGGCCCGCACCAAGCTCGTCCTCATCAACGAGGACGTCTGCGAGGGGTGCGGCGACTGCGGCGTGAAGAGCAGCTGCCTGTCGGTGCAGCCGGTGGAGACCGAGCTCGGACGCAAGACGCGCATCGACCAGACGTCGTGCAACACCGACTACTCCTGCCTCGCCGGCGACTGCCCGTCGTTCGTGACGGTCGAGGTCGACCGCACCGCGGCGAAGGCCGCGAAGCGCGGCCGCCCGACCCCGCCCGCGGTGGCGGAGCCGACCCTTCCCGTGGTCCACGGGACGTTCGATCTGTTCCTCGCCGGCATCGGCGGCACCGGCATCGTCACCGTCAACCAGGTGCTCGCCACCGCGGCGCTGCGCAGCGGCCTGCGTGCCGTCGGCCTCGACCAGACCGGCCTGTCGCAGAAGGCCGGGCCGGTCACCTCGCACCTGCGCATCAGCGCGCCCGGCGTGCTCGTCGCCAACCGCGTCGGCGCCGGCACCGCGCACACCTACCTCGCGTTCGACGCCGTCGTGGGCGCCGACCCCGCGAACGTCGCGCAGGTCCGGCCCGGCGTCACGACCGTCGTCGCATCGACGAGTGAGACGCCCACCGGGACGCAGGTGCGCGAGGTGCGCGCGGCGAAGACCGACACCCCGATCCTCATCGCGGCGCTCACCCAGACGGCCGGCCGCATCGCGACGTTCGACGCGCTCGCGGCGAGCGATCAGCTCCTCGGCAGCACCGCGGCGGCGAACCTGCTGCTCGTCGGCGCCGCGTACCAGCTGGGCGCTCTGCCCTTCACCGCCGAGACCATCGAGTGGGCCATCACGCTCAACGGCGTCGCGGTCGACGCGAACATCGCCGCGTTCCGCTGGGGCCGCGTCGCGGTTGCCGACCCGGCCGCGTTCCACGTCGCGTCCAACCCCGCCCCGGCCACGACGCGCATCCGCGGGTCGGTGCGCGTCGCGCGCGACCTGCTCGAGGCCTCGCCGCTGACCGGTGAGACCCGCCGCCTCACCGAGCACCGCGCCGCCCTGCTCGTCGACTACCAGGGCAAGAAGCTCGCGCGGTCCTACGTCGACCTCGTCGAGCAGGTCTGGACCGCCGAGCGCGCGCTCGGTGATCGCACCGAGCTGTCGGAGGCGGTCGCGCGCAGCCTCCACCACGTCGCCGCGTACAAGGACGAGTACGAGGTGGCGCGCCTGCTCACCGCGCCCGAAGCGGCCGCCGCGATCCAGGCGCAGGTCCCCGGCGCCACCCACGTGACGTGGAACCTGCACCCGCCGGCGCTGCGCGCGATGGGGCGCAAGGACAAGCTGCACTTCGGCCCGGCCAGCCGCCCGGTCCTCGCCGCGCTGGCCAAGGGCAAGCGCCTGCGCGGCACCGCGTTCGACCCGTTCGGCCGGGCGCACCTGCGCGTCGTTGAGCGCGCCCTGCGCGACGAGCACTGGGACGAGGTCGCCCGCGCCGCAGCGGCCCTCACCGGCGACACCTACGACAAGGCCGTCGCCCGCGCGCAGGCCATCCTCGACGTCCGGGGCTACGAGGGCGTCAAGCTCGCGAGCATCGACCGGTACCGCGCCACGATCGGGGGCCTCTGACGGCAGGGGGACCCCCCATCCGGACGGTCATGGGATGGGGGGATCCGCCGTCCTGTGGGGGCGGGTGCGGCCGTAGCGTGGGGCGCATGGCGCGCCCCTACGAGCAGCTGACCGTCGCCGGCCTCGGCGTCACCGAGTGGCCCGCCGCTCCCGTCCAGCGGGGCGCGCCGGTGCCGACGGTCCTCGGCGTGCACGGGCTCACCAGCACCGCGTGGGTCTGGACCCACCTCGCGGACGAGCTCCCCGGCCATCGCATCATCGCGCCCGACCTCCGCGGCCGCGGCCGTTCGGCCGGGCTGCCCGGCCCGAGCGGGCTGCGCGCGCACGCGAAGGACGTGGCCGCGGTGGTCGAGCAGCTCGACCTGCGTGACCTGGTGGTCGTCGGCCACTCGATGGGCGCGTTCCTCGCACCGATGGTCGCGCAGGAGCTCGGTGACCGCGTCACCCGGCTCGTCCTGGTCGACGGCGGCCCGCGTCCGGCGCTCCCCGCGGTCGTGACGCGGTCGGTGACGCGCCTCGCGTTCCGCAGCAAGCTCAAGAAGCTCGAGAAGGACTACCCGAGCCCCGAGGCGTTCGTGGACCGCATCGGGAAGAAGCTCATCGCGAACCGACCCGACCTCCGCGCGGCCCTCATCGACGTGCTCGACCACGATCTCGTCCAGGGGCCGAAGGGCTACCGCGCCCTCATGGACACCGAGCGCTGCCTCGACGACGCGGTGGACTGCTTCTTCAACCCCGAGGTCCAGCAGGCCTTCCTCGGGGTGACGGTCCCGGCCCACCTCATCGCGGCCTCGGCCGGGGAGGGCGACAAGGCCAAGGCATTCCTGTCCGACGCGGTCGTCGACGGCGCGGTGCGGCAGGTCCGCACGCTGACCGCCGAGCGGGTCACGGCCAACCACCTCACGATGCTCTGGCTGCCCGAGATCGCGAAGGCCGTCGCGGGCTGATCCGCGACACTGGACCGGTGCCCGTAGACCGCCTGCTGCCCACCGAAGAGGCAGCCGACCTCATCGCCCTCGTCCGCGACATCTGCGACCGCGAGCTCGCGCCCATCGCCTCCGAGTACGAGGCCGAGGACCGCTATCCCGAGCAGGCCTTCAAGGCGCTCGGCGTCGCGGGCCTGCTCGGCCTCCCGTACCCCGAGGAGCAGGGTGGCGGCGGCCAGCCCTACGAGGTCTACCTGCAGGTGCTGGAGGAGATCGCCGCGCGCTGGGCGGCGGTCGCGGTCGCCGTGAGCGTGCACTCGCTGTCCGCGTACGCGCTGGCCACCTACGGCACGCCGGAGCAGCAGGACCGCTGGCTCGAAGAGATGCTCTCGGGCTCGCTGCTCGGCGCGTACTCGCTGTCCGAGCCGCACGCGGGCTCCGACCCGGCCGCGCTCACCTGCCGCGCCGAGCGCACCGCCGACGGCTACCGCATCACCGGCTCCAAGGCGTGGATCACCAGCGGCGGCAAGGCCGACTTCTACACGCTGTTCGCGCGCACCGGCGAAGGCTCCGGCGGCATCTCCTGCTTCCTCGTCCCCGGCGATGCGCCCGGACTCTCGTTCGGCAAGAGCGAGGACAAGATGGGCCTGCGCGCGGTGCCCACCACGACGGCGAGCTACGACGGCGTCGAGCTGCCCGAGGACCGGCGCATCGGCGAGGAGGGACTCGGCCTGCGGATCGCGTTCAGCGCCCTCGACTCCGGACGGCTCGGCATCGCCGCCGTCGCGACCGGTCTCGCGCAGGCAGCGCTCGATGCCGCGGTCGCCTACGCGAAGGAGCGGGAGGCGTTCGGCAAGCGGATCATCGACCACCAGGGCCTCGGCTTCCTGCTCGCCGACATGCAGGCCGCCGTCACGTCGGCCCGCGCGACGTACCTCGACGCGGCGCGGCGCCGCGACGCGGGCCTTCCCTACAGCCAGCAGGCGAGCGTCGCCAAGCTCCTCGCCACCGACGCCGCGATGAGGGTGACCACCGACGCCGTGCAGGTGTTCGGCGGCGCGGGTTACACGCGCGAGTTCCCCGTGGAGCGCTACATGCGCGAGGCGAAGGTCATGCAGATCTTCGAGGGCACCAACCAGATCCAGCGCCTCGTGATCAGCCGCGGCCTCGCCGCGCAGTAGGCCGACCGGTCAGCGGGAGGCGTGGACGGCGGCGGGGCTGGCCGTCGCGCCGAGCGGCTGAGTGTTGACGTAGGCGGCGACGGTGCTGCCGACGACCACGAACACGCCGAAGGCGATGCGGCTGATCCGCAGGGGCGGCCGTTTGCGCACGAGCGTCGTCACCGGCCCGACGTCCGGCAGGATCGCGGTGCGCGCGGGCGCCCGGAACGGGGCCAGCGCGGCGAGGCGCGCCGCGGTCACCGACGGCACGACCGGGGTCGGTGCCGGCGCCTGGCCCGGCACGAGGTGGGAGGTCCACTGCGCGCCGTCCCAGTAGCGCTGGTGACCGCTGCCCGCCGGGTCCGGGTAGTAGCCCGCCGGAGGCGTGGCGTCTGACATGTCGGAGCTCCGCTCGGGTTCGGGCGTCCTGGACAGACGCGGCCCCCGGTGGGGCAGACCGGGGTCGCGTCTTGGTTCTCGCTCGGCATCCGCCGATCGCCGTCTTGAGCGATGAGCGGTTCGGACTCCCGGATGCACCCGGACGGGCTAGGCGCCGGCATCCTCCACCGCGAGCCAGGTCGTCGACCGCGGGGCGTAGGTGATGCCGTGCGCGTTCGCCCGGAACGGGCCGGTGTGCGCGATCGGGCGACCGGTGACCCCGGGAACGGCGCGGGGCTCGTCGGACGCGTTCATCACCACGACGAGGCCGGGCGAGCCCTCGCGCCAGATCGCGATGACGTCCTCCGGTGCGTCGAGGAAGGTGATGGTGTCGCCCAGGTCCGGCAGCAACGCGCGGCGCCGGGCGAGGAACGTGCGGTACGTCGCCAACGTCGAGCCGGGATCGGCGGTCTGGGCCGCCACGTTGCGGGACGCGGCGTCCGCGTTGAAGGGCAGCCACGTCGACGGCCCGGTCGTGAAGCCGAACGACGGTGCCTCGCCGGTCCACGGCATCGGTGTGCGCGCACCGTCGCGCCCCTCCACCGCGCCGCCGCTCTGGGTGAACATCGGGTCGGTGCGCAGCTCCACCGGCACGGCCACCTGCTCCAGGCCGAGCTCCTCGCCCTGGTAGATGTACGGCGAGCCGGGCAACGCGAGCAGGAGCGCGGTCAAGGCGAGCCCGCGCTCGCGCCCCGCGTCCCCGCCGCCGTAGCGCGACGCGTGCCGGACGAGGTCGTGGTTGGACAGCACCCACGTCGGCAGCGAACCGGAGCCGGCGAACAGCTGCAGGCTCTCGCCGATCACGCGGCGCAGCGCGGGCGCCGCGAGCTCCTGCTGCATGACGACGAAGTTGAACGCCTGGTTGAGCCGGTCGGGACCGACATAGCCCGCCACTCTCGGCACGTCGAGCAGGAACACCTCACCGACCGCCATGCGATCGGGGGAGTAGGAGTCGAGGATGCTCCGCCAGCGCCGGTAGACGTCGTGCACCTCGGGCTGGTCCCAGCAGTAGGGCGACATCATCGTGGCGAGCTGACCGCGGCCGGGGAAGTCGACGTCGGGCACGTCATGGCTGCGCAGCTCGGCGTCCTTGTAGAGGCCGTGCGCGACGTCGATGCGGAAGCCGTCGACGCCACGGTCCAGCCAGAAGTGGAGGACGCCGTCCCAGTAGTCGTGCACGGCCGGGTTGCGCCAGTTCAGGTCCGGCTGCCCGGGCGCGAACAGGTGCAGGTAGAGCTGGTCGCCGTTCGGCTCGCGGTCCCAGGCCGGCCCGCCGAAGATCGCCGTCCAGTTGTTCGGCGGCTCGCCCTCGGGGCCGGCGTCGCGGAACACGAAGCGGTCGCGCATGGCGGAGTCCCGACCCGTGATCGCGTCGAGCCACCAGGGGTGCTCGACCGAGACGTGGTTCGGGACGATGTCGACGATCACGCGCAGGCCCAGCGCGTGCGCGTGCTCGAGCAGCGCGTCGGCGTCGGCGAGCGTGCCGAACAGCGGGTCGACGTCCCGCGGGTCGGCCACGTCGTAGCCGTGGTCGTGCATCGGCGATCGGTAGAACGGGGTCAGCCACACCGCGTCGACGCCGAGCGACGCGAGGTGGTCCAGGTGCGCGGTGATGCCCGGCAGGTCGCCGATCCCGTCGCCGTCGGAGTCGGCGAAGCTGCGCACGTACACCTGGTAGACGACGGCCTCACGCCACCACGGACCGCTCACGCCCTGACCTTGGCACCCTCCGGTGAACGTGGCGAGAACGCCGTATCCGCTAGCGTCCGGTCATGGCATCCGCTCGCGCACACGCCCGCATCCCCCGCTCCGCCGACGAGGTCTGGAAGCTTGCCGGCGACCCGGACTCCATCACCACGTGGATGCCGGGCATCGAGACCTCCTCGACCGATGCGAACGGCCTGCGCACCGTCACGCTGCCCGGCGGGATGGAGATCAAGGAGCAGATCCAGGTCCGCGACGACGCCCTGCGGCGCCTGCAGTACGGCATCGTCGAAGGCCCCCTGCCCGCGCAGCTGCACCGCGCCACCATCGACGTCCTCGAGGACGGAGACGGCGCGGTGGTCGTCTACGCCGTGGACATCGAGCCCGACGAGCTCAAGCCGGTGTTCGACCAGATGACCGCCGGCGCCGTGCAAGCACTGGCCGCGCACCTCGCCTGAGCAGCCCGTGATCTGTCGGCTGCGCGACTCCTCCACCGTGCGGTGTCGTCGACCCGACTGTCGCCGAGCCGACGCAGTGCTGCGGATCGGCACGAGCACGGACGAACCTCTCCGGTAGCAGCAGGAGGAGAGGGGGACCGATGGACAAGCGGATGCGCGTCGTGTTGTGGAGCGCAACCGTGGGCCTCATCGGCCTGCTCGCGGCGTTCTCCGACATCGGTGACCACGCGGCGGCCGCGTCGGTGCGCATCCCGCTGCTCGGCAGCCGCGGTGTGGAGTCGCTCGGGAACCGCCTCGTCAGCGGCGCGGCGAGCGCGCAGTTCATGCTCGTCGCCGCCGCGGCCGTGGGCGTCGCGTTCATGGCGGTCGGCTGCACCGCCGACACCCGCCGGCCCAGCCGGCTCACCGGATTGCTGCTCGCGATCTCCGGGCCGCTCTGGCTGCTCGGCCAGCTGCGCCTGTCGACCAACCCGGTGCTGTTCACCATCGGTCTGCTCTGCACCAACTTCTACATCGCGCCGCTGTTCCAGCTGCTCTACCTGTTCCCGAGCGGTCGGCCCAAGCGCAAGGTCGGTACCTACGGGCTGGTCGTGCTCTACATCTACGTGTTCGTCGCCGACTGGCTCGACTGGGCGTTCTACCAGCCACAGGACCACGGCGTGCCGTCGCCGCACGAGTACCTGACCATCAAGGACGATCCGCGGCTGTTCCACGACGTCACGAACGTCACCAGCATCTGCGACGGCATCCTCATCGTCGCCGGCTTCATCGTCACGGTCATGCTGTGGCGCAGCGGTACGCAGTCGTGGCGACGGTCGTTCGCCCCGTTCGGCGCCGCCGCGCTGCTCAAGGCCGCGTCGGCGGTCGCGTTCGAGTCGGTGCTCGTGCCCCCCGGGGTGTGGCTGCGCTGGGTGCCGACGACCACCACGGTCGTCATCCCGCTCGCCGTCGAGATCGGCATGATGATCTCCCTGCGCACGCAGGTGCGCATGACGACATCGATCGTCACCGAGCTGTCCGACGAGCGCATCGCGGCGGACCTGCAGGCGACGTTGCGCCGGGTGCTCGGCGACCGCTCCGTCGACGTCGGCGTGTGGGACAGCGAGCGGCAGTGCTTCGTCGACTCCGAAGGGAAGGTCGTCGAACCGCCGCCGGTCGGCGGTCGGCGCATCGCGACTCCGGTGCGCGGCGGCGACTCACGTCCGCTCGCCCTGCTCGTGCACGACAACGTGCTCACCGACGAACCCGAGCTGCTCGACGCGCTGGGCGCCGCGGTGCGGTTGGCGCTGGAGCTGCGCCGCGTCGGTGACGGTCTGACCGACGGCCTCGTCGACATCCGGCAGCTGCTCGCGAAGGCCGCGGCCAGCGAGCGTCGCCGTGTGCAGCGCGACATCCACGACGGTGTGCAGACCCGGCTCGTGACCGCGCTGCTCTGCCTGCGCGAGGCCCAGGAGAACCTCGGCGCGAGCGAGGTGCCCGACGTCGGCGTGCTGCTCGTGCAGGCCGGGCAGGAGGTCGAGGACGCGATCGCCGAGCTGCGCCAGCTGGTGCGGGGCGCCCCGCCCGCGAGGCTCCGCAGCGAAGGCCTGCCGCGCGCGCTGTCCCGCATCGCCGACCGCACGACCGGGCTGCGCGTGCTCATCGACCGCGTGCCGCGCCAGCGGCTCGACCCGGTCGTCGAGCAGGCCGTCTACTTCGTCGCGTCCGAAGCCGTCACCAACGCGGTCAAGCACTCGCGCGCCAAGGAGGTCCGCATCTCGGTGCGCGTCGTGCGCGACCAGGTGGAGGTCACGGTCGACGACGACGGCCTGGGCGGCGCGGTGCCGCGCATCGGCGGTGGCATCGCCGGTCTGCAGGAGCGGGTTGCCGAGATGGGCGGCCGGCTGTCCGTCACCAGTCCGCTCGGCGAGGGCACCCGCATCGTCGGACTCATCCCGAGCACCAGCGGGACGGCCTCGCCGCAGTCTTCGACGAGCTCGCCAGTAACGTGAGGTCGTGAGCGAGCCCAGCGTCAGCACCCTCAGCACCGTCCTGAACACGGCGGCCCTCAAGAGCCTGCGCGTCGAGCTCTCGGACGACGGCCAGATCGCCGAGGTGGTGCTCATCGGCCCCGGCAAGGGCAACGCGATGGGGCCCGACTTCTGGCGCGAGATGCCCGAGGTGTTCCACGCCCTCGACGAGGATCCCGCAGTGCGCGTCATCCTGCTGCGCGGCGAGGGGAGCAGCTTCAGCTACGGGCTCGACCTCATGGCCATGGGCGGCGCGTTCGGCAGCGCCACCGGCGGCGCCGTCGACCGCACGCGCTTCCTGGACACGATCAGCCGCATGCAGAGCGCCGTCGATGCGGTGGACGAGACCCGCAAGCCGGTCATCGCCGCGGTGCACGGCTGGTGCATCGGGGGCGGCGTCGACCTCATCGCCGCCGCCGACATCCGGCTGGCCAGCGCCGACGCGAAGATCAGCGTGCGCGAGGTGAAGGTCGCGATCGTCGCCGACATGGGCTCGCTGCAACGCCTGCCCTCGATCATCGGCGACGCCGCCACCCGCCGGCTCGCACTGACCGGAGAGGACATCGACGCCGAACGGGCCCGGAGCATCGGCCTCGTCAGCGACGTCTACGCCGACCCGGAGGCGCTGCTCGTCGAGGCCCGCGCGCTCGCGCGCACGCTCGCCGACAACCCGCCGCTCGTCGTGCAGGGCGTGAAGCGCGTGATGAACGCCACGCGCGACATGTCCCGCAAGGACGGTCTCGCGCACGTCGCGCTCTGGAACGCGGCGTTCATCGCCACCGAGGACCTCGGCGAGGCCGTCGCGGCGTTCGCCGAGAAGCGACCGCCCAGGTTCACCGGCCGTTGATGCGACCGGACGTCAGCCGCCGACCTGGCTGACCGCTCCGCTGGGCGCGCCCGGCAGGACGATCGCGCTCTGCGACGGGCTCGGCGAGGCCGAGGCCGACGGAGATGCCGACGGCGACGGCGACGGGGTGGTGTGCGCGGTCGGGCTCGCCTTGGCCGACGGCTTCGCGTCGCGACTCGGCTGAGGCGCCAGGCTCGGCGCCACCGGCACCTTCGTCGGAACCTTCGTCGGCAGCAGGCTGACGACGGCCGACGGCACGGTGCTCAGCACGCCGGCCTTGTTCGGTGCGTTGGTGGTCGCGAGCACCGACAGGCTCGTGTTGACCGTGCTCTGCAGCACGTTCGTCAGGTTGTTCACCTGCGCCCGCAGCGGGTCGGCGACGGCGGGCGGGAGGCTGTTGAGCACCTGGCGCTCCGCGATGAGGAGCGTCGCGGCCTGGTGCGCCGCGTTCACGTCACCCGCGCGGGCCCGGTCGACCAGCTGGGTCAGCGTGGCGTGCAGCGCCGCCCCCGCCGACGTCGCCCGCTCGAGGTCGCCGCTCACCGTGGCGCTCTCGAGCTCGTCGAGCTGCTGGGTGGCGCGCGCCGATCCGGCGAACGTGCCGGGGCGCGACGTGTCGAGGTGGGGGAGCGCGAAGCCGGCCGCCGCCCCGAGCACCAGGGCGGTCACCAGCGCCGGCGTGGAGTGCAGCGCGCGGCGGACCCGTCGGCGCGTGCTCGTGCGCTGCTGCGGGATGGTCGCGAGCCCCGCCGCGAGCCGGTCGCCGTAGGCGGCGAGCTCGTTGCGGCTCGCCTGCAGCGCGTCGGCCGCGATGACGTGCTCGGAGAGCTCCGTCGCGGCCGCCGCTACGACGAGGTCGGTCTCGAGAGCGAGGCGGAACTCGGCCACCTCACGGAGCAGCTCGTCGACGGGACGGCCCTGCGCGGCGGCGAGCGCCTCGAGCTCGGCGCGCCCGGCCTCGGCGGTGGGCACGGCGGTGGGGACTGCGGGGGTCTTCGGCCGCCGACGGCGTGCGAAAGCGCCCATGCGACCTCCTCCCGACCGCCCCAGCGAAGGCGTCCCGCCGGCTGCGGGGCTCCCTGCGCGTGCTCCTGGACCCGATCTTCGTCACGGAGGGGCCCAACTCCTGCTCTGCCAGGATGTCGGAAGTGACGACATCTGCGCCCATCGAGGACCCGGTGACCGACGGTCTGACCATCGGGGTCCTCGGGGGCACCGGTCCGCAGGGCCGGGGGCTGGGCCGGCGGCTGGCCGCGTCGGGCCTCACCGTCCTGCTGGGCTCCCGTTCGGCCGAGCGGGCGGACGAGGCGGCGGCGCCGATGGCGGCAGAGGGCCTCCCCGTCCGCGGCGGGTCCAACGAGGACGTGGCCGCCGAGTCCGACGTCGTGATCGTCGCCGTGCCCTACGAGGGCCACAAGGAGCTCCTCTCCGCTCTGGCCGCCCCCCTGGCGGGCAAGGTCGTGATCGACTGCGTGAACCCGATGGGCAAGGACGACAAGGGCATGCACGCCATCCCCGTCGCCGAGGGGAGCGCGGCCGCCGAGGCCGCCGCGGTGCTGCCGGAGAGCAAGGTCGTGGCCGCGTTCCACCACGTGAGCGCGGTGCTGCTGGAGGACCCGGAGACCACGACGTTCGACCTCGACGTCCTCGTGCTCGGGGACGACCGGCCCTCGACGGACCTGGTCCAGGCGCTCGCGGCGCGCATCCCCGGCATGCGTGGCATCTACGCCGGCAAGCTCCGCAACGCGGGCCAGGTCGAGGCGCTGACGATCAACCTCATCGCGATCAACGTCCGCTACAAGGCGCACGCCGGCATCCGCGTCACCGACGTCTGAGGCCCGCGGTGGCCGACATCGCGGACATCGCGCGGGACGACCTCGGGCGGGCGGTGCCGCTGCCGCCGCGCGTCGAGCGGGTGGTCTCGTTGGTCCCGTCCCTCACCGAGAGCATCGCGCTCTCCGCGCCGGGCCTGCTCGTGGGCGCGACCGACTGGTGCGTCGAGCCGGTGGACCTCGCGGTCACCCGCATCGGCGGCACCAAGAACCCGAGCCTCGGCGCCATCGCCGACCTCGCGCCCGACGTCGTGGTCGCGTCGCGCACGGAGAACCGCGACGCCGACCTCGACGCGCTGCGCGAGGCCGGCCTGGCGGTGTGGGTGACCAAGCCGCGCACGGTGGACGAAGCGGCGGTGTCGCTGCACCGCATGCTCACCGTGGCGCTGCGCCTCCCGCGCCCCGCCTGGCTCGACGACGTCGTCCGCGTGTGGTCCGAGCCGGCGCTCCCGCTCACCCGCACCGTCGTCGTGCCCATCTGGCGCAAGCCGTGGATGTTCGTCGGTGGCCGGACGTTCGGCGGCGATGTGCTGGCTCGCCTCGGGTGCGCGAACGCGCTCGACGGCCACGCCGAGGAGTGGCCCAGGCTGGCCCTCGACGACCTGCCCCACCACGACGCCGTCGTGCTGCCGGACGAGCCGTACGCGTTCTCGGCCACCGACGGACCGGAGGCCTTCACCGGTGTGCCGTCAGCAGTGGTCAGCGGGCGCCATCTGTTCTGGGACGGACCGTCGCTGGTCGACGCGCGCCGCGTCCTGCTGGAGCAGCTGTCCGTCCTAGGGTCGTGAACGTGGGCTGGTGGCGGCGCGCCTTCGAGTGGCTGCGCGATCTCGACGCGCGCTACGGGTACGTGAAGCGCGCCCGTGTCGCGCCCGGCGATCCCGCCCCGGTGCGGCTGCGCAAGGTTGCCGACACCACCGAGGTCGTGCTCGTGAACCCGCCGGCGAACAACCGCCCGGCGTACGCACCGGTGGCGCGGGCCGACGTGCCCGCGCCCGCTCCGCTGCCCTACATCGACGCCGGCGAGCCCGACGACGACACCGGCGCGACCTCCGTGATCGCCGTGCCGTCGGACGACGCGATCGAAGAGCGCGCCGATGACGAGGCCGAGCCCGAAGAGGGCGAGCCCGAGGACGACGTCGAAGCAGAGGCGGACTCCGACGATGAGCCCGCCGACCAGCCGGAGCCGGAACCGGCCCCGAGCTTCGTGCCGCCGCCCGCGACGCCCGACCCCGACGCCGTCAACCGCCTCCGCAGCCACCGCCCCGACGACCACACCGCGTGATCCGTGCGAGATGAGCCCGATCGCCGGGCCGATCTCGCACGGATCACGGAAGGTTGCTAGCGGTAGGAGTGCTCCGGGCCGGGGTAGGTGCCGCCGCGCACGTCGTCGGCGTAGGCCTTCGCCGCGTCGGTCAGGATGCCGCGCAGGTCCGCGTAGCGCTTGAGGAACTTCGGCCCCGGTCCCGGGGTGAGGCCGGCCATGTCGGTCCACACGAGCACCTGAGCGTCGCAGTGCACGCCCGCGCCGATGCCGATGGTCGGGATCGTGAGCTCCTTGGTGATGCGCTCGGCGAGGTCGCCGGGCACGACCTCGAGCACGATCGCGAACGCGCCCGCCTCCTGCAGCGCGAGCGCGTCGGTGATCAGGGCGTCGCCGGCATCACCGCGACCGCGCACCCCGTACCCGCCGAAGACGTTCACCGACTGCGGCGTGAGCCCGATGTGGCAGCACACCGGGATGCCGGACGACACCAGCAGCTCCACCTGCGGGGCCATGCGGCGCCCGCCCTCGAGCTTCACGGCCTGCGTGCCGGCCTCCTGCATGTAGCGGCAGGCCGAGGCGAGTGCCTGCTGCGGCGACGCCTGGTAGGTGCCGAACGGCAGGTCGCCGATCACCATCGCCCGCTTGGTCGCGCTGACCACCGCGCGCGCCAGCGGCACCATCTCGTCGAGCGTCACCGGCACGGTCGTCTGATGACCGAGCACGTTGTTGCCGGCGCTGTCACCGACGAGCAGCACGGGGATCCCGGCCTCGTCGAACACCTGCGCCGTGAGCTGGTCGTAGGAGGTGAGCATCGCCCACCGCTCGCCCTGCTCCTTGGCCTTCCAGAGGTTGGCGACGGTCACGCGGTCGTAGCCGATGCCGCCGTAGAGGGTCGAGGCCTCCGAGGAGGTCCCCGCGTCCGGGGCTGTCATGGTTCAAGCGTTGCACCGCCGCAACGGCTTGGCCGGTCACCTGTGACCGGAACCACCCCTGCGCTCAGCCCTCGCGCGGAAGGTCCCGCCAGCGGTTCGTGATGGGGAGGCGACGGTCCCGGCCGAACGCCTTGGGCGTGATCTTCGGGCCCGGCGGGTACTGGCGGCGCTTGTACTCGGCGAGGTCGACGAGCCGGATGACCCGGTCGACGATGGCGGGGGGGTGCTCGAGCAGGAGCTCGGTGCGGCCCTTGTCGCCTTCGACGTAGTCGTCGAGCACGGCGTCGAGCTCGGTGTAGTCGGGGAGCCGGTCGCTGTCGAGCTGGCCGGGGGCGAGCTCGGCCGACGGGGGCTTGGTGATCGACTCCTTCGGGATCGGCGGCGTCTCCC
Source organism: Mycobacteriales bacterium (assembly GCA_035545535.1). GTDB lineage: Bacteria > Actinomycetota > Actinomycetes > Mycobacteriales > CAJCIY01 > DASZYF01. The sequence goes on along the minus strand of DASZYF010000120.1, from coordinate 4,521 downwards.
CGCGCCCGGCGGCGACCTCGTTGCGCCAGCGCGCGAGCTCCCAGACCAGCGTCTTCGGCACGTCCTTGAGCGGTGCGAACCCGCCGGCGCTGTCGCCGTACAACGTGGAGAAGCCGGTGGCCAGCTCGCTCTTGTTGCCCGTCGTGAGGATCAGGTGGCCTTCGGCGTTGGACAGCGCCATCAGCGTGGTGCCGCGCACGCGCGCCTGCAGGTTCTCCTCGGCCAGACCGGTGAGCCCGCCGAGCGTCGCCTGGTACGCGTCGACCATCGGTGCGATCGGGATGACGCGGTGCTGCGTGCCCTGCCGCTTCGCTAGGTCGGCGGCGTCGTCCAGCGAGTGCGGCGAGGAGTACGCCGACGGCAGGGCGACGGTGTGCACGCGGTCCGCGCCGATGGCGTCGACCGCGATCGTCGCCGTGACGGCGGAGTCGATGCCGCCGGACAGGCCGAGGGCGACGGAGGCGAAACCGTTCTTGGTGATGTAGTCGCGGGTGCCGACGACAAGGGCTTCCCAGACCTCCTGCAGCACAGGCAGATCGGGGGTCGTGACGAAGGGCTGCGCGGGGAAGGCGGGCAGCGGATCGCTCGACAGGATCGTGCGGGTGATGGTCATGGTCGTGCCGTCTTTGGCGTCGACCTGACCGGCGAAGTCCGAACGGGCCGCGGGCAGCTCGAGGTCGGCGACGAGCAGGTGCTCGACGAAGCGCGGCCCGTTCGTCAGGAGCTCACCGGCGGCATCGACGACGAACGACCCGCCGTCGAAGACCAGCTCGTCCTGACCGCCCACCTGGTTCACGTACGCGAGCGCGGCACCGGCCTCGTGGGCCCGCGTCGCCGCGAGCTCCAGCCGTGCACCCGACTTGGCCTGCTCGAACGGCGACGCGTTGATCACCACCACGAGCCCCGCATCGGCGGCGCCCGCGACGGCGATCGGGCCGCCCTCCTGCCACAGGTCCTCGCACACGGTCAGCGCGACGTCGATGCCGTGCAGACGCACCACGGCGAGGTCCGTGCCGGGCACGAAGTAGCGCGCCTCGTCGAAGACGCCGTAGTTCGGCAGGTGGTGCTTGTGGTAGCTCGTCGCGACCTCGCCGCGCCAGCAGAGCGCGAGCGTGTTGCGCGGTGAGCCCGCCGGGCGGCCGACCGCCGGGGGAGCGTCGTGCGCCGCCGAGCAGGTGCCGACCGCCACAGCGATCTCGCCGTACCCGGCGATGGCGAGGCGGCCGGCGAAGTCGTGCGCCGCCTTCTCGGCCGCCTCGACGAAGGACCGGCGCAGGACCAGGTCCTCGGCCGGGTAGCCGGTCAGCGTCATCTCGGGCAGCAGCACCAGGTGGGCGCCGGCCGCGGCCGCCTCGCCGACGGCGCGCAGCGCCCGCGCGGCGTTCCCCTCGAGGTCGCCCACGGTCGTGTCGATCTGCGCGAGCGCGACCCGGAGCTGTGGCACGGCTCAGCCCCGGCGGCGCAGGCGGGGCATGAGGTAGCCCTGCTCCCGGGTGCGGCGGTCGTCCTTCTCGGCGAGGGCCTTCTCCAGCGCCCGCTCGCGGACGTGCTCGTCGTAGCTGTCCCGGTCGACCAGCTCGAAGCGAGTGCGCTTGAGGCCCTTCTGCTTCACCGGGACCCAGCGCTTGCCGGCCTTGGCCGCGGTGCGGTCCATCCACCAGGCCCGCAGCAGCACGACGACCAGGGCTGCGCCCATGAGGATGAGGAGCACCACCGGTTCATCGTCGCACGCCCGCGGCCGGCCGCCGGCGAGGGGCCTTAGGCATACGAGGCCCCTCCGGCGGGCCGCCTAAGGGGGTGCCGGGAGCAGAGATGCGGTGGCCGCCCGATGTGCGGGGGCGCACCTCAGGCCGAACGTGTACGTCATGAGCACCCTCAACCCCGCCTCCACCTGGCTGAGCCTGTCGGCCGAGGTGGCTGCGCGTCAGATGTTCCTGCGCTCGCTCGCCCGGCGGCGCCGCATCGAGACCGACGAGCCCACGCCCGCGGCTCGTGCCTCGACGGCGGCCGCGCGGTGCGCGCCGGTCGCTACGGCCGCCTGAACCTCCGGCCCGCTCCGTGGGACAAACCCTGCTGCTCCCTGTCCGTCCTCAGGAGCAGGATGAGGATGTGAGCCGCAGGGGGACGCACCGCCTGGTCGGGCGTGCCGCAGAGCTGGCCCGGCTGTCGGCTCTGCTCGACGGCGCCGGCCGCGGCGAGCCCGCGCTCGTCCTCGTCGGCGGCGACGCCGGCGTCGGCAAGACGCGCATCCTCGAGGAGTTCGCCACCGTGGCCCGCGCCCGTGGCGCCACGGTCCTGGTCGGTGGCTGCGTCGAGGTCGGCGACTACGGGCTTCCCTACGTCGCCCTCATCGAGGCCCTGCGCGCGGTGGAGCAGCTGCCCGGCGGCGATCAGCTGCTGCGCGCGGCCGCGGCGAGCCGCCCGGCCCTGGGCCGGCTCGTCCCGCACCTCGTCGACGAGCAGCCAGCGGTGCCGCTCGCCGCGCCCGGCGATGCCGACGAGACCGAGCGCCTCGCGCAGGTGCAGCTGTTCGATGCCGTCCTCGGCCTGCTGGTCGCGCTCGGCGAGCAGAAGACCACCGGCCCCGTCGCGCTCATCCTCGAGGACCTGCACTGGGCCGACCGCTCCACCCGTGACCTCGTCGCGTTCCTCGGCCGCGCCCTGCGCAGCGGCCGCGTGCTGCTCGTCGCGTCCTACCGCTCGGACGACCTGCACCGCCGGCACCCGCTGCGCCCGCTGCTCACCGAGCTCGCCCGCCGCCCCGACGTCGAGCGCCTCGACGTGCGCCCCTTCGGCCTGGCCGAGAGCGGCGAGCTGATCTCCGCGCTCTCCGGCCGCCGGGTCGACCCCGCCACCGTGCAGCGCGTCTGGGAGCGCAGCGAGGGCAACCCGTTCTTCACCGAGGAGATCGTCGCGTCGGGCGGCTGCATCGACGATCCCGGAGGCCCGCTCCCGACCACGCTGGCCGACGTGCTGCTCGCGCGCGTCGAGCAGCTGTCCGACGAGAGCCAACAGGCGCTGCGCGTCGCCTCCGTCGCCGGCCGCCGCGTGCACCACCGGCTGCTCGCCGCCGCGCTCGGCTCCGACCCTGTCGACGTCGAGTCGCTCCTGCGCGAGCCGGTGCAGCGTCAGCTGCTCGTGACCGACGGCGACACCTACGCGTTCCGCCACGCGCTCCTGCAGGAGGCGGTCTACGGCGACCTGCTGCCCGGCGAGCGCGTGCGCACGCACGCCACGTTCGCGCGGCTGCTGGCCGAGGACGATGCCGGGCCGGGCGAGCCGCGGCTCGGCCGCGCGGCCGAGCTCGCCCACCACATGCTCGCGAGCCACGACCTGCCGCAGGCGCTGAAGGCGCTCGTGCAGGCCGCGGGGGAGGCCGAGAAGGTGGCGGCGCCGGCCGAGGCGCTGCGTCACATCGACCAGGCGCTGGCGATCCTCGACCGCGTCCCCGAGGTCGGGGCCGACCGCTGGGCACTGCTGCTGCGCGCCGCGGCCGCGGCCGCGGCGAGCGGCGATCCGATGCGCGCGATCAGCCTGGCCCGCGAGGCGACGCAGCTGCCCGGCATCGAGGCACTGAGGTGCGCGGAGGCGCACGAGCGGCTGGCCCACCTCATGCTCGAGGGCGACCAGTGCGGCCCCGAGTCGATGGCCTCCGCCCGTCGTGCCGTGGAGCTCGCGCCCGTGGAGCCGCCTACCCGCGTGCGCGCGAAGGCGATCGCCGTGCTCGCCCGCGTGCTCGCCAACACCCGCGACGACGACGAGTGCGAGCAGATGTGCACGCTCGGCGAAGAGGTCGCCGCCGCTGCGGGCGCGGCCGACGTCGCCGCGGACCTCATCGCCACGCGCGCGGTGCTCGCGTCCCGCCGCGGCATGCACCAGGACGTCGAGCAGCACGCGGCGGCCGTCGCCGCGGCCGAGGCGGCCGGTGGCGTCGAGGTGCGGTTGCGGGCCATCCGCAACTACGGGTGGGCGCTCTACGACGTCAACGACATCCCCAAGGCGATCGCCACCTACGACGAGGGCATCGCGCTCGCGCAGCGCTCGGGCCTGCTGCTGTCGTCCTACGGCACGGAGCTGCTCGGCCAGCTGGTCAGCGTGCTCGTGCTCGCCGGCCAGTGGGACGAGGCGCTCGCACGCGCGTCGATCGTGCGCGGCAGCGACATCAGCGCCACCACCTGGGTCGACGCGAGCGTCGCGTCGGTGCTGCTGCGCCGGGGTGACCCCGCCGCCGCCGCGGCGCTGCAGGCGCTGCGCATCCGCGGCATGGACGACACCTACGTGGGCGCCGAGCTGCGCGCCTGGTCCGCGGTGCTCGCCGCCGAGCAGGGCGACACCGAGCGGGCGCGTCAGGAGCTCGCCGACGCGCTGCGGCAGTCCTCGCGCTGGCACTGGCAGGGCGACCTGCTGCTCGTGCACCGCGTGGGCGCCGAGATCGAGGCCGACATCGCCGTGCGCGCAGCGAGCGCCGAGGACCGCGCCGCGGCCGCGGTGAACGCGCGCGGCCACGCCGCGTCGGCGGCG
>DASZYF010000119.1:0-12749 GCA_035545535.1 Mycobacteriales bacterium | reverse complement strand
TCCCGCCGCCGCCCCCAGGACCGCTCCCCCGGCTTCGCCGTCGACGGCCGCGGCTCCGGCTCCGCCGTCCGATGCGACGACCGCGACGCTCAAGGGCGCGGCGGCTCGAGTGGTCGCCAACATGGAGGCCTCGCTGCACGTGCCGACGGCGACGTCCGTCCGGGCCGTGCCGGCGAAGCTGCTCGAGGACAACCGCACGGTCATCAACCGCCATCTGGCCCGCACCCGCGGCGGGAAGATCAGCTTCACCCACCTCATCGGCTTCGCCCTCGTGCGGGCGGTGCGGGACTTCCCCGAGATGAACCACTCGTTCGCGATGGTCGACGGCAAGCCGACGCTCGTGACGCCGGACCAGATCGGGCTCGGCCTCGCGATCGACCTCGTGAAGAGCAACGGCGACCGGCAGCTCGTCGTCGCCGCGGTGAAGGACGCCGGCTCGCTCGACTTCACGGGCTTCTGGTCGGCCTACGAGGACGTCGTGCGCCGCGCCCGCAACGGCAAGCTCACCACCGACGACTTCAGCGGCGTCACCATCAGCCTCACCAACCCGGGCGGCTTCGGCACGGTGCACTCGGTGCCCCGCCTCACCGAGGGCCAGGGCGCGATCATCGGCGTCGGCGCGATGGAGTACCCGGCCGAGTTCCAAGGCGCATCCAAGGAGACCATCGCCCGGCTCGGCGTCTCGAAGATCATCACCATCACCTCGACCTACGACCATCGCGTCATCCAGGGCGCGCAGTCCGGCGAGTTCCTGCGCCGCATGCACCAGCTGCTCCTCGGCGAGGACGGCTTCTACGACGACGTCTTCCGCTCGCTGTCCATCCCCTACGAGCCCATCCGCTGGGTGGAGGACAACCAGATCGTCCACGACGACGACCTGGGCAAGCAGGCCCGCATCCAGAAGCTGATCCACGCCTACCGCGTGCGCGGCCACCTCATCGCCGACACCAACCCGCTGTACGACGACGTGAAGACCCACCCGGACCTCGACGTCCTCACCTACGGGCTCACGCTCTGGGACCTCGACCGCGAGTGGGCCATCGGCGACTTCGCCAAGTCGACCGGCAAGAAGGTCATGCAGCTGCGCGACGTGCTCGGCGTGCTGCGCGACGCGTACTGCCGCAGCGTCGGCATCGAGTACATGCACCTGCAGGACCCGGACCAGCGCGACTGGCTGCAGGAGAACCTCGAGCGCAAGCACGAGCGGCCCGACCGCGAGCACCAGCTGCACGTGCTCGAGCGGCTGGGCGCGGCCGAGGCCTTCGAGGCGTTCCTGCAGACGAAGTACGTCGGGCAGAAGCGGTTCTCGCTCGAGGGCGGCGAGACGCTCATCCCGATGCTCGACGAGATCCTGCAGGGCGCGGCCGAGGACCAGCTCGACGAGGTCGTCATCGGCATGCCGCACCGCGGCCGCCTCAACGTGCTCGCCAACATCGTCGGCAAGAGCTACGGCCAGATCTTCAAGGAGTTCGACGGCTACGTCGACCCGGACTCCGCGCACGGCTCGGGGGACGTGAAGTACCACCTGGGCGCCGAGGGCACGTTCACCGCACGTGGTGGCGAGCAGGTGAAGGTCTCGCTCGCGTCGAACCCCAGCCACCTCGAAGCCGTCGACCCCGTCATGGAGGGCGTCGTCCGCGCCAAGCAGGACATCCTCGACAAGGGCGTCGACGGCTTCACCGTGCTGCCGCTGATGCTCCACGGCGACGCCGCGTTCGCCGGCCAGGGCGTGGTGGCCGAGGTGCTCAACCTCTCCCAGCTGCGCGGCTACCGCACCGGCGGCACCGTGCACGTGGTCGTGAACAACCAGGTCGGCTTCACCACCGACGCCAGCGAGGCCCGGTCGTCGGTCTACGCGACGGACGTCGCGCGCATGATCCAGGCCCCGATCTTCCACGTGAACGGCGACGACCCCGACGCGTGCGTGCGCGTCGCCCGGCTCGCCTTCGAGTTCCGGCAGATGTTCCGCAAGGACGTCGTCATCGACATGGTCTGCTACCGCCGGCGCGGCCACAACGAGGGCGACGACCCGTCGATGACCCAGCCGCTCATGTACAAGGTGATCGAGGCGAAGCGCTCGACCCGTCACCTCTACACCGAGGCGCTCGTCGGCCGTGGCGACATCACGGTCGAGGAGGCCGAGAACGCGCTCGCGTCCTACCGCGCGAAGCTGGAGCAGGCGTTCCAGGAGACCCGCGAGGACGCGCAGCCGGCCGAGGACGACGCGTGGAGCAACACGCAGAGCCTGCCGATCCTGCCGAACCCGGACGTCACCACCGCCATCCCGATGGAGGTGGTGAAGCGCATCGTCGCGAGCCAGCTCGACCTGCCGGCCGGGTTCGAGCCGCACCCGCGGGTCAAGAGCAACGTGCTCGAGCGGCGGGCCGCGATGGTCGACACCGACTCGATCGACTGGGGCATGGGCGAGACCCTCGCCATCGGCGCGCTGCTGCTCGACGGCCACCCGGTGCGCATGGCCGGTCAGGACACCCGGCGCGGCACGTTCGTGCAGCGGCACGCAGCACTGATCGATCACCGCACCGGCGAGGCGTACGTGCCGCTGCGCAACCTGGCCGAGGGCCAGGCGCCGTTCATGATCTATGACTCGCTGCTGTCGGAGTACGCGGCGATGGGCTTCGAGTACGGCTACTCGGTCGCGCGTCCCAACGCGTTCGTCGCGTGGGAGGCGCAGTTCGGCGACTTCGCCGACGGTGCGCAGACGATCGTCGACGAGTTCCTGTCCTCCGGCGAGGCGAAGTGGGGTCAGCGCTCCGGCGTCGTGCTCCTGCTCCCGCACGGCTACGAGGGGCAGGGCCCGGACCACTCGTCGGCCCGGGTCGAGCGCTACCTGCAGCTGTGCGCCGAGGACAACATGGTCGTCGCGATGCCGTCGACCCCCGCGAGCTACTTCCACCTGCTGCGCCGCCACGTGCGCGGCGCCGTGCAGAAGCCGATGGTCGTCTTCACGCCGAAGTCGCTGCTGCGCCTCAAGGCGGCCGTGTCCGCGACCGCGGACTTCACCGACGGCGCGTTCCAGCCGGTGCTCGACGACGCGACGGTCGGCGACCCGGCGGGCGTGACGCGCGTGATCCTCTGCGCGGGCAAGGTCTACTACGACCTCGCGAAGGAGCGGGAGAAGAACCCGGCCTCCACCGTGGCGATCGCGCGCGTCGAGCGCCTGTACCCGCACCCGCTCGGCGAGATCACCGCCACGCTCGAGCGCTACCCCAACGCACACGACGTCGTGTGGGTCCAGGAGGAGCCGGCCAACATGGGCGCCTGGCCCACCCTGGCGCTCGCACTGCCGGAGGTGCTGCCCGCCGGCCGGGCGCTGCGCCGGGTCTCCCGTCGCGCGGCGGCCTCCCCCGCGGTCGGATCGGCGAAGGCGCACGAGGTCGAGCAGAACGCGTTGGTGGCGGCCGCGCTGTCCTGACCCCGGGCGTTCTGACCCGACGATCAGCCGTGCGTCGGCGCGGTGCCGCGCCAGTGCAGCACGAGCTCGGTGCCGGGAGCGTCGATCGGGAACGTGGCCGTCGTGCCGGTGAACTGCGTGGTGATGCGCGGATCGTCGGCCCGGACGAGCTCCTGGTCGATGAGGGTTCCTCTCAGGCCGGAGGCGGGATCACCTGCGATGTCGGGGACGATCCCGACCACGTCGAACGTCGCGATCTCGTCGTCGACCTGCTTCGGCGTCAACGATGCTTGCTCGGCCTGCGTGATGACAAGCCGCATGCCGTCGTCGTCGCGCACGTCGAGCCAGCTGAGCGTGTTCCCGTTGATCTCGTTGTGCGTCTGCACCAGGCCGAGGACGACCGGGCGATCGAGGTGCCGCGCCGCACGCTGCTCGAGCAGCCAGCGCACCACCGGAGACGCCGGGTCGTCGTGCTGGGGCTGTCGGGCATAGCTGACCGTCCGACCGTCGAGGGCTAGGTCAGCCCGTCCGAGCGGGGTCGGGAAGGCGATGTCGCCCGGCAGCAGCGGTGGCCGGAGGTGGGCGGTGGTGCTGTGCGTGAGGACTCCCCAGCCGCCGAGCACGGCGGCGAGCGTGACCAGCCCCACGCGGGCGCGGTCCGCCCTGATCCGGCTGATGGCGATCGCCACCCCCACACCGAAACCGACGAGGCCGGGCGCTATGAGGCGGGTGTCCTGGTTGTGCGATGCGGCCTGGAACGCGACGGGGACGGCGACCCACGTCAGGATGACCGCCGTCTTGAGCAGCGCCGCACGGGAGGGCCGGCCGGGGCCGTGGTCGCGCCTCTCGGAGCGGCGGCGCACTGCATCGGCGATGAGAAGGGCCAGCGCGATGATGGCCACGAAGATGCTGACCCACGCGAGTGGCTGCTGGGCGATGCCGAGCAGGTAGCTCTTGATCGCCGCCCACCGCAGCGGTTGCCCAGGCCCCGCTCCGAGGGACGCCTCGCCCACCGTCGTGGACCGCACGTAGTACTTCGTGGCGCTCCAGTTGGGGATGTACCACCACGCGGTGGTGATGAACAGAGTGCCCGCGCCGGCGGCGGCGTTGCGCACCCGGTCACGTGGCGCGACCGTCACGTCGTCGGCGCGAACCGCCAGAGCGACGGCGATCGCCACCCCTACTTGGATGGGCGCGGTCACCTTCGTCAGGCAGGCGAGCCCCAGGAACAACCCGAGGAGGATCGACCAACGCAGTGAGGCGAACCGGTTGCAGCGCAGAGCGGCAAGCACCGCCGCGGTGCACAGCGCCGCGAGGGTGAGGTCCACCAGCACCTCGCGCGACAGCCCGTAGGCCTGGGGAGCGGTGCCCACGAGGATCGCCGCCGGCACGGCGGCCCTTCGGCCGGCGAGCTGCACCGCGATGCCGACCGACGCCACGATCAGGCCGACGAGCGCGATCACGGAGACGAGCAGCGCGCAGGCCGGATGGGGCCCGAAGAGCAGCATCGGTACGGCGATGAGCAGCGGGTACAGCGGACCGTGCCCGGGGTCGTGCGTCATGACGAGGTGCGGCAGACCGGTCAGGTGGTGCCGCGCCTCACCGACGAAGTCCCACGCGACGTGCAGGTAGTTCGACTGGTCGTAGGACGGCGGGCGCCGATCCTGCGCCATCCAGACGACGTCCGCGATGACGAGCAAGGCGCACACCGCGACGACCGGGAGGTTGGCGCGCAGCCGGGCGATCACCGCAGCACCGGTCCGCGATCCTTGAACCACAGCCTCATCGTCCGCCCATCGGGCTCGGTGACCTGCGCCAACACCGCGAACCCGTCGCGCCTCAAACCGTCCTCGACGGTCATCGGGTCGCGGAGGACCGCGAAGTTCGACGCGTAGGGGTCCGCGTCGGGAGGGCCCGTGATGACGACGTTCGGCTGTCCGTGCGCAGGGTCCTCGAGCAGGGACATCGCATCATCCGGGGTCGCGGGAGCGGGCAGGAACAGTCCGACCGGCGCCTCCCGTCCCGACAGGAGCAGCACCGTGAGCGGGACGGTGTTGGTGTTGAACCAGGGATCCTGGACAGCGAAGAGGATCACCGGCGAGACACCCGCCTGGCGGGTTCGCGCGTCGATCGCGCGGGCGGCACGGTCAACCGCGGCCTGGTACGCCCGGAGCGTCTGGTCGACGTCGTGGTCGCTCGCCGAGGCCAGACGCGCGGTCCGTCGCGCAGTGTCGCCGAGGTTGCCGCGATCGTCGTAGAGCGGGACCGTCTTCGAACCCAGCTTGACCGTTCGGTAGTGCAGCGGGAGGACGCCCAGCGACTGGATGAACCCGAACACCGAGACTGTGACGAGCGCGGCCGCTGCGATCGACCTTGCGGTGGTTCGTCGCCACGCCCACACGATGGTCGCGACGATGAGCGGCATCGCGATGGGCAGCTCGAAGCTGGAGCCGATGTTGCGAGTGGACGACAACGCCACGTATCCGTACCCGCCGACGATCGACACCGTGGCCGTGTCGCTCGCCAGCGCGTTGCGGACGCGAGCACGCCGCGGAGGCGCCGAGTCCGCGGAGCGCGCAGCTTCGCGGTCCCACCGGTCCGCGACGCGCGCGCCGATCGTCGCTCCGACCGAGAGGGCAACGGCCGCGACCACGAGGAAGTAGCTCGAGGCGGCGGCGAGGCTGTACGCGCGCGCGGTCCACCACCCGAGCGACAACGGCGCGTGCGCCGGCCCGTAGGACGCAGCCTGGGCCCCGTAGCCGTAGTCGCGGAGGTAGTGCAGCACGTTGCGCCACGACGCCGAGTACCAGGATGCCGCGACGGCGAAGCCGACGACCACAGCCAGCGCGAACCGCATGACCCGCCGCCACGTGGGCCCCGCCACGACGACGCGCAGCCCGCCGGCGAGGAGCAGCCCGGGGATCAGGCCGAGCACCATGGTGCGGGAGAGGGCAGCGACGCCGAGCGTGACGCCCCAGGCGGCGCTTCGCCTCCATGAGTCGAAGTCACGACAGGCCACGAGCACAGCGAGGGCGACCGCGACGGCGCCCGCCGCCACCAGCGCGAACTGGAACGTGCGCGCCACGTACAGCACGCCGGGGAGGGCGCCCGCGACGATCGCCATGACGATCGCGAAGCCCCGGCCCGCGAGCCGGCGGCTCACGTACCAGGTGCTGGCGATGAGTGCGACGTAGAAGACCTCTTGGACGCCCATCATGCCGACCGGGCCGACGCCGAGCACCGAGTGCACGACGCCGGCGGTCGCCGGCAGGAGTGGCGCCTGCGGATCCGGGCTGTGCAGGTGCGAGAAGAACCCGGTGATCCCGCCGCGGTCGAGCGCCCGCCCGTCGATCAGCGCCCGCTCGAGGTAGCCGGCCTCGTCGATGTCGAACGGAAGGCCGCGGCGGTGCTGCGCGATCCACACGAGGTTGCCCGCCGAACCGACTGCGCAGATCAGCACCAGCGGCCACAGGTCGCGCAGCCGGACGCCGACGCGCCCGCGAACGGCCCGGGCCCAGCGGACCGCGACCGTGCTCACCTGCTCCTCCACCGCGCCCGACCGTAGCGGCCTCGCGGCGGCCGAATAATCTGACGCGCGTGAACCGTGGGGTTGGCGGCGCGGGCGGCCGGGCGGCGCGCGCGGCGCGGCGTGCGTTGAAGGCGGCGCTGCGCCCCGAGGCGCCGGTTCCCGCGTCCGCGAACGAGGCGACGCAGCTGCGCATCGCCGCGCTGGAGCAGCAGCTCGCCGAGCTGCGGGCGGCCGATAGCCACCACGGCAGCTGGCTGACCTCGATCCAGAACGGGGTCGACGACATCCGCATCGCTTACGGGCAGCAGCTGTCCGACCTCGACCGGTGGGCGCGGTCGGCTGTCAGCGCGCTGAACGCGCTCACGACGACGCCGCTGACGCCGTCGACGATCGTCAACGGCGCGGTCGAGCGCCGGGACCCGGCCGAGGAGCTGCGTCGCGCGACCCTCGTCTGGACACTGACCCGCTACCTCGAGGAGGTGCAGCCGACGAGCGAGCTCCTCGTGAGCGTGATCATGCCGACGCATGACCGCGCGTCCCACGTCAGGCAGGCGATCGCGTCCGTCCTCGCGCAGGAGCACCAGCACTTCGAGCTCATCGTCATCGACGACGCGAGCAGTGACGACACGCCGGCGGTGCTGGCCGCGGTCGACGACCCGCGTCTGCGCGTGGTCCGGCTGGAGGCGAACGTCGGCGGCGCTGCTGCGCGCAACCGCGGGCTCGACGTCGCGAGCGGCGACATCGTCGTCTACCTCGACGACGACAACCTCATGGCGCGCGGCTGGCTGCGCGCGGTCACGTGGGCCTTCGAGCGCTGGCCGGAGTGCAACCTGCTGTACGGCGCCCGCATCATCGAGGACGTCCAGGCCCGCGGCGACGGTTCCGCCGGGGCCCTGCCGAGCCTCGAGCAGTACGCCTACGACCGGCACCGCCTCGAACGGTCGAACTTCATCGACATGAACACGATCGCGCATCGCGCCGACCTGCCGGACGCCCGGTTCGACGAGACCGTGGTGGTCTGTCACGAGTGGCCGATGATGCTGCGGCTCACGGAGCGCGAGACGCCTCTGGAGCTGCCGGTCATCGCCTGCGTCTACCGCACCGATGCGCCGGACCGGGCTTCCGACAACCCGGTGCGGGTGGCCGAGGCCAACCGCATCCGCGCTTCCATCCCGCGGATGCGTCCGCTGCGGGTGCTCTGCCACAACGCGATGTACCCGATGGTCACCGAGACCTACATCGGCGAGGAGATGCGCGCTCTCGAGGAGTGCGGTGCGGTGGTGGAGTTCTCCGCGACGCAGACGTCGGTGTCGCCCGTCCCCCTCGAGAAGCCGCTGTGGATTGACATCGCCGAAGCGGTGCGGACGTTCCGGCCGGACGTGATCTTCGCCTACTGGGCCACGCACGCCTGGGGCGAGCTGCCGGCGTTCGAGACGATGGGCGTGCCGTTCGCGGTGCGCGTGCACTCCTTCGACATGGACGCCGAACGGGTGCGTGCGCTCGCCGCACACCCCCTCTGCGTCGGCGTGTGGTGCTACCCGCAGCACGTGGACCTCGTCCCCGGGTCGCACGGGCTGGTGCCGCTGTTCGGTCGGCACGAGGAGATCGGCACCCCGACGCGCCGCACCGACGTGCTGAGCGTGTCGGCCGGGTTGCCCAAGAAGGACTGGCCCACCCTCCTGACGGCGATGGGCCGGCTCGGCGACGTCCGGCGTCACATCATCGTCGGCCGCACGAACGCCTTCGAGCAGCTCCCCGACGACGTGATCGCGGGCGCCACCGCGCTCGCCGATCCTCCGCGCGTCACGGTCAACGCGTCGCGGGACGAGGTGTTCGAGGCCCTGCGCAGCACCAGCGTCCTGCTGTACACGCTGGAGCCCGGACAGACCATCGGCATGCCGATGTCGGTCGTCGAGGCGTTGCGCGCGGGCGCGTGCGTCGTGCACCCGGACGACCCTCAGATGCGCCACGTCCTCGGCGCGAGCTGGCGGCCGTACCGGAACGCCGACGACATCGTCCGGCAGGTGCGCGAGGTGCTGCGCGGCGGCCCGGCGATCGAGCAGGAGCGGGTGCGCAACGAGGCCTGGGCGCGGGCCACGTTCTGCGACCCCGAGCTCGGCAAGCACTTCCATGAAGAGCTGCTCAGCGCGGTGTGCGCGTGGCTCCTGGGCGCCGGGGCGGCGTGAGGGGGAGCGCCATCCCCACCCACTAACCTGGCCCGGTGCCCTCGGCCCCGGACACCCGTCGCGTTCTGGTCCTGGGCGGCACCGGCTTCCTGGGCTCACGCATCGCCGCGCGGTACGCGGCCGCGGGCTGGCGGGTGCGGGCGATCGCGCGCCACAGCGCCCCCGTCCCCGACGGCTGCGACCTCATCGTCGGCGACGCGGCCGACGTCGCGACGGTCGCCGCGGCGCTCGACGCCGTCGACCACGTCGTCGACTGCCTCGGCTGCCCCTTCCCCGCCGAGTCGGTCGCCGACCCGGCCAGTGACGCCGCCGCGACCGTGCCCAAGCTCATCGGCGTGCTGGAGCTGCTGCGCCAGCGCCCGGGCGTCGGCCTCACGTTCCTCTCGTCCGGCGGCACCGTGTACGGCGACCCGCCGCACAACCCGGTTCGGGAGGACGCGCCCACGGAGCCGCTCACGTCGTACGGCATCCAGAAGCTCACGGCGGAGAAGTACTGCCGCATGTACGCACACCTCTACGACGTGCCGACGACCGTTCTGCGCGTGTCGAACGCGTACGGGCCCGGGCAGCAGACCGGCCGCGGGCAGGGCCTCGTCGCGGCGCTCCTCGAAGCAGCGCAGCTGGGCAGCACGGTGCACGTGTTCGGGGACGGCGGCATCCAGCGCGACTACGTGCACGTCGACGACGTCGCCGACGCCTGTGTGCGCCTCACCGGCCGCACGGCGCCCGGCGCGATCATCAACGTCGGCTTCGGGAGCGGTCACACGATCATCGACGTGCTCGAGCTGGTGCGCAGGATCACCGGGGCAGCGCTTCCCGCGGAGCGGCTGCCCGACCGCACCTTCGACGTGCGCGCGCTCGTGCTCGACACCACGCTGCTGCGCGGGTTGATCGATTGGGAGCCGCGCCCGTTGGCGGCCGGCATCGCCGAGACCTGGTCGCACCTCACCGGTCGGCCCGACGCCGCGCTGCTCGCGTGACCGACCCGACGGTCCACGGCTCGGTCGACGACCCGGTCTCGGGTGCGTTCGTGCCGCTCACCCGCTTCCTCGTCCGCGGGTGGGCGGTCGTCGACGGCGCCCCGGCGGGCAGCGTCGTGGTCACCACCGCCCGCGGCGTCATCGGTGCCGGTCGCACCGGCCTGCCGCGCGACGACGTGGCGGCCGCCTTGGGTCCGGACCTGGCCGACGCGGGGTTCGAGGTGGTGTGCCGCTCCGACCCCGGCACGGAGGCCGGACCGTGCCTGCTCTCGGTGCACGTCAGCGCCGGGCCGGGCCGCCCGCTGCACCACCTCTCCGACATCGGCGTGATGCTCGACGCGGGCGGGCAGACGCTGTTCGGCGACCTCAACGACCCGCCTCCGGACACCACGTGCACGGACGCGACCCTGCCGGTCCGCGGCTGGGCGCTCGACGGCCGCGCGCCGGTGCGCCGCGTCGAGGTGCTCGTCGACGGCGTCAGCAGAGGGCTCGCGCGGCTCGGCATGCACCGCAACGACATCAAGGCGTCCTACGCCGGCGTCCCGCACGCCTCCACGTCCGGCTGGCACACGGTGGTCGACGTGTCCCCCGGCCCCCGGCCGCGCACGATCGTCGTCGAGGCGGTCGCGGAGACGTTCGACGGCGAGCGCTGGTCGGTCGGTGCGCAGCCCGTTGAGCTGGAGGTCGAGGAGACCGACGACGAGCTCGCGCACGACCTCGTCGTCGTGCGCGCGCGCGACCAGGACCTCGCTGCTTCGGTGAGCACGCCGGAGCGCACCGACGCCCGCACGCGCGTTCTCGTCGTCACGCACGACCTCGGCATGGGCGGCGGGCAGCTGTGGCTGCAGGAGCTGCTCCTCAAGATGCGCGTGCTGCGCCCGGACATCAGCTTCACGGTGGTGTCCGCCGGCGACGGCGCGCTGCGTCGCGAGCTCGAGGCGAACGGCATCCCGGTGCGCGTCATCGGGCACCCACCCGTGACCGACGCGATGGCCTACGAGGGCCACGTCGGCGAGCTCACGCTGTTCGCCGCGGCACTCGGCTTCGACGCCGTCTTCTGCAACACGTTCGGCTCGTTCCCCGGCGCTGACGTCGCCGAGCGGCTCGGCCTGCCCTGCACGTGGGCGATCCACGAGAGCTTCCCGCCGCACGTGTTCTGGGACCACGCCTACGGCCCGGGCAACCACTCCCCCCATGTGCGCGCGGCGGCCATGCGAGCGCTGGCGCACGCTTCGCACGTCGTCTTCGAGGCCGATGCCACCCGCCAGCTGTTCCTGCCGGCGACGACAGGTGACGCGGCGCGGGTCGTCCACTACGGAGTCGACATCGCCGCGATCGACACCTACTGCGCGGAGGTGGACCGCGCCGAGGCGGCGCGGCTCACCGGCCTCGACGCCGCGCGCTTCACCGTCCTCGTCATGGGGACCATCGAGTCCCGCAAGGCTCAGGTCCCTGTGGCGCAGGCCTTCTCACGCATCGCACGAGAGCACCCGGACGTTGACCTCTGCTTCGTCGGCGACACCGGCTCGGACTACTCCGACGGGCTCAAGGAGCTGGTGGCCGGGACCGGCCTGGGCCACCGCGTCCACGTCGTGCGCGTGGTCAAGGACACCCGTCCCTGGTACCGCGCGGCCGACCTGCTGCTGTGCGCGTCCGACATCGAGTCGCTCCCTCGGACCGTCATCGAAGCGATGGTCTACGGCCTGCCCGTCCTCGCGACCTCTGTGTTCGGCCTCCCCGAGCTCCTGACCGACGGCGTCGACGGCTTCCTGTTCCCGGACCGCGACATCGTGGAGCTCGGTGCCGCGCTGGACCGCGTGCTGTCACTGCCGCCGGACGCGCTGGCGAAGGTCGCGGCCAACGCGCGCCAGAAGGCGGTGGAAGAGCTCGACTCGGTGGGCTACGCGCGCGCGTTCAGCGAGCTGCTCACCACGAAGCCCCGCTCCGACGCGTAGGGACGCCGATGTACTTCACCGACCGGGGACTGGAAGAGCTCGTCGCTCGACGGGGCGACGAGGCCGTGACGATCGCGTGGCTCGCCGAGCGGCTGCGCGACTTCGTCGACGACAACCCGGAGTTCGAGACCGCGGCGGAGCGGTTCGCCACCTGGCTCGCCCGCGCCGACGACGAGGACGACTGAGCGTCAGGCGCGCAGCGCGCGTTCGGTGACCTCGGCCGCGAACGGGCCGCCCATGCCGGCGGCGCTGTCGGCGACGCGCCGGGCCGCGGCGGCGAACGTAGGGTCGGTGAGCACGCGCAGCACCGCGTCGCGGACGGCGTGCGGCGTCACCTTCGCGGGCGGGATCACGACGGCGGCGCCGGCCCGCGCGGCGCGGGCGGCGTTCTCCTTCTGATCGCCGGCGAGCGGGATGCACACCATGGGCACGCCGCGCACGAGCGCCTTCGCCAACACGCCGTGGCCGGCGTTGCACACGAGCACGTCGGCGACGTCGAGCAGGTCGAGCTGGCGCCCGACCGACGCGGCGGCCCACGGAGGCAGCTCGCCCTCGTGCGGCGCGAGCTGCACGCAGCCGACGCGCACGCCGACGCCGTCGAGACCGTCGACGCACGTGTCGAGCAGGCCCGCCCGCGCGACACCCGTGGCGGTCGAGCCGGAGACCGCGACCAGCGGTGCGGTGCCC
>DASZYF010000118.1:0-40628 GCA_035545535.1 Mycobacteriales bacterium | reverse complement strand
CTCGGCGTGGGTGACCAGCGCGCCGCCGGCGATGTGGGCGAGCTGGCTCGCGGTCGAGCCGCCGATCGTCACGTTGCTCACCAGCGTCGTCTGGTTGCCCGTCGCCGTGGCGAGCACGTGCTTCAAGTCCGCCTCGGCGTGGGCGGTCCCGGTCGCGACCTGGGCCGACGACGGCGAGCCGCCCGACAGCTGGGCGACCTTCCCGTTGACCACCGGGGCATCGGCCGATGTCGGGCTCGGGTAGGCAGCGTGCGCGTCGAGCGGGTCCGCCGGTGGGAACCCTGACGGGCAGGGCAGGCCCGCGAGGCACAGCAGACCAGGTAGCTGCCCGAGACCGTTGAGGTTGCCGACGTGACCGGACGAGTCCGACGTCCCGTAGGAGTCGAACGCGGCGTCGGTGGTCGTGACCTGGAGATCGGTGAGGTCGGCGACCGATGACGGCTCGGGGTTCGTGTCGGCCATGACCTGGATGGCGATGGCGCCGACCTTGCCGGAGTAGTCGAAGCTGCTGTCGTCCGCGCCGGCCGGCGTCGCGAACGGGATGCTGAGCACGGCCACCCCGAGGGCGCCGAGCAGCGCCGTGCGCGCGCGGCGTCGAGCCGTCGTCGTCGACAGCGTCGTCGTCAGCACCGTTGCCTCGCGCCTCTCGGTCGAGCGTCCCGGATGGGGGTCCGGGGCAGTATCCCTGACACGCGTGTCAGTTGTCAGCCCGCTGAGTACGGGTTCGTCCCGCGCGTCGCGAATCCTGCTCAGGTGCCTTCCCCGTGCTCGTCCGTACGGCCTTCTGGGTCTTCTTGACGGTACGCCGCGGGACGGGCCGCCCCAAGGAGGCGAGCCAGTCGCGGTGCAGGGCCGCGAACCGGGTGTCGCCGCGCAGCAGGGCGGCCCGCTTGCCGTGCTCGACGATGCGGCCGCCCTCCACCACGGCGACGGCGTCGGCGATCTCCAGGCTCGAGTAGCGGTGGGCGATCACGATCGCCGTGCGGTCGGCGAGCAGCCCGCCGAGGGCCCGCTGGACGAGCCGCTCGCTGGGGAGGTCGAGGGCGCTCGTCGCCTCGTCGAGCACCAGCACGCGGGGATCGGCGAGCCACACGCGGGCGAATGCGAGCAGCTGGCGCTGGCCGGCGGAGAGGCGGGCGCCGCGGCGGGAGACGTCGGTCGCGTAGCCCTCGGGCAGCCCCGCGACCACGTCGTGCACGCCCACGGCCCGGCAGGCGGCCTCGACCTCGGCGTCGGTGGCGTCGGGACGCCCGACCCGCACGTTGTCGGCCACCGAGCCGGCGAAGAGGAACGGCTCCTGCGTGACCACGGCGACCGCCCTGCGCAGCTCCGGCCCGGCGATGTCGCGCAGGTCGACGCCGTCGAGCGCCACCGCTCCGCGCACCGGGTCGTAGAAGCGGGCCGCCAGCTTGGCGATGGTCGACTTGCCCGCACCCGTGGAGCCGATCAGCGCGAGCGTCGTGCCGCCAGGCACCACGAGGTCGACGTCGTGCAGCACCTCGGGCAGGTCGGCCGAGTACGCGAAGGAGACGCCGGACAGCCGCACCTCGCCGTTGCCGGCCGGCAACGCGACCGGTGCGGCGGGCTCGGGGACCGTCGTGGTCGTGTCGAGCACGCCGGCCACCTGCACGGCGGCCGCGGTCGCCGCGTGCCACGAGTTGTAGAACTGCGAGAGCTCTTGCAGCGGGTCGAAGAACGAGCGCAGGTAGAGCACGAACGCGGTGAGCGTGCCGACGTAGAGCGCCGGGTGGTCGGTGTGCAGCGCGCGGGTGCCGCCGACCACGAGCACGAGGACGATCGCGATCTGCCCGATCATCTCGACGCCGGGTCCGAAGACGCTCATCAGCATCACGGTCTCGGCGTTCGCGTCCCGGTAGGCCTCGTTCACCTGGGCGAAGTCATGGCGGCTGCGCTTCTCGCGGGCGAACGCCTGCACCACGCGCACGCCGGTGATGACCTCGGTCATCGCGGTGATGACCGCGCCGACGCGCTCGCGGACCTGCTGGTAGGCATCCCGGGCGCGCAGCCCGAACTGCGTGGTGAGCACGATCAGCAGCGGCACGATCGCGAGCACGACGAGCGCGAGGACCCAGTCGAGCACGATCATCACCGTCGCGATGCCGACCAGGAGCAGCAGGTTGCCGATCACGGCGACGGCGGCCTGTCCGAGCAGCTCGTAGAGCGCGTCGAGGTCGCTGGTGAGGCGGGCGACGACGCGACCGGTGCGCAGGCGCTCGAAGAACGCGAGCGGCTGGTGCATCACGTGGGTGAACAGGCGCACGCGCAGGTCGCGGGTGCTCGTCTCGGCGATCTGGCCGACGAGGCGCTGGGCCACCAGCTGCGCGACGTAGTCGGCGAGCGCCGCGATCAGGAAGAAGGTCAGCGCGACGGCGAGCGGGCCGAACCGGTGCTGCTTCACCGTCACGTCGATGCCGTGCTTGACCATGAGCGGCATCAGCAGCAGCGCGCCCGTGGAGGTCAGCACCGCGGCGACGGCGCCGATGGCCTGGTTGCGGTGCTCGCGGACCAGCTGAGCGAGCAGGCCCCGCCCGGCGCGGCGGCGATCCTCGTCGACGAGCAGGTCCTTGCCGCCCGCCGCGTCGACGGTCACCGCGCACCCGCCCGACCGTGATCCGTGCGAGAAACGCCCGAAAATCGGGCCGATCTCGCACGGATCACCGAAGCGGGGCCGGTCATGGCGCGACCTCGTCGAGGACGAAGCCGGCGCGCAGGGCGAGCTCGTGGTCGTCCTCCGCCGCGGCGAGCAGCGAGCGGTAGCGGGCGTTGCTGCGGAGCAGCTTCGCGTGCGGGCCCTCGGCGACGATGCGGCCGCCGTCGAGCAGCACCACGCGATCCGCCATCGAGATGGTCGACGCGCGGTGGGCCACGAGCAGGGTCGTGCGGCCGCGGATGACCGTGCGCAGGTTGGCCTCGATCAGCGCCTCGGTGCGCGGGTCGACCGCCGACAGCGGGTCGTCGAGCACGAGCACGCGGGGCTGCGAGAGCAGCGCCCGGGCGAGCGCGATGCGCTGGCGCTGCCCGCCGGAGAGCCCGTAGCCGCTCTCACCCACGCGCGTCTCGTAGCCGTCGGGCAGGCCGAGGATGAACTCGTGGGCGCCGGCGAGGCGGGCCGCTTCCTCGATCTCCTCGTCGCTCGCGTCAGGGATGCCGAACGCGATGTTGCTGCGCACGCTGCCGCTGAACAGCACGGCCTCGTCGAACACCACGCCCACCTGGCTGCGCAGCGAGTGCAGCGAGACGTCGCGCAGCGCGTGGCCGTCCAGGCGCACATCACCGGAGCTGGGGTCGTGGAAGCGGGAGAGCAGCGCGACGAGCGTCGACTTGCCGCAGCCCGACGGTCCGACGACCGCCACGCACTCGCCGGGAGCGACGGACAGCGAGACGCCGTCGAGCACGGCCGGCCCCTCGGGGGAGTAGCGGACCACGACGTCGGCCAGGTCGATGCTGCCCTCGACGGTGTCGAGCACGTGGGCGTCGGGCGCGTCGGCGATCTCCGGCTCGGTGTCGAGCACCTCGAACACCCGCCGGGACGCGGCGTCCGCCTGCTGGCCCATCGTGAGGATCCAGCCGACGTTCCGCAGCGGCAGTGCCAGCAGGCCGAGGTACTGGTACGCGGCGACCAGGCCACCGAGGTCGAGCGCGCCGTGCAGCACGCGGTAGCCGCCGATGCCCAGCACCGCCGCCGTCATGAGGTTGGGCAGCAGGGCGAGCAGCGGCACCCATCGCGAGCGGGTGCGCACCACCCGCAGGTTCACCGTGCGCAGCCGGTCGGCCTGCGCGCGCAGCCGCTGGATCTCCTGCTCCTCCCGACCGAACGCCTTGATGACGCGGACGCCGCTGGCGGCCTCCTCGACGGTGGAGACCAGGTCGCCGACGAGCTCACGGCTCTCCTGCACGTCGTGCTCGACCACGCGGTCGAAGTGCCGGGCCGAGAGCACGATGACCGGCACGATCGCGGCGACGACGAGACCGAGCAACGGGTCGATCACCGCGAGGGCGACGATCACGCCGATGCCGAGCACCGAGAGGACGCAGAGGAACAGCACGCCGTAGGCGATCAGCTCGCGGATGGCGTTGAGGTCGCTCGTCGCGCGGGCGAGCAGCTGCCCGGTCTGCCACGAGTCGTGGAACGAGACCGGCAGGCCCTGCAGGTGCGCGAAGATCCGGTCGCGCAGCTCGGTCTCCACGCGCACGCTCACGATGCCGGACGCGTTGCGACGGAAGTAGTTGGTGAACGAGCGGATCGCGGACAGCGCGAGGACGACCAGCGCCAGCGGCCACAGCCGGCTGTGGTGCCCGTCGACGAGCACCTGGTTGACGAACGTGCGCACGACCTGTGGGATCGCCAGGCCGCACGCGATGCTGCCGACCGAGGCGATGACCGCGAGCACCATCGCCCGCCGGTAGGGCCGGGCGAGCTCGTACAGGCGCCGCAGACCCGCCGCCCTCCCTCGCGCTTGATCGGGTCCGCTCGCAGGCTCCCGGCGCCCCCCCTCAAGCATCAGCTGGCGATGACCTCGGGCTCCTCGTGCAGGCCGCCGCGGGTGCGCTCGGCCTCCGCGAGCACGAAGGCGAGGTCCTCGCCGTAGGAGCGCAGCGCGAGCAGCACCAGCAGGCCGCCGATCGCGAAGATCGGCAGGAACCACACGATCGCGAGCCGGGTGCCGTTGGCGCCGCCGCCGAACGCGCCGATCATGACGCCGACGATCGTGCCGCCGGCGCTCGAGAGCGTCCGCACGATCGAGCGGACCGTGGCCGCGCGGCCGCGCAGCTCGCACACGACCACGTCGGCGACCATCGCCTCGCTCGGCGCGATGGGCATCGTGATGAAGAAGCCGCCGATGAAGAACAGCGGCGCGGTCACCTGCAGGCTGGTGCTCGCGAAGCCCGGCATGAGGACGACTGTCGCGATCACCGAGCCGATCGCGATGAGCCACACGCGGCCGTTGATCCACCCGCGCTGCAGGAAGCGGTCGGACAGCATGCCGCCGGTGAGGATGCCGGCCGCCGCGCCGATCGACAGCAGGCTCATCACGCCGCCCGCGACCGGAGCCGACAGGTGGTGCACGCGCTGGAAGTACGGGAACGCCCACGTGCTCATCGCCGAGAGCAGCAGCTGCGCCACGGTGATCGAGATGACGCCGTACCACATCGACGGGATCTTCCGGAGCTCGCGCAGGACCTCGCGCGGCGACAACGTGTCGTAGTCGACCGTGCTCGTGCGCCGGGGCGGCGGCAGGATCGCCTTCTTCGCCACCATCAGCAGGTCGTGGTCGGCCTCGGCCTCGTAGATGCGCTCGGTGGAGCCGAACTGGCCCGGCCCGGCGGCCGCGAGGTCGGCCCCGAAGTCGGCGTCCTGCTCGCCGCGCGCGGGCTCCTTGCACAGGAACAGCAACAGGGTCGACACGATCCCGAAGGGGATCCACATGTAGAACACCCAGCGCCAGCCGCCGACGCCGACCGCGATGCCGCCGACGACGCCCGCGAGGATCGCGCCGAGGAAGCCGCCCAGCTGGTAGCGCGCCATGATCCCGGCGCGGTCCTTCACCGGGTAGTAGTCGGCGAGCAGCGAGATGGCGGCCGGGGAGTTCGCCTCGACGATGCCCACGCCGAACCGGGCGACCGCGAGGAACAGGAAGCCGGTGGCCGCACCGGTGATGCCCATGCAGGCTGTCCAGACCGCCATCGACCCGGCGAGCAGCCACTTGCGCCACCAGCGGTCGGCCAGGATGCCGAACGGCACCGCGCCCAGCAGGCCGATGACCGCCATGGCGAAGGGCAGCGTGCCGAGCACGGCGTCGCTCACGTGGAAGTCGTGCTTCAGCCCGTCGAAGGAGAACGACAGGGACGTGGCCTCGCCGTTCTGCAACGCCTGCACCATGGCCAGCGCGGCGATCGGCAGGGCGCCGTACTCGACCGCGCGCCGGCGCAGGAGGGGAAGCGGCGCGGTCACCCGGGCAAGGCTACGGGTCCATCCTCAAACCTGACGCCCATGTCAGGTTTGTTGTCGTCGCACCCGGCAGCGATGTCATCCCGTTGGGTGCGCCGCGCGCCGCTGCTCGGCCTCCGCGCACACCGTGGCGAGGTCGCGCGGGTAGGTGCGGGCGGCCCGCACCATCGCGACGGTCATGAACAGCATGATCGGCGTGAACAGGGTCAGGCCCATGCGCAGCCCGCTCGACTGGGTGCCCCCGAAGCCCGTCGAGATGACGGCGACGACGAACGGCCCGGCGTTCGACAGCACGCGCACCGCGCTGCGGATCGTGTTCGCGCGGCCGCGCATCGTGGCCGGGACGACGTCGGCGATGAGCGCCTCCGTGGGCGGGATGCCGCCGGTGAGGAACAGCGCGCCGAGCACGAACAGCGGCGCGCCGACCGTGAGGTTCTGGATGTACCAGGCCGGGGTCAGCGTCACGACGGCCATCGCGGAGCTGGTCGCCGCGACGTAGGCGCGGGCGTTGACCACGCCGCGCTTGATGAGCCGGTCGCTCACGAAGCCGCCGAAGATGATGCCGAGGATCGCGCCCGCGCCGAACGCCCCGGCCAGCCCGCCGGCCTTGCCGACCGAGAAGTGGTGCACGCGCCTGAAGTAGGAGATGCCCCAGAACTGGGCGGCGATGAGCAGCAGCTGGGCCATCATCACGCCCAGCACCGCGCACCAGAACGACGGCACCGTGCGCAGCCGGGCGAAGACCTCGCGCCAGCCGTCCTCATGGGCGACGGTGGACTCGAGCGCCGCGTCGGCCGGCGTCTCCGCGAGCACCGCCGAGGCGGGCGGCGGCACGGCCGCGGCGATGACCCCCGCGTGGTCGGCGTCCTGCTCCCCGCGCGCCGGCTCGGGCAGCCGCAGCACGAGGAGCGCGACGATCGCGCCGATGGGCACCCAGGGCCAGAACGCGGCCCGCCAGCCCCACTGGTCGACGAGCACGCCCCCCACGGCGAAGGAGAACAGCGCCCCGAGCAGCGCGCAGCCGCTGTACATGCCGATCCGCTTCGCGCGGTCGGCCACCGGGTAGTAGTCGGCGACCAGCGAGACCGCGGCCATGCTGCTGGCCTCGATGCCGCCCAACCCCATGCGCAGCACGAAGAGCATCACGAGGGTCGCGGACAGGGCGACGCCCGCCATGCAGAACGCCCAGAGCACCGTCGCGATGGCGATGAGGCGGGTGCGGCGGGAGGTGTCGGTCAGCCTGCCCATCGGGATGGCGCCGAACAGGCCCGTCACCGCCATCGCCAGGGGGAGCAGGCCGATGAGGAGGTCTGTCGTGTGGAAGTGCGCCTTGATGCCGTCCGCCGCCTGCGAGAGCGAGATCTGCTCGCCGTTCTGCAGGGCCTGCGTGAGCCCGAGCGTGAGGAGAGGGCCGAGCGAGTAGGCGACCGCGCGCCGCACGGGTGCGGCCGTCACCGTCGCCATGGCTCGTAACCCTCCTGTTGGGCAAGCCAGGTTACGGACTTGATCGCAAGGCTGACAACGGCGTCAGGTTCGGCAGGAGGATGGCGACTGGCGGCGAAGCCCGTTCCAGGAGGTGGGGATGCGAGGTCGGCGTCTGCTCGCGTGCGCCGGGATCGGCGCGGCCGTCGTGGCGCTGGCCGCATGTGGCACGCGGCTGCCCGACCGCGCCTTCGGCCCGCGCACCGTCACCCAGAGCACCGCGGCGACCGCCGCGGCCGCGGTCGTTCCCGAGGCCCAGGGGGCGGCGGTCACCGCCGCGCCCACCCAGGCCGCGGTGACCAGCGGGCAGGAGACCCAGGCGAACGGGTCGACCGTGACCACGGGGAGCGGCTCCACCGGCTCCACCGGCTCGGAGGGCTCCACGCGGTCGACCGGCGCGAGCACCGCGACCGGTGCGCCGACCGCCGGCCCGACGGCCGGCCCGAGCGCTTCGGGGAAGCCCGGCCGCGCGAAGGCGCCGTACGCGAGCGACATCGGTGTCACCGCCACGACGATCACGGTCGGCAACGTGACCACCAAGGGCGGCACGTTCGGGCCCTACACCTTCACGCCGCAGTACTACGGGGTCCGCGCGTACTTCGCGGACCTCAACGCGCACGGCGGCATCGACGGCCGCCGAGTCGACCTGCAGGCGCTCACCGACGACGGGGACGACGGGTCGAACAGCACCGCGATCCACTCGCTCATCGACCAGTCGAAGGTGTTCGCGTTCGTCGGCAACAACATCTTCAGCTACGGCGCGGCCGACTACGTGCACAAGATGGGCGTGCCCGACATCGGCGGCGAGCCGATCGGCTCCGGGTACGACAAGTACGACAACTTCTTCGAGGAGGCGGGGACGAGCTCGCCGCGCGACAACGTGCACTCGGGCTACCCCGACGGGACGAACTTCCAGGGCTGGCAGTACGGGGTCTACTTCAAGCAGGCCATCAACATGCAGTTCCTCGGCGTCGTGGCCTACGACCAGGGCGATTCGCTCAAGGGTGCGGACGAGCTGACGCAGTCCTTCGCGCCCGCCGGCATCAAGACGAAGGTCTACACGGTCAACCTCGGCCTGCCGAACTTCGCGGCCACGGTCGCGGAGATGAAGAACGACGGTGTCGACTCCATCGCGGACGCGCTCGACATCAACGGCAACCAGAAGCTGTGCCAGGCCATCGAGAGCGACAGCGCCTTCGTCAGCGATCTCAAGGTCAAGATCTCCAACCCGAACGTCGAGACCGCGCAGTTCGGCAAGCTGTTCTCGTCGACCCCCAAGTGCGCCGGCAAGACCTGGATCATCGACAGCGCCGACAACTTCATGGATCCGCAGTACCCGGAGATCGCGCACTTCCAGCAGGCGTTCGCCCAGTACAGCGGCGGGCCCTCGTCCCCGTACTACACGCAGTGGGCGCTCCACGGCTGGATCGCGGCCGAGATGTTCACCGACGCGGTGCGCTCGTGCGGGGCTGACCTCACCCGGGCCTGCGTCGAGAAGTGGATGATGAGCTGGACCGTCCCGCACCCCTACACGGCGAACGGCGACATCCTCGACAACGCATCGTGGGTCGAGGTCCCGGAGTCGGTGAAGTCCGACCCCAAGTACACGAGCAGAGACTGCATCGCGGCCAACGAGTGGGACCCGACCCAGAACAAGTGGGTCACCCGCGCCGACCTCCAGCACAACTGCTACGTCACCGGCAACAACAAGTTCAGCGAGCACGGCTGAGAACCGACGCTGACAAACCCTGACACGTGTGTCAGGCTCGAACCGTCCGCCAGAGCCGCCGGAGGTAGCCCCCAGTGCCAAGTCGTCCTGCCCTTCGCCGCCCGCTGCTCGTGGGGGCAGCAGCGCTCGCGGCCGCCGCCATGTCCGCCTGCGGCACCCGCCTGCACGACTCCGCCTTCCAGGCGCAGACCGTCACCCAGAGCACCGCTGCCTCTCAGGCGGCGCCCGGCGCGGTCCAGCCCGGCGGCTCCACCGACACCACCGCCACCCAGGCGCCGGGCGCGGTCACGAACACCGGGCTCCCGGGAGCCATCACCCCGACGCAGGGCCCGGGCGGTGGTGTCCTTCCCACCAGTGGCACCGTGACGTCGGCCCCGCCCGGAAGCCACACGAGCACCACCCCGGGCGGCCCGCAGCCGTCCGGCGGCACGACCAGCTCGGTCCCGGCGGGCAAGAACACGGCGTCGGACCGTGGCGTCACCCCGACCTCGATCACCGTCGGCAACATCGTCACGACCGGTGGCCCGTTCGGCCCGGATGAGTTCTCCGCGAACGTGTGGGGCGCCAAGGCCTACTTCGCCGACCTCAACGCGCACGGCGGCATCAACGGTCGGCAGATCAACTTCGTGCCGTGCCAGGACACCAGCGGCACGCTCGACGGCGTCTCGTCGTGCGTGCACCAGCTGATCGACCAGTCGAAGATCTTCGCCTTCGTCGCCAACAACGTCTTCCAGTACGGCGGCGCCGACTACGTCAACAGCCAGAACGTGCCCGACGTCGGTGGCGAGCAGATCGACCTCGCCTACCTGCAGTACCCCGCCCTGTTCACCATCCTGGGCGACTCGGCGCCGCGTGACGGCAAGCACCAGGGCGACAACGGCGTGGGCTACGGCAGCGACGAGCTTGCGCTCTGGTACAAGCAGAACCTCGGTGTCACCAAGGTCGGCATCGTCTTCTACGACCAGGCCAGCTCGCGCTACGGCGCCAACCAGTTCGTGCAGAACTTCACTGTCGCGGGCGTGCCGGCGAAGACCTACGTCGTCAACCTCGGCCTGCCGAACTTCGCCTCGACCGTGGCGCAGATGAAGAACGACGGCGTCGACATCGTGATGGACGCCCTCGACCTGAACGGCAACCAGAAGCTCTGCCAGGCCATGGAGAGCGACAGCAGCTTCATGAAGACGGTGAAGGCGAAGGTCTCCACCATCTCCACGTGGACGCAGAGCGTCGGGTCGGCCTTCGCCAACACGCCGAACTGCCTGGCGAAGATCTACTCGGGCGGCAAGTCGGCCAACTACGCCGACACGAGCAACCCCGAGGTGGCGCGCTTCCGGGCGGCGATGAAGAAGTACTTCCCGACGCGCGAGCCGAAGATGGCGCAGTGGACGCTCGAGGGCTGGGCGGCCGCCGACTGGTTCACCTCGGCGGCCAAGTCCTGCGGCGCCAACCTGACGCGCGTGTGCGTCGAGAAGTGGCTGAACACCCCGAACCAGGACCTCACCGCCCACGGCCTGCTGTCACCCGACGTGACGTTCACCCCGAAGACCAAGGCCCAGATGACGGGGCAGGAGCACGAATGCCTGTCCGTCGTGCAGTGGGACACCGGGAGCGGCACGTGGGCCACCAAGGCAGCGCCCGCCAACACGTGCTTCGAGTCCCAGGGCTACGCCTACAACCTGCAGTAGCCGCACCCGCAGTGAGCAACCCGAAGGAACCATCCCCGCACCACCGTCCGTAGGGAAGAGTGAACGTCATGCGCATGGAAGACATGGTCCTGATCTCCGTCGACGACCACGTCGTCGAGCCACCGGACATGTTCAAGGACCACGTGCCGGCGAAGTGGGCCGACAAGGCTCCCCACAGCGAGCGCCGCCCCATGGGCGAGGGCCACTACGACGTGTGGGTCTACGAGGGCAACGAGGTGCCGAACATCGGCCTCAACGCCGTCGCCGGCCGCCCGCCGGAGGAGTACAACTTCAACCCCACGTCCTACGACGAGATCCGCGACGGCTGCTACGACGTCGACAAGCGCATCGAGGACATGAACGCCAACGGCGTCCTCGCCTCCATGTGCTTCCCGTCGTTCCCGCAGTTCTGCGGCCAGCTGTTCTCACGCAGCCAGGACAAGGAGCTCGGCTACGTGATGCTGCAGGCCTACAACGACTGGCACATCGACAGCTGGTGCGGCTCGCACCCGGGCCGCTTCATCCCGCTGTCCATCCCGCCCATCTGGAACCCCGAGCTGATGGCGAAGGAGGTCCGCCGCGTCAGCGAGAAGGGCTGCCACAACGTCACGTTCAGCGAGGACCCGAGCAAGCTCGGCTGGGACAGCCTGCACAGCGAGCACTGGGACCCGTTCTGGAAGGCCTGCGTCGACACCGGCACGCAGGTCTGCCTGCACATCGGCTCCAGCTCGACGATGATCGACCTCAAGGACGCGCCGATCGACGTCATGGTCACGCTGACGCCGCTCAACGCCATGCAGGCCGCGTCGAACATCATCTGGAGCCCGCTGCTCAAGCGCTTCCCGGACCTCAAGTTCGCGATGTCCGAGGGCGGCATCGGCTGGGTGCCCTACTTCATGGAGCGCATCGACTACGTCTACGAGCGCCACCACTACTGGACCATGCAGGACTTCGGCGACATCCGCCCCAGCGACAAGGCCAAGGAGGTCTTCTCCTGGTGCTTCATCGACGACAAGGCGGGCGTGCAGGACCGCGACCTCATCGGCGTCGAGAACATCAGCTGGGAGTGCGACTACCCGCACAGCGACTCGACCTGGCCGCAGGCCCCGGAAGCCCTCTGGAAGCACTTCGACGGGGTCTCCGACGACGACATCGAGGCGATCACCTGGAAGAACGCGGCGCGCCGCTTCCAGTTCGACCCGTTCGAGCACCGGACCCGCGAGGAAGCGACCGTCGGCGCGTTGCGCGCCAAGGCGGCTCAGTAGTCGCAACCCTTTGAGAACATGACCAGCGGAGGAGGCTGGTCATGTCTGCGGGTGGCACGGCAGCGGTCGTGTCGACCGTCGCTGCGGTTGCGGCGGCGGTGTGCTTCTCGGTGGCCGTCGTCTACCAGCAGGAGGTCGCGGTCGAGGCGAGCCGCGGCTCGTCCCTCGAAGCGAAGTCGATCTTCGCGCTGATCGGCGGGGTCCTCCGGCGGCCGATGTGGCTGCTGGCGACGTTCGTCGACTTCTGCGGGTTCCTGCTGCAGGCGACCGCGCTCCACCTGGGCCGCATCACCATCGTTCAGCCGCTGCTCATCACCGTGCTGCTGTTCGGCATGGTGATCGGCGCGGCCCGCTCCGGCCTGCACCTCGGCCTCGCCGACTGGACCGGCGCGCTGCTGCTGATCGCGGGCCTCGCCGGCTTCCTGCTCGCCGCCGCGCCGTCCGAAGGTGACGTCGGTGCGCCCGGCGGGCGCCTGCCCCTGCTCTGCGCCGCCGCGGCCGGTCTGTCGGTGCTGATCCTCATCACCGCTCCGCGCAAGCGCGGCGCGCCCCGTGCGGTGCTGCTCTCGCTCGCCGCCGGTGTCGCGTTCGCGCTGGTCGCGGCGCTCGTCAAGGAGGTCGGCGCCGAGCTCACCGCTCACGGCCCCGTCTACGTCTTGTCGGACTGGCCGGTGTACACGCTCGCCGCGGTCGCCATCGGCGGGCTCTCGATCGAGCAGGCCGCGTTCGCCGGCGGCCCGCTGGTGCCGTCGCTCGTGACCCTCACCGCGGTCGACCCGATCGTCAGCATCATGATCGGCACGCTCGTCTACGACGAGCAGCTCAAGGGCGGCGGTGCCGCGGCCGGCGCGGTGATCGCCGGCATCGTCGGTCTGGTCGGTGTCGGCTTCATCGCCCGGTCGCCGGTCACGCAGAAGGTGCAGCACCCCGACGCCATGCTCGCCGCCACCGAAGAGGAAGGCGCGGCGGCGTCGTCGTGAAGGACCGGGCCCAGTCGTTCGGGCGGTTGGCGGCGGAGTACGACCGGGTGCGGCCGGGCTACCCGCCCGAGGTGGTCGCCTGGATGCTCGCGAAGGCGCCCGGCCGCGACGTCGTCGACGTCGGTGCCGGCACCGGCAAGCTCACGCGCGCGCTGCACGACGCCGGCTTCGCCGTGACCGCGGTCGAGCCGGATGCGGGCATGCGGGAGCTCAACCCCGGCGCGCTCGCGGGGAGCGGCGAGCGCCTGCCGCTCCCCGATGCGAGTGCGGACGCTGTCGTCTACGGGCAGTCCTGGCACTGGGTAGAACCGGGCGCGGCGCTGGCCGAGGCGCGGCGCGTGCTCCGGCCGGACGGCGTGCTCGCGGCAGCCTGGAACTACGAGGACCCCGCGACGGACTGGATCGTCGAGGTGGGTGTCGCCGCGGGCGCGGAGCGATCGACGATCCCGGTCGCCGCCTCCGGTGAGGTCCCCATCCCGCCGATGCCCGGCGTCGACGGCGACGAGACCTGGGTGCACCGATGGCACCGGCCGCTCAGCATCGATGAGCTCGTGCTGCTGGTGCAGACGTGGAGCTGGGTGTCGACCCGTCCGGCCCAGGAGCAGGAGCAGATCGTCGAGCAGGTCCGCGCGGTCGTCACCCCGCGGGCCGTCGACGGCCATCTCGACGTACCGATGGTCACGGTCTGCCGGCGGGTCACGCTCGACCGCAGCTGACGCGGCACGGACGCCTACGGTCGGAGCCATGCCAGCGCGCGGGTCGATTGGGCCCTTCGGCGGGACAGGTCGCGGTGGGCGGCGCTCCCGCCCCGAACGACAACCGACGGACACCGGACGGGCGAGGAAGCACATCCCGATCCGGGGAGGTTGCGGGCGTGTGGGGCGGACCGGGCACACTGTTCCCTGACACGGACGTCAGGGAAGTGAGGCGGCGGCATGGGCATCGGCATCAGCCCGGAGCACGAGGAGCTGCGCGCAGCCGTGCGCGACGTCCTCGACGACCGCTGCCCGCGGGCGGTGCCGCGGGCCGCCCTCGAACGGTCCGACGACGAGCTGCCGGCACTCTGGGGTGAGCTGGCCGCCCTCGGCTGGACCGGCATCGCCGTGCCCGAGGAGCAGGGCGGTGGGGGGCAGGGGCTCGCTGAGCTCGCCATCGTCATCGAGGAGCTCGGCCGCGCGTGCGCGCCGGGCCCGTTCCTGCCCACCGCGCTGTCCGCGCTCGTCATCGCGCGGGGCGGCAGCGCCACGCAGCGCAAGGAGCTGCTGCCCGGCTACACCGACGGCAGCACGGTCGCGGCGATCTCGGTCGAGGCGGCGCCCGGCATCCTGCACGCGAAGGCCGACGGCTCGTACGAGCTCACCGGTGACGCCGGTGCGGTGCTCGGCGCCGGGCTGGCGAACCAGCTGCTCATCCCGGTGCCCGGCGGTCGCGTCGCGGTCATCGACGCGGACGCGCCCGGCGTCACCATCACCGCCGTCCCGAGCCTCGATGCGACGCGCCGGCTCGCCACCGTCGTGCTCGATCGCGTGGCCGTCCCGAGCGAGCGGGTCCTCGACGTCGAGCCCGACCGGCTCGCCGAGAACGCGCCGCCGCGCGTGCGCGACCTCGCCGCCGTGCTCGCCTGCGCCGAGGCGTGCGGCATCGCTGCGTGGTGCCTCGACACGACGTCGGCCTACGCGAAGGTGCGGGAGCAGTTCGGCCGGCCCATCGGCATCTTCCAGGCCGTCAAGCACCGCCTCGCCGACACGTTGGTCGCCGTCGAGCAGATGCGCGCCGCGACGTGGGACGCCGCGCACGCGCTCGAGGAGGCCGACGACGAGCAGGCCCGCCTCGCGGTCGCCATCGCGGCGAGCATCGCCCTCGACGGTGCGGTCGAAGCCGCGCAGATGGCGGTGCAGCTGCACGGCGGCATCGGCTTCACGTGGGAGCACGACGCGCACCTCTACCTGAAGCGCGCCATCGCGCTGCGCGCGTGGATCGGCCCGACCACGGACTGGCGCCGGGCGGTCATCGGCTTCGCCTCGTCCGGTGTGCGGCGCGCTCTGCAGGTCGCGCTGCCGGAGGAGGCGGAACGGATCCGGCCCGCGATCGTGGCGGCGACCGAGGAGTTCGCGCAGCTGCCCGACACCGCGGCGAAGACGCAGTGGATCATCGACGGCGGCTGGATCAACCCGCACTGGCCCAAGCCCTACGGGCGCAACGCCGGCCCGGTGGAGCAGATCGTCATCGACCAGGAGTTCCGCCGCGCTCGCATCCGTCGGCCGCACCTCGCGGTCGGCGCGTGGGCGCTGCCGACCATCATCGAGCACGGAACCGCCGAGCAGCAGGAGCGCTTCGTGCTGCCGACGTTCCGCGGTGAGGTGCGCTGGTGCCAGCTCTTCAGCGAGCCGGGCGCCGGCAGCGACCTGGCGAACCTGTCGACCAAGGCGGTGCGCGACGACGCGAACGGCGGCTGGCGCATCACGGGCCAGAAGGTCTGGACCTCGATGGCCAAGGAGTCGACGCACGGCATCCTGCTCGCGCGCACCGGCAGTGACGGCGGCGACCGTCGGCAGGGCATCACCTACTTCCTGCTAGACATGAGCTCGCCGGGCGTCGACATCCGGCCGCTCAAGGAGCTCACCGGTCTCGAGTTCTTCAACGAGGTCTTCTTCGACGACGTGTTCGTCCCCGACGCCGACGTGTGCGGCGAGGTCGGCCAGGGCTGGGCGTTCGCGCGCACCACGTTGGCGAACGAGCGCGTCTCGATGAGCTCAGGCGCATCGTTCGGCGCGGGCGTCGAGGCGCTGGTGAAGCTGGCCGACCTCACCGACCCGGTCGTCGTGGAGCGGCTCGCGCACCTCGTGGTCGAGGCGCAGACCATCGCGCTGCTCGGCGCGCGCACCACGCTGCGCGCACTGTCCGGCTCCAACACCGGCAACGAGGCGAGCGTGCGCAAGCTCCTGGGCGCGGAGCACGAGCAGCGCGTGCAGGAGATCGGTCTCGAGTGGTACGGCAGCCGCACCGCGGTGCTCGAGGGCGAGGTCGCCGCGTGGGTGGGCAGCTACCTCGCCACGCGCTGCCTCACCATCGCCGGCGGCACGAGCGAGGTGCAGCGCAACGTCATCGCGGAGCGCATCCTCGGCCTGCCGCGCGACG
This sequence comes from Mycobacteriales bacterium, assembly GCA_035545535.1. Classification (GTDB taxonomy): domain Bacteria; phylum Actinomycetota; class Actinomycetes; order Mycobacteriales; family CAJCIY01; genus DASZYF01. Next base: position 24,378 of record DASZYF010000118.1, on the reverse strand, counting down.
CCGACGCGCGCTGACAGGCGGACGGGGCCGACGTAGCCTCGGTCGCATGTGCCGCAACATCAAGACGCTCGCGAACTTCGAACCGCCCGCCACCGAGCAGGAGGTGCACGACGCCGCGCTGCAGTTCGTGCGGAAGATCAGCGGGAGCGCGAAGCCGTCGAAGGCGAACCAGGAGCTGTTCGAGCAGGCGGTCGCGGAGATCACCCACATCTCGATGCACCTGCTCGAGGACCTCGTGCTCACCGGCCCGAAGCGCAACCGCGAGGAAGAGGCCGCCAAGGCGAAGGCCCGCAGCGCGGCGAGGTTCGCCCGCCCGGCCTGACCGGATCAGGCCCTGCCCAGCACCGCCCGCTGCCCGTCGTCGGCCACGCACCACGTCGGCGTCGCGCACGACACCAGCACGATCCGGCCGATGGTGGTGCGCGGCCGGGTGAACGCGCTGACCGTCCGTCCGTCGTAGGTGGCGAGACGTCCTCTGCTGTCGACGAACGTGCAGAACGTGGGGCCGGCGCACGCGTCGGCGAGCACGACGTCGGACGTCGGGCCGGCGCCCACCCAGGTCCCGTCGCCGTGGCGGCTGCCGGTGCGCGCGAGGATCCCGGTGGTGACGGACCCGTCGTCGTAGAGCTGGCCGGCGGCGACGCACGTCGTCGCGCTGCCGCACGCGATCGGTGTGTAGGCGGCGAGGCGGAGGCCGTGGCGATCCACCGAAGAGCCTCCCGGGCGGAAGCGCAGCAGCGTGCCTTCGTCGCTGTCCGAGACGGCGTAGCAGGTGGTGCGGCCCGGACAGGTCAGCGAGGCGAACGACGCCGTCAGCTGCGCCGCGCCGGGGCGCGGCGGGTCGAGGTCGGCGTGCGCCGGCAGTGACCACGACGTCCCGTCGAACGTGAGCGCGTTGCCGAACCGGTCGGCGGCGATGCAGAAGGTCGGGCTCCCGCAGGCGATCAGTGCCAGGTCGCGAGCGGACGGCGTCGGCCGCGGAGGCGACCAGCCGGTCCCGTCCCAGTGCACGTACTCGGTGCCGCCGATGCCGATGCAGTCGGTCGCCGACGTGCACGCCGCGGCCGTCATCGGGAAACCGCTTCCGATGAGCTTGCTCTCGCCCCAGCGCCCGTTGCGCATCACCGTGACCTCGTGGTCGCGCGTGACCGTCACGCAGAAGCCGACGACCGGGCAGGAGAGCGAGCGGGCGGTGTCCGGCGGCACAGTCTCTATCGCGTCGGACCAGCGTGTGCCGTTGTAGGTGAAGACGTTCCCGTAGAGGCCGTCGAACGCGGCGCACATGGTCGCGGCGCCGCACGTCACGCTCATCGCGAAGCCCGTGGTCGTGAGCGTGACCGGCTTGGACCACGACACCCCGTCGAACGTCGCGGCCACATCGGTGAGGAGCGTCGGCGTCGCATAGGTGCCGACGGCGGTGCACAGCGCGACCGTCGGGCAGGCGACGGAGCTGAGGTAGGTCGAGCCGAACGTCGTGCCGCCGGCGTTGTCGTTCCGGACGACCAGGGTGGGTGGGCTCCACGTCACGCCGTCCCAGCGCATCGCGTAGCCGCCCGTGCTCCCGCTCGCCACCGCTACGCAGAAGCTCGCGGTTGCGCACGAGACGGAGCGCACCGCGTCGTTGGGGTCGATGACCGTGCGCGGCCCCCATGCGTTGCCCTTGAGCGTGTACGCGGCCGCGTCATCGACCATGACGCACTGACCGGCCGACGGGCACGAGATCGCGTGATCCGGCCCGGTCCCGCTGAGCGGGACCTTCTCCTGCACCTTGCCGTCCACGATCGGGAAGGCCGATCCGTCGCCGTCGACCGCGACGCAGTAGGCGGTTGAGGCGCACGACACCGACTGCAGGTCGCTGTCCCGGTCCGTGACGACGGTCGTCCATCCGGCGCCGTCGAAGAACAGGACCTGGGTGCTCGACGCGACCGCGCACAGGCCGGTGCTGGGGCAGGAGATCGACACCGGATCGACGAGCCGTCCGGTGCTCACGGGTGACGACCAGTGCAGCCCGTCGTACTGCGCCACCTCGCCGCGCGTGTCGATGGCGACGCACGCCTTCGCGGACGCGCAGGACCCGCGGTACACCTCGCCGTGCCCGCCGGTGAGCTGCTGCGCGCCGCTCCAGGTGAGGGCCGGGAGGGTGATCCGCTCGAGGCGGCGAGTGGAGAACCGGGTCCCCGTGGAGGAGGTGACCATCATCCGCACGACGTAGGTCCCGGCGCGGGCGTAGCGGTGCGATGGTGTCGCGGACAGCGCGTGGACGAGCGTTGCCGGCGACCGGTCGCCCCAGTGGATGACGATCCGCGTCGCGCGCTGACCGGCGGGCAGCACCGTGGCGCCGAGGTGGGCGGTGACAAGCCGGTTGGCCGCTGAGCTGCCAGGGGTGAGCGCCAGCGCTGCGTGGGGCCGGGCGGCCGGGGCCGCCGACGTGACGGCGGGCGCGGTCACTCCGACCGCGCAGACGAGCGTCGCGGCGAGCAGTGCTGCGCGCACCCGGCGTCCCCCCACGCGCCGAGGATGACGGCCCGCGGGCGCGAGGAGAGCCGCCCCGGCAAGTCTTTGCCGAGCGTTGATCGGGTGTGGCGTCAGCCGGCCCGGACCGATGAGTCCGGGCCGCGCCCGGCGTCACCATGGACGAAACGACCGTCCGCCACCGACCGAGGAGACCCGATGGGCGCGATCAAGGTGCACGAGTTCATGTCGCTCGACGGTGTCGTGGAGAACCCGGCGTGGACCGCCGACTTCGGCTTCGACCCGAAGATGGGCGAGACGATCGGCGGCATCGTCGGCACCAGCAGCGACATCCTGCTCGGCCGGAAGACCTACGAGATGTTCGAACCCGCCTGGTCGGTCCGCACGGCGGAGGACGACCCGGGTGCGCCGTTCTTCAACGACACCCCCAAGCACGTCGTCAGCTCGACGCTCACCGACCTGACCTGGCGCAGCTCGACGCTGCTCGGGCCCTACGACCCCGGTGCGATCCGGGAGCTCAAGGACGCCGCGACCGGCAGCATCTACATCAGCGGCAGCGTCACCCTCGTGCGCGCACTGCTCGCCGACGGGCTGGTCGACGAGCTGCACCTGTTCACCTACCCGGTGGTCCTCGGCGGGGGGCTACGGCTGTTCGGCAAGGACGGTGGCAAGCTCGCCCTCATCGCGAGCGACACGTACGCGAACGGCGTGGTCCACCTCGCGTACGCGCCCGCCTGACGCCTTCCCGACACACCGCTCGTAGCGCGATACGAGGCCCCTACGCTGCGGGCGGTGGGAGAACCATCGTTCTTCGAGGCATACGACGAGGCCTTGACCCCGCTGATCGCGGCGAACAACCTGCTCCAGCTGGTCGCCCGCGCCGAAGACGTGGGCCTGCTGGGAGCGCTGCGTGAGCCGTCGCCGGTGGCGGAGCTGGCCGCGCAGGTGGGGGTCGACGCCGACACCGCGTCGACGTTGTGCACGGCGCTGTTCGCCTGGGGCATCGTCGATGAGGGCGAAGGCGGGTACCGGCTGACGGCGCCCTGGCGGGCGTTGACGGACGACGGTGCGTTCGTGGCGCTGGGCGTCGCGATCGCCGGCGGCCTTGTCGACGGTCGGCTCATCCGCGGGGGAGCCGACACCTACTGGACCATGCCCAGCGCCGATCGTGTCGCCTACGCGCGGTCGATCTCGCCCAACCCGTACTCCGATGCCCTCGTCGCGGCGTTCCGCGCCGACATGGAGAACGATCCGACGCTCGCGCCGATGCTCGACGGTGGGCGGCTGCTCGAGCTCGGGTGCGGCGTCGCCGGTCGCATCCTGACAACCCTGCGGGCCGCGCCGAAGCTCCACGCGATCGGCGTCGAGCTCACCGAAGACCTCGCGGCGGTGGCGCGCAAGCGGGCCGAGGACCTGGGCGTCGCCGATCGGTTCGAGGTGGTCTGCGCCGACGCGACGACGTTCCGCGCGGACGAGCCGTGCGACTTCGGCTTCTGGAGCCAGTTCTTCTTCCCGGCGGCGACCCGCCCGGCGGCGCTGGCCGTGTTGATGGCGAACCTGCGCAGCGGCGCGCACATGTGGGCTCCGCTACCGGCGAAGCACGAGCTGATCGCCGCGGACCCGCGCGGCGAGGAGGCCCGCACGCACGCACTGCACCGGATCGTGCTCGGTTCCTGGGGAGTCCCGGAGCGCAGTGCGGACGAGCTGGCGGCCGAGCTCGCGGACGCGGGGTTCGTCGACGTCGTCGTCACCGACCGCGAGGGACCGAAGCCGACGCGCGTCCGCGCCCGCCGTCCCTGACCGCTAGTACTCGCCCTTGATGACGAAGAACGAGCCGCGGATGGTGCCGGCGAGCTTCGACTTCTGCCGGGCGAACTTGAACTTCGACGCGAGCTCCTCGGGCACCTCCATGCCGTCGGAGAGCTTGAAGCCGACGGCGCGCTTGCCGGAGTCCTCGAGCGTGTACAGCACGTTGATCGCCAGGCCGCTCTCGTAGAACACGTAGGTCCACCGGACGCCGTCGACCTCGAACTGGGTGGCTTCCAGGGGCTTCGACGCGATCGTGATGTCGCGCTCCTGCAGCACCTTGTCCACGTAGGCGACCAGCTTCCTCGCCTTGGTCGCGGGCTCGACGGTGAACGTGTGGTCGTACTTGTTCTTGAAGTACCGCGCCTCGTTGGCGCGCAGGCCGGCCAGCGCGTCCGCGACGGGCGAGGACTCGAGGCCCGTGGTCGAGACGTCGGTGAAGTCGACGGTGTAAGTCATGGGGGCCACGCTAGGCGCGCGCCCACGTGCGGCGCTTCTTCGATCCTGATCGGTTCAGGACGGGTTCGCGCTGACCTCGCGGAACCGCTCGAGGCGCGCGGCGCAGGCCGACGTCCAGGCCGGGTCGGGGTCGACCGTCTTCTCGATGCTCGCCCAGCGGCGCGCGTCGAGCAGCGAGCCCTCCTTGCCGAGCGCGAGCCGGCCGAGGAACGCCATGCCGAGCGCGGCGCCCTCCTGCACGGCCGAGACCTCGACGGGCCGCCCGGTGCAGTCGGCCATCGCCTGCACCCAGCCGGGCACGCGGGTGCCGCCCCCGCTGGCGACGAGCCGGTGGATGGCCAGCTGCGAGCGCTCGAGGATGTCGGCGACCATGAAGCCGGCCGCCTCGAACGCCGCGCGGCGCACCGCGGGCGCGCCCATCGTGAGGTCGACGTCGTGCAGCGACGCCCGCCGGGTGTGGTCGTGCCAGGGCACCCGCTCACCGCGCGGGTAGGGCGCCCACACCGGCACCCGCGCGGGGTCGACGGTGCCATCGTCCGCCTCGGGCGCGAGCATGCGCTGCACCCACCCGAGGAACAGCCCGCCGGCGTTGGAGGGACCGCCGACCGCGAACGTGCCCGGGACGTGCCAGGGGATGCACCACAGCGGCGCGGCGTCGGCGACGTAGTGGTCGGTGATGATCCAGACCATCAGCGTCGTGCCGCACATGACGAGCACGTCGCCGGGCTGCGCGACGTCGGTGACGATCTGCTCGCCGAGCGCGTCGACGGCGCCGCCGATGAGCATGAGGTCGCCGACCTTGCCGGCCGGCTCTCCCGCGGGCATGACCGCGGGCATCTGGTCGTCGCGCACGCCGAGCTCGGCGAGGTGGTCGGGGGCCCAGCCCGTGCCGTCGAACAGCGGCCAGGTGGTGGCGGCGGTGGAGGTGTCGATCACGGGTGGTCCGCCGAGGGCGACCGAGGCGACCGCCTGCGCGGGCCAGTAGCCGCGGGCGTCGGGGGCCTGGCCCGCGCACCACGACAGGAACGTCATCGCCTCGCGGTTGCCCGCGGGGTTGGCGGCGTCGACGCCCTCGGCGCGCCCGCGGGCATCGCCGTACAGCAGCCCCGGGGTGACGGGACGACCGTCGGCGCCCACGGCGCACATCGACGGGACCATCGCGCTCACGCCGATCGCCAGCGCGTCGCGCCGGGCCGCGGCGTCGAGCGCGTCGACCGCCGCCCGGACGCCGTCGACCCATGCGACGGCGGCGTCGTGCTCGAGCAGGTCGGGGGCGGGCACGTGCATCGCGTGCGGGATGCGCGCCCGGGAGACGACCCGGCCGTCGGCGTCGGCGGCGACCGCCTTGACCGAGCTGGTGCCGATGTCGACCCCGACGGTGATCTCGGCCACCAACCCCTCCCAACGCTGTCACATCGCCCGCCGGGACGATCCGGACGACCCTGACGCCCGCGTCAGGTTCTGCAAGTATGGCTGCTCGTGAGCAAGCCGAAGGCCGTCGTCCTCGCCCCCATGCGCGGCCCCTCGTGGGACCAGCTCCAGGAGCTCGCGGACTGCCACTACGACCCGTCCATCGAGCACATCCCGCTGCGCATGCACAAGGAGGAGGACCTCGCCGCCCTCGTGCGCGAGCACGGCGCGACGATCCTCATCAGCGAGATCGACAAGGTCGCGGGCCCCGTCCTCGAGGAGCCGCTGATCGTCGTCGCGAGCACCCGGGGCGACCCGACCAACGTGGACGTCCCCGCGGCCACGGCGAAGGGCATCCCCGTGCTGCGGGCGCCGGGCCGCAACGCCGACGGCGTCGCCGAGATCACGATCGCGCTGATGTTCGCCGCCAGCCGGCACGTGTGCCAGGGGGACCGTGATGCCCGCGCCGGCGAGATCTACAAGGACGGGGTCATCCCGTACCAGCGCTACCGCGCTTGGGAGATCAACGGCCGCACGCTCGGCATCGTCGGCTACGGCGCCATCGGCCGCGCCCTCGCCTGGCGGGCCAAGGGGCTCGGCATGAACGTCATCACCTATGACCCGTACGCCAAGGACGCGACGCACACCGACCTCGACGCGCTCATCGCCGAGTCCGACGTCGTCTCGCTGCACGCGCCGGTGACCCCGGACACCAAGGGCATGTTCGGCGCGAAGCAGTTCGCCGCCATGCGCGAGGGCAGCATCTTCCTCAACGCCGCGCGGGCCGACCTGCACGACGGCGACGCCCTCGTCGCCGCGCTCAAGGACGGCCCCATCGCGGCCGCGGGCGTCGACCACTTCAAGAACGAGTACCTCGACCCGGCCAGCGAGCTCGCCCAGCTGCCCAACGTCGTGCTCACCCCGCACATCGGTGGCGCCACCTACAACACCGAGGCCAACCACACCAAGATCGTCGTCGACGGCATCGCCGCACTGCTCAAGGGCGAACGCCCCGAGACGATCGTCAACCCCGAAGTGCTTGGGCGCCGGGAGCCTGCGAGCGGGCCCGATCGGACGGAGAAGTAGAGATGCCCCCGAAGAGCGGCGGTACCCCGCAGGAGCAGGTCTTCGACGCCTGCAAGAAGATGCTGCGTGTCGGCCTCACCGGCGGCACCAGCGGCAACATCAGCGTGAAGATCGACGACAACAGCGTCGCGATCTCGCCCAGCTCGGTCGACTACGAGGACATGACGCTCGAGGACATCGTCGTCATCGACATGGAGGGCAAGAAGCTCGACGGCGAGCTCGCCCCCAGCAGCGAGTGGAAGCTGCACACCGAGTGCTACAAGCTCTACCCGGAGATCTCGAGCTGCGTCCACACGCACCCGCTCTACGCGTCGATGTTCGCGGTCGCGCGGCAGCCCATCCCCGCGGTGCTCGACGAGTTCGTCATCTACACCGGCGGCGAGGTGCCGGTGAGCGAGTACGCGATGAGCGGCACGCCCGAGCTCGCGGTCAACGTGGCGCTGAAGCTCAAGGGCGTGTCCACCGCGCTCATCGCGAACCACGGCATGACGTCCATCGCGTCGAGCGCCGACAAGGCGCTGCACCACTCGTGGGTCGTCGAGCGCAACGCGCACATCATCTGGGGTGCGCGCATGCTCGGCGAGGTGCACGAGGTGCCGGCGTCGACGAACGACATGCTCGGCGGCATGTACAAGTACCTCCGCGAGAACGGCAAGAGCTAGAGCCCACGATGGAGGACCGGCAGCCGGGCGGGCTCGTCCTCGACTTCGTCGCGGACGGAGCCGCCGCTCCGGCACGGGCGGCCGCGCTGCGCTCCGCCGGTCTCGACGTCAGTGGGTGGACGCCGCTCGTCCCGGGCCGCACCGACGTGCCCCGCCGCTGGGCCGACGACCCGGCCGTGCTGCTCGTGGGCGAGGACGCCGACGGCACCTACGCCGGTGACGCCACCGTCGTGCTGCGCCGCTACCCGAGGCCGTCGCAGGGCAGCTGCTCGGGGGAGCCGACGAACGGGCTGCTGCTCGTCCTGATCTCGCCCCGCGACCCGGACGGGGCCCAGGAGCTCCGCGACTGGGGCGACTTCGTGCACCTGCGCCACATCGCCGAGGCCGGCGTCCCGGGCTACCGGACCATCACGGCGTACGGCAACGCGCAGGGCGCGGGCAGCGAGCCCCGGTGGTGCCACTTCTACGAGATGCACACCGACGACCCCGAGGCGGCCTACCGGTCCATGACGCCCCTGGTGAAGCAGCGGCTGGGCGACCGGGACGTCATCCGGCACTGGGCGACGCACCCCCAGCTGGTCATCGAGCACGTGCAGACCTACCGCCGCCGCGACATTTGAGGGTGCGGTGGGTTTCGGCGCTCGACCGAACCTCCGGTTTCGCGCCACGATGAGCCCGTTCGGCCCCATGCTTGTGGGCCATACGGACGAAGGGGGATGGTGGTCGTGGGGGTGACCGGCCGCGTGGGAACGGTGTCCCGCATGGAGCTGCGACCCTTCACGCTCTCCGACGCCCTGGCGCTGCTCGCCGGCGATCGCCGTCCGGACTGGCACCCCGAGTTCCCCGCCGACGGCGACATCACCGCCGCCACCCACTTCCGGGTCCAGGCCGACAGCGACGGCGACCCGCAGCCCTTCGGCCCCCGGCTGATCGCCCTCGACGGCGTGGTCGTGGGGATGTGCGGCGTCACCCGCGGCCCGGACGAGCGGGGCACGGTGGAGGTCGGCTACGGCGTGGTCGAGGCCGTCCGGCACCGCGGCGTGGCCAGCCGGGCCCTCCGGGCACTCGTGGAGGAGCTCCGCGAGCTCGAGGTCCGGCGCATCGTGGCCACGACCGAGCAGGACAACGTGGCGTCGCAGGGCGTGCTCGTCCAGGCCGGGTTCCACATCGTCGGCGAGGACGCCGAGCTGGTCCTCTGGGAGCTCGACCTCGTCCCCTGAGGCCCCCTCCCAGTTCCCTGACATGATTGTCAGGGAACTGGTCCCGGACGAGGGGTGATGCAGGTGCGCGAAGCGGTCATCGTCGATGCGGTGCGGACGCCGATCGGCAAGCGGAACGGCGCCCTCGCCGGCTGGCACCCGACCGACCTGCTCGGCCATGTGCTGAAGGGGATGCTCGACCGGAACCAGCTCGACCCGGCGCTCGTCGACGACGTGATCGGCGGCTGCGTCACGCAGTCCGGCGAGCAGGGCACCAACGTCACCCGCAACGCGTGGCTGGCCGCGGGCCTCGACCCGACGGTCCCCGCGACGAGCGTCGACCGGCAGTGCGGCTCGTCGCAGCAGGCCGTGCACTTCGCCGCGCAGGGTGTCATCGCCGGCGCGTACGACATCGTGATCGCGTGCGGCGTGGAGTCGATGACGCGCGCGCCGATGGCGAGCAACTCGAAGGGCGGCACCGGCCCGTTCACGCCGCAGTTCCTCGAGCACGTCGGTGGCCTCAAGCTGCAGTTCGAGGTCGCGCAGAAGATCGCCGACGACTGGAAGATCACGCGCGAGGACATGGACGAGTTCGCCGTCGAGTCGCACCGGCGGGCGCACGCGGCGACCGAGGCGGGCGCGTTCGCGCGGGAGATCATCCCCGTCCCGCTCCGCGACGCCGAGGGGGCGCCCACCGGCGAGGTGATGACGAAGGACGAGGGCATCCGGCCCGACGCCAACCTCGAGGTGCTGGCGGGCCTGCCGTCGGCGATGAAGTGGAAGCCGGAGCTGGCGAAGGACATCACCGCGGGCAACTCCTCGCAGATGAACGACGGCGCGGCCGCGATGCTCATCACCACGCCGGAGATCGCCGCGCAGCACGGCCTCACGCCGCGCGCGCGGTTCACGCACTTCTCGGTCGGCGCGGAGAGCGGCCTCTGGGTCCTCACCGCCCCGAACCCCGTGACCCGCAAGGCCTTCGCCAAGACCGGTCACACGGCCGCGGACTTCGACGCGGTGGAGGTCAACGAGGCGTTCGCGTCGATCTCGCTCGCGTGGGCCCGCGAGTTCCTGCCGGACATGGCCACGTTCAACCCCCGCGGTGGCGGCATCTCGCTCGGTCATCCGCTGGGCGCGAGCGGTGTCCGGCTGATGACGACGATGCTGCACTTCCTCGAGGACACCGGCGGCCGCCTCGGCTTCCAGACCATGTGCGAGGGCGGCGGGCAGGCGAACGCCACCATCATCGAGCGGCTCTAGAGACCAGGAGACAGATCAGTGCCGATCCACTTCGAGCCGCAGTCGGGCGAGAACGAGCACGTCGTGCTCATCCGCATCGACCGCCCGGAGACGATGAACGCCTTCGACATGGCGCACTTCCGTGCACTCGTCGAGGCGTGGGAGCGCTTCAACGACACCGACGACCTGTGGGTCGCGGTGATCACCGGCACGGGCCGCACCTTCATGGCGGGCGCGGACCTGAAGACCTACGTCCCCGAGATCACCAAGCTGTCGAAGGAGATCGCCAAGGGCGGCGTCGACAACATCGACGGCTACCGGCTCGACGACGGCACCCGCGCGGTGCTGCGCAACGTGAAGATCTACAAGCCGATCATCGCGGCCGTGAACGGACCGTGCGTCGCGGGCGGCATGGAGATGCTCGGCGGCATCGACATCCGCATCGCGACCGAGCACGCGAAGTTCGGCGTCATGGAGCCGGCGCGGGGCTTGTTCGCCGGGGGTGGCACGACCGTGCGCCTGCCGCGGCAGATCCCGTTCCCGCACGCGATGGAGTTCCTGCTCACGGCCGACGCGATCCCGGCGCAGAAGGCCTACGAGATGGGTCTGCTCAACAAGATCGTGCCCGAGGAGGACCTGCTCGACGAGGCGTTCGCGATGGCCCGCCGCATCACCAAGAACGCGCCCCTCGCGGTCGCCGCGACCAAGCGCAGCGTGCTCGAAGGTCTGGGCATGCCGCTCAAGGACGCGTTCAAGAACGAGTCGAAGCTCTCCCAGGAGATCTTCGCGACCGAGGACGCGAAGGAAGGTCCGAAGGCGTTCGCCGAGAAGCGCAAGCCGGTCTGGCAGGGCCGCTAGCCGAGGAGGTCCGGCGCCGGCTAGGCCGCCCGGCGCCGCAGCACCAGGAACGCGGCGGCGAGCATCGCCGCGGCCAGCCCGACGAGGATGCCGGTCGACTCCCACTGGAACGGCCAGTAGCGGCTCCCCGGGTGGAACGTGGTCGTCTGGGTGAAGCCGTCGAAGCACGCGTGGGTGCGCGCGCACGGGTCGTCCGGTGTGATGCGGATGTCGTGCACCGCCCGGCCGTCGGGACCGTGGAGCACCTGCGACACGACCCAGTCCGACGGTCCGATGCGGCGCCCGGTGACGACGGGCGGGCCGTCCTCCGGTGCTTTGAGGGCTCCCGTCACCTTCAGCGGGGTGGCCAGGTTCGGGATGATCCACGCCGTCATGACGATCTTCGCGCCGATGTAGGCGACCAGCGTCGCGGCCATCGCGGGCAGCGTGCGGCGGATGAGCACCCCCGCGAGCACGCCGAACGCGAACGTGAACGCGGCCCACGCCACGGGCATGAGGTTGCGCTCGTCGAAGTACGGCGGCGAGAAGCGGCTGTGCGACACCGTGTCGTTGGGGCTGGACCACCACGTCACGAGCAGGCTGAACAGCCCGGTGACGGCGAGGCCCGCCAGGCCGACGACGGCGACCTTCGTCGCGAGCCAGCGCGTGCGCGAGACGCTCTGGGTCCACGCGAGCCGGTAGGTGCCGGACTCGAGCTCGCGGGCGACGAGCGGCGCGCCCCAGAAGATGCCGAGGATGCCGGGGAAGATGTAGATGATCGGACCGAGGATCGAGCGCAGCACCTTGTAGTGCGCGTTGAACGCGTCGAGCACCGTGCCGCAGTCGCCGCTGTCGCACGTGAGGACACCGCTGCGGGCGAGCAGGTGCCGCAGGTCGTTGCCGGTGATGAGCAGCAGCACGGCGAGCGCGGCGAGCAGTCCGTAGACGGCGACGGCCTGCGTGCGCAGCTGTCGCCACGAGAGCCAGGTCATGACGCCCGCACCTCCGCCAGCTGACGTCGCACCGGTTGCCCGTCGCCGCGGTGAGCCATGTAGGCGAGGACGATGTCCTCGAGCGTGAGCTCGGTGACCGACCAAGCCGGGTCGTGGATCGGCTGAGCGGTGCGGATGATCGCCGTGGTCTGCCGGTCGGTGTGGCTCGCCTCGATCACCTGCTGGTCGGCCGGCAGCGTCGACAGCTCGCGCCGTGGCCCGCTGATGCGCCGGTGCGTCGCGAGCAGCTCGTCGACGTCGCTCGCGACCTGCACCCGGGAGGCGACGAGCACCACCAGGTGGTCGCAGACGCGCTCGAGGTCGGCGACGAGGTGCGAGGACAGCAGCACGGTCATGCCGTGCTCGGTGACCAGCTCCATGAGGCTGCTGAGGAAGTCGCGCCGGGCGAGCGGGTCGAGGCTCGCCACCGGCTCGTCGAGGATCAGCACCTCCGGGCGCTTCGCGACCGCGAGCGTGAGGGCCAGCTGCGCCCGCTGGCCGCCGGACAGCTTGCCGGCCTTCTGCTTGGGGTCGAGCCCCAGCTGGTCGATCCGCCGACCGGCCAGCGCGGCGTCCCAGCCGGGGTTGAGGTGGGCGCCCAGGCGCAGGTGGTCGGCGACCGTGAGCTGCGCGTAGGTGGGGGTGTCCTGCGCGACGAAGCCGACCTTCGCGAGCTGCGCGGGGCGACCGTCGGGAGTGCCGCCCGCGACGGTGATCGAGCCGGCGGTCGGCGCGAGCAGGCCGACGGCGAGCTGGATGAGCGTGGTCTTGCCGGCGCCGTTGGGGCCGACCAGGCCGCAGATGCTGCCCGTGGGCACGGCGACCGTGCAGTCCTGCAGGGCCCAGCGCTTGCCGAAGCGCTTGCCGAGGCCCGCGGCCTCGAGGGCGGCGGTCACGCTACGTCCTCTGCGGCGAAGGCCCGAAACGTGTCCCGGAACAGGGCCTCGATGCTGTCGCCGTCGAGGCCCGCGAGCCGGGCCTTGCGCATCCAGCGCTCGAGGTCGCGGCGCAGCGGTGCGTGCGCGGGCAGCGAGTCGTCGGTGAGGGTGCGGATGACGAACGTGCCCACGCCGGGCTTGCCGGCGACGAGGCCCTCCTGCTCCAGGCCGCGGTAGGCCTTCAGCACGGTGTTGGGGTTGATGGCCAGCGCGGTGACGACGTCCTTCACCGTGGGGAGCTGGTCGCCGACCTGCAGCAGCCCGAGCCGCAGGGCCCGGTGCACCTGCTGCATGACCTGCAGGTAGGGCGAGACGCCGGAGCGGCTGTCCAGGTGGAACTCGATCATCATCAGTCTATTCATCTAGTCAACTAGATGAATGGAGGTATACGGCTCCTGAAGGCGTTCGTCAACTGGGGGTCAGGCGCGGCGCTGGCCGTGGCGGCTGGGCGGCGCGAGGTGGCGGCCCTGCAGCCAGTCCACGCCGAGCCGGCGGGCGGCGTCCACGTCCGCCGCGGACTCGACGCCGAACGCGAGGAGGGGGAGGCCGCCGCCGCGCGTGGCGGCCACGACCTCGTCGGCCTTCCGGGGGTCGCGGTCGTCGAGCAGGCGCCGGTCGAGCTTCACGACGTCGGCGGCCACGAGGAACGGGCGCAGGCTGCGCCAGCCGTCGACGGCCGCGACGGCGGTGCGCATGCCCTGTGCGCGGGCCGCGGCCAGCGTGGCGAGCACCTCGGCGGCGCGAGCGCCGCCCTGGTCGGTGAAGCGGACCTCGACGAGGAGCTGCGCGTGCTTCACGCCGGCCGCGGTGAGGGCGCGAGCCAGCGCGAGCACCGTCCGGCGGCCGACCGGCGCGTCGACCTTCACCATGAGCCAGCCCCCCTCCGGGAGCGGCGGGCAGTCGCGCAGCGCCACCTGCGTGGCGACGAGGTTGAGCTGCGTCAGCAGGTCGACGTCGTCGGTGGCGAACAGGCGCTGGACGTCGACCGGGTCCTGCACGGAGCGCAGCAGCGACTGGTAGCCGACGACGGTGGTGAGGTCGTCGGCGAACACCGGCTGGAAGTCGGCGTACCAGTCCTGCGCGGCCGGGTTGGCCGGTCGATGGTCTAGGTCGGTCACGACCGGCATCCCCCCAAGCGTCGGCGCGGTCAGAGGAGGGATCGACCGCCGGCTTGGGTGTCTCGCTAGCCCGAATGGTGTCGGGTGACCGCGGGTCAGTGCTTGCAGTGCGTGGGCGGGGCGACGTCGAGCGCCGGGTTGCGGTCGAAGAAGCCGACCGGGCGCAGGTGGAAGCCGAGGATGTCGACCGGCATGACCGGCCAGTCCTCGGGCCGCACGACGTGCGTGATGCCGAAGGAGTGCCACAGCACGACGTCCGTGTCGACGAGCGGGCGCCCCTGGGCGACGTACTCGGGGAGGCCCTCGCCGCCGATGTTGACCGTGGGGTGGTCACCGGCGCCGCGCATCTCCCGATCGTCGTGCGCGGTGACCCAGAGGGCGTGCTTCGCGAACGTCGCCCGCATCGCGACGGAGCTCTCGTCGGAGGCGAGCATCAGCGGGTCGGTGTTGGGCATGAGCTCGTAGCCGACCGGGGCGCCGACGGCGTTGCGCTTGTCCTCGTTGATCACGCGCCACTTGCGCCCGATGCCGCCGGAGTCGCGGACGCCCTGCGTCTCGTCCTCGATGAGCGCGGAGACGACGTCCCACGCGTTGCCGTGCTCGTGCTCGACCGGCGTCACCTCGGTCTCGACCACGCGGTTCTCGCGGCCGTCGATGTCGAGGTCGAGCCGCACGTTGAAGATGTGCTGATGATGTGACGCGGCCAGGCCGGGCGCGACGAGGCGGGTGCGCTCGGGGACGGTGCCGTCGGGCAAGAGGCCCTCGGTCTGCACGATGCCCGACGCGCGCACCTCGAGGCCGAACCGGCCGTCGTTCCAGAGCTGCCAGGCGAACAGGTACTCGTAGTTGCCGGCGGTGATGATCGTGTTGAGGATGAAGCGGCGGGCCCGCCGCACCTCGACGGTCCCCGTCATGAGGTCGGTGTGCTTCCAGAGGATCCCCGCGTCCTCCTCGTGCAGGCAGACGACGCTCTTCGCCGTGTAGGGGTTGCCCAGCTCGTCGACGAACACCTGGTCGGCGTAGGTGATGTCGCCGACGCAGTCGCAGCCGAGCTCGAGTGAGTTCGCGAGCCGGCCCATCTGCAGCTCGCCCGCGTCGAAGGTGTTCTTCCACCAGGTGTTGGAGCGGCCGCCCGCGTAGGGCACGACCATCTCCGACAGCGAGCCGCGGTGCAGGATCGAGCGGCCGTCGTAGGTGACCTGGTGCAGCACCAGGCCGTCGAGGGGGTGCAGCGAGAAGCGCAGCCGCCACTTGTCCCACGCGATGTGGTTGCCGGCCGAGAGCGTGAACGACGGCCCCTCGGGTTGGGTGATCTCGATGGGCTTCGCGCCCTCGCGCCAGCCGCCGATCGTCTCGGCGTCGTAGTTGTGGCATTCGGGCTGCGTGTGCGTCGTGCCGTCGTCGTAGACGTCGACGACCGCCATCTTGTCCAGGTCGACCGTGGCGACGAGCCCGTCGAGCGGGTGCGCGTAGCCGTTGTCCTTCGGCGTGTGCCGGATGTAGCCGACGACGCGGCAGATGCGGGCGGTCAGCCCGTCGTCCGTCGTCTCCCACGGGTTGCCGAAGCGACCGGCGGGCCAGGGGTCGAGCTGCACCTGGTCCATGTTGGTCACGCCGCGCGCGCGGCAGCCGGCGACGAACGTCGGGTCCTCCTTGACCAGCAGCGTCGCGGCGTAGAGGTCACCCATCATCAGGTACGCGGGGTGCTTGCCCGGCATGACCTCGAGCGACTCGATGCGGCCGTGCGTCGCGGACACCACGACGTCGAACGCCGACACCGACGCCTTGTCGTACAGGTGGTAGCGCACGCACCGGTTGACCGCATCGCCGGCGCGGTGCGCGAGCACGGCGTCCTTCGGCCCTTCGTGCAGCGCGACCGTCGCGCAGAGCGCGGTGTCGGGGATGCGCGGATCGGCCTTGATGGCCGCCGTCGCGGCGCGGACCTCGTCCTCGGTGAGCGGGTCGAGCGGGTGCGGGGCCGACGGGTCAGCGTCAGTGGTCATGGGGCTTCATCGTGGAGAAGGCGATGGCGCCCTGCAGGTAGGTGTCGATGTCCTGCGCCTTGAACTCGACGACGCCCTTCATCTCCGGCGGCACGATGTGCTCGAACCCGCCGTCGCCGCGCAGCGCGGCGACGATCGCCTCGGCGGCGACGGACGGCGGGTACTTCGGGCCCTCGTAGGGCGCCGGCTCCTCGCCCTCCATGTCCCAGATGGGGGTGTCGAACGGGCCGGGCGTGACGAGGCGCGCCTCGACCCCGGTCCCGGCGAGGTCGATCGCGAGCGTCTCGGTGAAGCCGGACAGCGCGAACTTGCTGGCGCAGTAGGCGATCTCGCCCGGGTTGCCGAGCCGGCCCGCCATCGAGCCGACGTTCACGAGCATCCCGGCCTTGCGCTCGAGCATCTTGGGCAGGAGCGCGAGGCAGATGCGCGCGGGCGACGTGAAGTTGACGCGCATGACGAGGTCGAGCTCGTCGCCCGGGAGATCGATCACGTGGCGGCGCTTCGGGATCGCCGCGTTGTTCACGACCGCGTCCACGTGGCCCAACCGCTCCCACGCCTCGAGCGCAACCTTCTCGGCGAGCGGGATGTCGCCGAGGTCGGCGGCCACGGCGTAGCTGTCGGGGCCGGCGCCCGCCGCCTTCGCCTCGGCGAGCACCTCGTCGAGCAGCGCCTGCCGCCGCGCGGTGATCGCGATGGTGGCGCCCGCCTTGCCGAGCTCGATCGCGAGCGCCGCGCCGATGCCGGTGGAGGCGCCGGTCACGAGGACCTTCGCGCCGTCGAGGTCGATGCCCACGTCAGGTCCTTCCCGCTGGTTGCTCATCCGCACCTTCGGCGACCCGCATCCGGACGAACGCGATGTTGCCCTTGATGAACCGGTCCACGTCCTGGTGCTTCGCGGCGATCACCTGCGCCATGTCGGCCGGGACGAACCGCTCGAAGCCGCCGTTCTCGATGAGGTCGACCACGCAGTCCGCGACCGTCTGCGTCGGCAGCAGCTCGCCGTTGAACAGCGAGCGCTCGTTGTCCGCGAGGTCCGGGTCCCAGATGGGCGACTCGATCGCGGCGGGCGCGATGGTGCAGATGGAGACGCCGGTGCCGTCGAGGTCGACCGCGACCGACTCGGTCCAGCCGGCGAGCGCGAACTTGCTGCCCGCGTACGCGGCCTCACGGGGAGCGCCGATGCGGCCGGCGAGCGAGCCCATCATCACGATCCGCCCATGGCCACGCTCGATCATGCGCGGCAGCAGCGCCATCGTGATGCGCACCGGCGAGAAGTAGTTGATGTTCATGATCGACGTGACGGTGTCGAACGTGAGGTCCTTGATGTGACGGCGCTTGGGCACGCCCGCGTTGTTGATGAGCACGTCGGTGCCGCCGAGGGCGTCGTCGGCCTCGAGCGCCACCCGCTCCGCGGTGTCCAGGTCGGCGAGGTCGGCGACGACGACGGTCGGCTCCGGGCCGCCGGCGGCGACGCACTGCGCGGCCACGTCCTCGAGCAGCTCCTTGCGGCGGGCGACCAGCACCAGCCGGGCGCCCTTCCCGGCGAGCGTGGTGGCGGTGACCGCGCCGATCCCGGACGAGGCGCCCGTCAGCAGGATCCCGGCCCCGGCGATGTCCATGGGGGCGACCGTACTATGACACGCGTGTCAGGGATGGAGCGCCCGTGAGCGCCGGAGTGGACCCTCGGACGCCGTGCATCATCGGCGTCGCGCAGCACACCGTGCGGCCTCCGGGGCCGTCGCCGGAGCCCCTCGAGCTGTGGGAGCAGCGTGCCCGCGAAGCCGCGGCGGACAGCGCGTCCACGGCGGGTGCTGCGGGGGTGCTCGAGCGCCTCGACAGCGTGCAGGTCGTGTACTGCCAGACCTGGCCCTACGACGACCCGGTCGGTCGCCTGCTGGAGCGGATCGGGGCCGATCCGAAGGATCGGCACTACTCGGGCATCGGCGGCACGACGCCGCAGGTGCTGCTCAACGGGCTGGCCGAACGCATCCTCGCCAGCGAGCTGGAGCTCGGCCTGGTCGTCGGCGCCGAGGCGCTCGCGACGACACGCGCCCTGAAGAAGGCGGGGGAGCGCGCGGCCTGGTCGCACCGCGACCCGGAGAAGAAGCCGTTCCCCTTCGAGGCCGTGCCGCCCAAGACCGAGGTGGCGCACCAGGTCTTCCAGGCCTACCTGACGTTCCCGCTGTTCGACACCGCGCGCCGGGCCGCGCGGGGCGCTTCGCTCGGCGACTACGCCGACGCGACGGCGCAGATGTTCACCCGCATGACCGAGGTGGCGGCTGCGAACCCGCACGCGTGGTTCCCGAAGGTGCGCTCGGCGGCCGAGCTCGGGACCGCCACTCCGGAGAACCGCTATGTCGGCTGGCCGTACACGAAGTACGAGGTATCGGTCATGGACGTCGACATGAGCGCGGCGGCGATCATCGCCAGCGAGGCGACCGCCGATGCGCTGGGCGTGCCGGTCGAGAAGCGCGTGTACCCGCTGGGCTGGGCCTACGCGACCGACGTCTGGACCGTCGCCGAGCGCGATGACATGGCGCGCTCCGACGGCATGAAGGCGGTGGCGGACGCGGTGCTCGGCATGGCGGGCGTGGGCATCGACGACATCGCGGCCTTCGACCTCTACTCGTGCTTCGCGTCGTCGTTGCACCTGCAGTGCGACGCGATGGGCCTCGACCCGCTCGACCCGCGCGGCCTCACCGTCACCGGCGGCCTCCCGTTCGCGGGCGGACCGGCGAGCAACTACATGCTCCACTCCATCGCGACGATGGTGGACCGGCTGCGGGCCGAGCCCGGGAGCAAGGGCATGGTCACCGGCGTCGGCATGCACATGACCAAGCACTGCAACGCCGTGTACTCCTCGGCGCCGCCGTCGTCGGTGCCGGTGCCCATCGACAAGGAGGCGCTGCAGGCCGGGCTCGATGCCGGCCCGAAGCGCGCGGTGCTCGCGGCCCACGAGGGCCCGGCGACGGTGGTCGCCTACACGGTGGAGCACGGCCGTGACGGCGCACCGATGAGCGGACTGCTGATCCTCGAGGTCGACGGGGGTGGGCGTTGCTACGCGCGCGTGAACGATCCGGCGCTGCTCTCCGACGCGGAGTCGCGCGAGCTCGTCGGCCAGGCCGTCACCGTGAGCACCGACGGTTCGGTCAACACGGCCACCTGGTAGGCGTTGCGCCGGCGCCCCGGCCCGGGTTCGGGCCGGTCATGATGGCGGCATGAGCCTGGTCATCAACGGCAACGAGATCCCGACGACGCCGGTCAACGACTTCCTGGCCGAGAAGGGTCGCGCGTCGAGCTTCATCACGAACTACGGCGACTGGACCGTCTCCCCGGCGATCGCGGCCGGCATCGGTGCCGACGTCGCGCACCTCGAGTGGTTCCACGACACCGGAGAGCTCGTCCTCGTCGGGGCGGTGCCGCAGCCCGG
Organism: Mycobacteriales bacterium; assembly: GCA_035545535.1. GTDB lineage: Bacteria > Actinomycetota > Actinomycetes > Mycobacteriales > CAJCIY01 > DASZYF01. The sequence goes on along the minus strand of DASZYF010000118.1, from coordinate 4,727 downwards.
CGAGGGAACCATCGAGATCGGCGACGGTGACGCGACGACCGTGGTGGCCCAGGAGCTGCTCACCCCCGGCGGGGCGCCCGGCCATGCCGACAACGACGAGGACGGCGTGACCCGCGAGCGCTTCCCCGAGAACGTGGTGCCCGTGGACACGTTGATGGCCGTGCTCGCCGTCGTCGACCGCTCGGAGGCGCGCGCGTTGCTGCGCGGCTGGCGGCGCGAGCACCGCAAGGACGATGGCTGGGCCTGGCTCGAGGCCCGCCTCGCCCAGGCCTGATCGGCTAGCTGCGGCAGCGGCCGTTCCATCGATCAAGGAGAACCGCAGTCGATCAAGGAGACCTGAGGGCCCACAGTGACCGACGACCCCCGGTTCCCCTTGGTCGACAGCAGAAGTCCTTGATCGATCCGGAAGCGCCCAGGCGGTCAGGGGTGGGCGGCGAAGACCTCGCCGGTCACGGCGACCGGGGGAGCGTCGGCGCGCTCGCCGACGGTCGAGCTGAAGGTGCGGAAGGACTCGAGCTCGAGCAGCGGGTTGGCGTCGCCGTCGACGACGGCGACGTGCACGAAGCTCCGCCCGTCGTCGAGCACCGCGACGTCGTAGCTGCTGAGCGCCGCGGGCTGCTGCGCGGCGAGGTCGGCGAAGACAGCCTCGATGAGGCGCTGGTTCTCCTTCGCCGCCGCCTCGTCCTTCGTCGTGTAGCGCACGACCGTCTGCTTCGCCATCACTACCTCGCTCGCATCTTGTTGTTGCGCGGATCGTGCGTGACCTCGGCGAGGCCGAGCTCTTCGAGCAGCGGCGGCAGGTACATGCCGAAGCGGCCGCGGTAGCCCTTGCGCAGGCCGTACCAACCCTTGACCGGGTTGTCCTCGGCGCGGCCGAAGGCTTCGACGGTGCCGTCCTTCGCGGGCTTCTGCTCGTCCGCGGCGCCGAGCTCGACCCAGTCCTTCTGCTTCTTCAACCAGGCGTGCAGGTCCTTGATGGCCCGCTCCTGGTAGGTGAGCTTGGTCGAGCCGACCTGGCAGACGAGCACCTTCGCGTCGTCCGGGTCGCGGTACATGACGTACTCCGAGCTGCCCGGCGGTGTCTTCAGCACCCACGGGTCCTCCTTGGTGCCGGCGGCCATCAGTCCCCCTCGATCGCAGTCCGGAAGTGGGTGGCGAGCGATCCCCACCCGACGGTGTTGCGCTTGCGCAGGACCTCGGCTTCCTCGCCGAAGCGCTCGAAGCCGTGCTGCTCGATCTCGACGCGCGTCGCGTCCTCGCCCTGCGGGACGAAGCGCACCTCGACGTCGGTCGCGACCCTTGCCGGACGGCCGATGTGCCAGCGGAACCCGAGGCGGGCCGGCGGCTCCCACGTCGTGATCTCGCCCCACACGTGCTCGGTGCCGTCACCGCGGCGCTCGAGCAGGCGGCCGCCGACGCCGTGCTCGATCACGACGTCGACCTCGCCAGCGCCGCCCACCGTGTGGTCCTTGGGCCACCACATCGCGGTGCGGGTGGTCCACACGTCGAAGGCGTGGTCCGCCGAGCAGGCCACGTCGAACGCGGTGAGCAGCGGTGCGGCGGTCATCGCTTCTTCTTGGGGGTCGTGTTCTCGGCGACGAGGCGGAAGCGCGCGGCCGCGTCGCCCCACACGGTCGCGAGGTAGCGCTGCACGGCTTCCATGCCACCGTCGTGCAGGTGGTAGATGCGCTCGGTGCCCTCGGCGCGCTGGTCGACGAGCCCGGCGTCCTTCAGCACCCGTAGGTGCCGCGACACCGCCGGCCGGCTGATCGGCAGCGCGGCCGCGAGCTCGTGCACGGGCTTGTCACCGTCAGCGAGCAGGCGCAGGATCTCCCGGCGCTGCGGGTCGCCGAGCGCGTCGAACGCCGCCCCCGCATCGGTAACCACAGGGTGACGGTAACACGACGGTTACCGAATGTCCGAAACGGACTGCAGCCGCCGACACCCGACCGGGATCGGTACATCGCGTACGTCCGGCGGGCGGACCGCTCGGCCGACGTGCGGCGACTACCTCCTCGGCCGGCCCGACCCGTCCTACGCTCGGCGCGTCGCCCTGTCCTGCGGCGCGAGGGGGATTGGTGCTGCGCAGCCGGCTCCTGCTGATCGCCTTTGTCGTCGGCCTGAGCGCCCTGGTGCCGGTCGCACCGGCTCGCGCTGATGTGCCCGCATGCACGACGACCTTCACCGGAGCGGTCAGCAATGCGTGGGATGACGCCGCGAACTGGGATCACGGTGTGCCCGGTGCGTCGAGCGTGGCGTGCTGGAGCCAGCCGGTCGTGCTCTCGGGCGGCGCGTACACCGTGTCGTTCCTCGAGGGTTCCGAGCTCAGCGTCAGCGGCGGATCGCTGACGGTGACGGGGTCGTACGACGGCGGTCACTACCCGGGGCCTGAGGTGGGAACGCTCGACATCGCGGGAGGAACGGTCTCGTTGCCCTCCGGTGCCTCGCTGCAGGTCCCGACGCTCGACCTCGAAGGCGGTCTGCTCGACGCCTCCGCGGGCGGGTCCCTGCATGTCGGCCACCTCGGCGCTGACGGCGTTCAGCAAGCCGAGCTGCGCGGAGGCACGAGCACCATCTTCGTGCACGACGTCGACATCAGGAGCAGCACGTTCGTGTTCGGCGGATCACCGGACATCGTCATCTTCGGCACGCTCACGATGGGTCCGGATGCGGTGGTGCACCACGTCGGGACCGGCATGGCGCACCTCCGGGGTTACGGCGTCGCCCGCTGGTACTTCCAGGCGCCGGAGAGCGGCGACTTCGGCTTTCCCGACGATGCGATCGCGATCCCGGACCTCCACATCCCGGGCGGCGCGACCTTTCATGCGGGCGACCTGCGCTTGTCCTGCATCTCGGCCCACGGGACGGGTTGGTGCGGGAGCATCTCCGGAACGGGGACCGTGGACGCGCGCGACATCGAGCAGCAGTACGGGCAGGTGCTGATGCCGAGCAAGACCTTCCCGATGACGGGCAGCGCGCTCGTCGGCGGGACCGCGGACGCGCCGGGTGAGCTCCATCTCGTCGGCCCGGTCCGGATCGGTGCGGGCGTCGAGATCGCTCCGCGGGTCGACAGCGCGGCGGCGTACGGGCGCCTGGTCGTCGAGGGCGGTCCGGTCACGGTCGCGGGGCTGGCCAACCCGCAGCTTGCGAACGACGCGAGGCTTCCCGGTGGTACGCAGCTCGATCTGATCACCGACGCCGACGGCGTCGTCCGCGACGGCGACACGGTGTACCCGCAGAACGCGTTCCAAGCTGACGCCACCGGGTCCACGTACCGGGTCACGGCCGCCGACCCGACGACGCTCGCGCTGGCCGCCGAGCCCGTCGCTGGCATCAACCAGGGTGACCCGATCCGACTGACCGTCGACGTGACGGACCCCCGCGGCGACGGGGAGCCGACCGGAACCGTCACGGTCTACGGATGCAACCCGTTCGAACCCCTGGCCGCGGCGTCGCTCGAGGGGGGCGTTGCCCACGCCGAGGTGACCGCGTCGCCGGCATCGAACGCGGCCTGCACGGGGCAGGCGAACGATGACCAGCAGCTCACCGTCGACTACACCGGCGACGCAACCGGGACCTACGGTCACGCACCGGCCGAGGCGACGATCCTGGTCCGCCACGACGCCCCCACGACAGCCCCGACAGTCGCCCAGGTGGGCGAGCCGACCACAACGCACTCGTGCGTGGCGCCGCCCGCGCCACACACGCGCAAGACGACCGTGCGTCGAAGTCGGCCGTTCCGCCTATCCGGTCAGGTCGTGCTGCGGTGCAACGACACCCCGCTGGTGCGGGAGGACCTGCCGAAGAAGACGCGCGTGGACCTGACGCATCGCGGCAAGAACGCGTTTGCACCCGGTCTGAAGATCGGCAACCTGGCGGTCGACCCCGACCAGCACGTGCACGGCTGGGTGACGATCCCGAAGACGGTCAAGCCCGGCACCTACGCGATCCATGTCTACGGCGCGAGCCGGGTCCTCGCGATCACGGTGCGCTGAATCGCCTGGCTCGTCTCAGCGGTGAGCCGGTCCGTGGTCGGGCACAGCCACACCGAGGAACGGTTCACGGGATTGCCGCGCGAACGCATGGATCGCCGACTCCCGCGTTGCTATTGGTCGTCGAGGGCGTGCCAGGGCTGGTCGGTGGTGGTGTGGCCGGTGGGGCTGGTCCAGACCACGGTGCCGTCGTCGAATCTTTCGATTTTCCAGCCGGGTTGGTGCTTGACCCGGTGGTGCCGCGTGCAGATCGCGATCCCGTTGTCGACGTCGGTCGCCCCGCGGCTGCCGTCGGGCTGGAACGGGATGACGTGGTCGAGCTCGCAGCGCTCGGCGGGGACCTGGCAGCCGGGGAAGCGGCAGACCCGGTCCCGGGCGCACACATAGCGGCGTTGCGCGGCGGTCCATTCGTAGGCGTCGGTCGCGGGCGGCTTCACCTGCGGGTTGTGAAAGCGGAGGGTGCCGCCGGTGATGAGCCGGCCGAGCTGGTCGGGGTCGAGGTCGCCGATGCCGGGCAGGGACGGGAGGCTGATCGTGCCGTCGGGGTTGGCGTAGCCGACCAGGTCCACGAAAACGTTCGTTTTCGCGCTGAGGGCGTCGAGGATCGTGTCGTACCGGCGCTGCGGCATGGTCCGCGGATCCTGCTCGGTGCGGGGCACCGCCGTGGCGGCGGCCAGCCGGGCGGCGATGAGGGCCATCTGCTCGGCCGGGCCCTGCATCCACAGCCCGGAGGAC
>DASZYF010000117.1:0-48373 GCA_035545535.1 Mycobacteriales bacterium | reverse complement strand
CCAGGACGCTCACGTCGAAGTCGTCCCGGGCCGCCAGCCCGGCCATGAGGTGGCGCAGGTAGGTTCCGATGCCGCGGAAGCGTGATGCGGTCAGCTCGTACCCGTCGATGAGCACAGGCGCCGTCGTCACCACCCCCGGCTCCGCACGCGGAGGCCGGCCCACTGCGAGGGAGGCACGGGCGCATGCTAGGAGCCGCCGCCTCGGCCCCCGCGCCGCCCGCCCGGACCGTCGCGTTCTTCGACGCCTACCCGCGGGCCCGGGGCGGCGGTCAGGCGGCGCTGCGGCAGATGGCCGCGGGGCTGCGCGAGCGCGGCTGGCAGGTGCGGGTGCTGCTGCCGACCGACGGGCAGCTGCGGCGCGAGCTCGACGCCGACGGCGTCCGCGTCGACGTCGTGGCCGCCCCGCCGGCGCTCACCGTCTACGGCGGCGCGACCGTCGGTCTCGCCCGCGTCGCGGCCGGGCTGAGCCTGCCCCGCTACTGGTGGCGGCTCGCCCGGCTGCTCCGCGGGCACGTCGACGCGCTGCACGCACAGGACCTGCGCGGCCTGCTGCTCGCCGGCCCGGCCGCCCGGCTCGCCCGCATCCCGGTCGTGTGGCACGTGCACGCCGACTCCGGCGCGCCGCTGCTGAACCGGCTCGCGGGCCGGCTCGCCACGCGCGTCGTGCTGTCGTCACCCAGCCTCGCGATCCCGGGCGTACCGGTGCACCCCGACCGCGACGTCGTGCCCAACGGCGTGCCCGTCCCGCCGTCGGTGCCCGTGCGCACGCCCGCGGTGCCGCCGCGGCTGGTCACGCTGTCCCGCCTGCACCCGGTGAAGCAGGTGGAGGTGCTGCTCGACGCGACCGCGCAGCTGCGCGCGGCCGGGATCGACGTCCGCGTCGACGTGCTCGGCGAGGAGCAGCCCGGCCACGAGGAGTACGCGGCGATGCTGCGGCGGCGAGCGGAGGAGCTGCGGGTCGACGACGTCGTCACGTTCCACGGCCACGTCGACCACCCGGAGCCGATGCTCGACGCGGCGGCGGTGTACGTGCACACCTCGTCGCACGAGATGCAGCCGCTCGCGATCCTCGAAGCGATGTCCCGGGCGGTGCCGGTCGTCGCATCGGCGGTCGGCGGCGTCCCGGAGATCGTCCGCGACGGAGACACCGGCCGGCTCGTCCCCGACGCCGATCCCACGGCCGTCGCGGCGGCGGTGCGCGAGCTGCTGGCCGACCCGGCCGCCGCCGCCGCCATGGGCCGGCGCGCGCACGACCACGTCCGCGCGCACTTCGACGCGGCCGCGGTCGCCGACCGCGTCGACCGGCTCTACCGCGACCTGCTGGGATCGCCCGCGTGAGCCCGCGTCGCGTCGTGATCGTCGCGCACCGGCTCGCGCCCGAGCAGGGCACCGGCATCCAGCGCTACACCGACGAGATCGTGAAGGCGCTCGCCGCCGTGGCCGGCCCCGACATCACCATCGAGCTCGTCGCCGCCGCTGAGCCGACCGAGCCCTCCTGGGTGCCGGCGTCGGTGCCGGTCCGCCGCCTCCGCGGACCCCGCCGCCTGGTCAACGGGACCTGGACGCTGCTGCCGTTCCCCCCGGTGGAGGCGCACGTGGGCCGGGCCGACCTGGTCCACGTGCTGTCGACCGCCATCCCGGTGCCGAGCCGCGCACCCCAGGTGGTGACCGTCCACGACCTGATCCCCATCCACCACCGGGAGTGGATGGAGCCCGGCCCCGCTTGGGTGTGTCGCCGGGCCCTTCACAGGACAGCCCGGCACGCTCGACGCGTGATCGTCCCGTCGACGGCGGTCCGGGATGACCTGTGTGGCACCCTGGGCGTCCTGCCCGAGCGCGTCCGAGTCGTCCCCGAGGGGGTCAGCGATCGCTTCACCGCCGTCGGCCACCCCCGCCCCGAGGCCGACGTGAGGGCTCGCCACGACGTGCCGGCTGGTCCTTACGTGGTCTGCGTCGGCGCGGTCTCGCGCCGCAAGAACCTCGCGGTCGTCCTGCACGCCCTCGCCCGCCTGCGCGACCTGGGGGTAGCGCCGCCGACCCTGCTCGTCGCGGGGGCCGACGACACCGGCGCCGCGGACACGCACGCGTTGGTGGAGACGCTCGGCCTGGCCGGAGCCGTCCGGTTCCTGGGCTTCGTGCCCGACGACGACCTTGCCGTCCTGCTGGCCGGTGCACTCGCTCTCGTGCACCCGTCGCGGGACGAGGGCTTCGGGCTGACCCCGCTGGAGGCGATGGCGTCGGGGGTGCCCGCCCTGGTGTCGGACGCGGGCGCGATCCCGGAGGTCGTGGGAACCGCCGGTGTCGTCATCGGCGTCGACGACGTGGAAGGGTGGGCGGTCGCGATCAAGCGCCTGGGTGACGACGACGGGCACAGGGAGGACCTCGTGCGACGGGGCCGAGAGCGGGCAGCCGCGTTCAGCTGGGCCGCCGCTGCGCGGGCCACCCTCGACGTCTACCGCGAGTGCTTCTCCGGCGCTGCGTCGCGGGGTGCCGCCTGATGAAGGTCCTCCACGTCCTCGAGGCGATCGGCGGCGGCACCGCCCGCCACCTGGTCGACCTCGTCGAGCACCGGGGTGACATCGACACCGTCGTCGCGGTGCCGGCGCACCGCTCGCGCGAGATCACCGACTCGACCGCGGTGCCGATCATGCGGGCCTTCGGGGCCGACGTGCGCATCATCGACATGCGCCGGTCCAAGGTCTCGCCCGTCAACGTGCTCGCCGTCCACCGCCTGCGCCGGCTCATCGCCGAGGTGCGGCCGGACATCGTGCACCTGCACAGCTCGGTCGCGGGCGCGCTCGGCCGCGTCGCCGCGGCGGGCAGCGATGCCGCCGTCGTGTGGACACCCAACGGCCTCATCACCAGCCGCGGCGTCGTCGCGGTCGAGCGCCAGCTCGCCCGCGTGACCGACGCGGTCATCGCGGTGTCGCCGAGCGAGCGCGACCTCGCCGTGGAGCTGCAGACCTCGCACGCCGACCGAACGGTCGTGGTGCCCAACGGCGTGGACGCCCGCATCGAACCGAGCGACGAGCCCGACCTGCGCCGCATGCTCAACATCCCCGCGAACGCTCCGCTCGTCGGGTCGATCGCCCGGCTCACGCCGCAGAAGGACATCGGCACCTTCGTGCGCGCGTGCCGCCAGGTCGCGCGGCGCCACCCCAGCACGCACTTCGTGCTCATCGGCGACGGCCCGCTCGGCAACCAGGTCGACGAGCTCACGGTCGGGTGGTCGCACTTCCACCGGGTCCCGTTCATCCACGAGGCGCGGCGCATCGTCAACCAGTTCGACGTCTTCACGCTGACCTCGCGCTACGAGGGCGCGCCGTACGCGCCGCTCGAGGCGATGGCGGCCCGCGTGCCCGTCGTGCTCACCCGCGTCACGGGCAACTGCGACGAGATCATCGACGGCGAGTCGGGGTTCCTCGTCGAGCGCGGCGACGCCCCGGCGGTCGCCAAGCGCATCGGCGAGCTGCTCGACTCACCGGTGCTCGCGGAGCGCATCGCCCAGGTCGGTGCCGCGCGCGTGCGCTCGCACTTCGACGTGCGTCGCCAGGTCGCCGAGACGCGCCGCGTGTACGAGGCCGTCCTCGCCGGGACCGTCGCCGACCTCACCACCGGTGCGGCCGACCTGCCGCGCCCGGCGTTCGGTCACGAGCCGGCGGGGCGCCGCCGCACCTCGGAGCGCCGCCTCGCCTCCGAGCGTCGCGCCGGCGGGCGCAGCGCTTAGCCGGCCTCCGGCTCACTGCTCCGGGTCGACGTCGACCCACTCGCCGTCGGGCGTGCGCCGGCGCAGCTCGCGCAGCGGTGAACCGCCGACCAGGGTGTGCGCGGGGACATCACGGGTCACGACCGAGTTCGGCGCGATGATGCACCCTTTGCCGAGCACGATGCCGCCCGTCACGACGCAGTTGCTCCCCACCCAGGTGCCTTCTTCGACGATGAGCGGACGACCGACGCGCAGGGCCGCCTGCCAGTTCTCCTCGTCGTCGTCGCGTCGCTTGAAGTCGTGCACCGTGTCCGCGAGGGTCACTCGGTGGCCGAGGGCGACCCGGTCGGCGATGTGGATGCCGTTCAGGGCGACCAGCCGGATGTCGTAGCTGAAGTAGCAGTCGCTGCCGATCGTCAGCAGCTCGGGCGTGGGGTGGATCGCTTCGAGCACCGCGCCGCACAGGATCGTCGTGCGCTCGCCGACGGTGATGGCTTCCGGGTGCTGGATGAGCCGCTGCGGGTAGGCGATCACCGAGCCCGCACCGAAGCCGCCGAAGTCCGCGGCGAGCGGGTCACCGGCGCGGATCTCGAGCAGCGACTCCACGCGCTGCACGGCCCGCCGCACGCCGCGCTGGAGCTTGGCCCTGGCCCGCGCCTTCATGGCGCGAGGATTCCATAGGCTGCTCGCGTGCCGCGGGGAGTCACGGGTGATGTCATGGGTGATGTCACGGGTGATGTCACGCCCGACGTCACGGTCTGCGTGTCGACCCGCAACCGCGCGGGCCTGCTGCCGCGGCTGGTCGATCACCTCGAGCGGCAGACGATCGGCCCACAGCGGTTCGAAGCGGTCATCGTGGACAACGGATCGTCCGACGACACGTGGGAGGTCCTCGAGCAGCTCGCGGCGACGACGTCGTTCCCGCTGACGGTGCTGCGCAACGAGCCCGGCAAGGGCCCGGCCGCCGGCCGCAACCGGGCCTGGCGGGCGGCGTCGGCACCGCTGTGCGCGTTCACCGACGACGACTGCCTGCCCGTCGACTCGTGGCTCGAGCACGTGCTCGCGGCGACGGCGACCCAGGAGGTGATCGCAGCGGGGGCGGTGCGCCCGCCGGCCGACCAGCACCGTCTGCTCGGCTCCTTCACCCGCAGCGTGTGGGCCAGCGCCGACACCGCGGCCTGGTGCGCCACCGCGAACCTCGTCGTGCGGCGCGACGACCTCGAGGCCGTCGGCGGGTTCGACGAGAGCTTCCTCAACGTCTCCGGCGAGGACACCGACCTCGGGCTGCGCGTGATGGAGCAGGGGCGACGCTTCACGTTCCTCGCCGACGCGGTCGTCGAGCACCCCGTCGAGATGACGTCGATGACCCAGCTCCTGCGCGACCAGCGCCGGTGGGCCGACCTCGTCGCCGTCATCGCGCGACACCCGCGCGCCCGGTCGCTCCTGCTGCACCGCACCGTGTTCTGGAAGGCGAGCCACCCGTCGTTCCTGCTGATGGTCGCCGGGCTGCTCGGTGCGCGCCGCCGTCCGGCGGCGCTCGCGCTCGCCGTGCCGTGGGTCCACCGGCGGCTGTGCTCGCACCCGGTCGCCGAGACCCTCGGCGAGCGCATCGCCACGCTGCCCGGCGTCGCGATCCTCGACGCGCACGAGGTCCTCGTCATGGCGGAGGGCTCCTTGCGGTACCGGACCGTGGTGCTGTGAGCGACGTCCGGATCTCGGTCTGCGTGTCGACGCGCGACCGCGGCGCCCGCCTCGCCCGCCTGCTCGCGGCGCTGCGCGCGCAGACTCTGCCGGCGTCGGCGTTCGAGGTCGCCGTGGTGGACGACGGGTCGAGCGACGACACGTGGTCGGTGCTCACGGCGGCCCGCGACGCGGGTGACCTCCACCTCGTGCCGGTGCGGCACGCGACGTCCCGCGGCCCGGCGGCCGGCCGCAACGCGGCCTGGCGCGCGGCGCGCGGCGAGGTCATCGCGTTCACCGACGACGACTGCGTGCCGGCCTCTGACTGGCTCGAGCAGGCCCTGATCGCGATCGGCGACCGGCCGCGGGTCGTCGTCGGCCGCGTCGACGCGCCCCCGGAGCACCGCTACCTCGAGTCACTGCTCGCGCGGGGGCTCGTCGCCGGCCCGCGCGAGGTGCGGTGGTTCGCGACCGCGAACGTCATCTACCGGCGGGCTGACCTCGAGGCGCTCGGCGGCTTCCACGAGGACTTCCCGAACGCGGCCTGGGAGGACACCGAGCTGGGGCTGCGCGCGGAAGACCACGGGCTCGAGGTCGTCTTCGGCTCGCACGTCGTCGTCGAGCACGACGTGACGCCCGCCAGCGCGTGGGACAAGGCGCGGGACCAGAAGCGCTGGGGTGCAGCGGGTCTCGTGGTCAAGCTCCACCCGCGCGTGCGCTCCGACCTGCTCTACCGCCGGGTGTTCTGGAAGCGCACACACCTCGAGCTGCTCGTGGGCGTCGCCGGTGTCGGGCTGGCGGCCCGCGACCGCCGGTTCCTCGCGCTCACGCTGCCATGGCTGCACGCCCGCCTGTGCCGCGAGGCGCGCGGGCACCCCGTGCGCGAGCTCGCGGGCGCGCTGCCCGCGCTGGCGCTCGTCGACGCCGCCGAGGTCGTGACGATGGCGCGCGCGTCGATCGAGCACCGCACGCCGATCCTCTGAGCAGCTAGGCGCGGCGCAGCACCAGGCGGATGTGCATGCCGTGCCAGGCGAGGAACGGCAGTCGCGGGTGCGGCGCCTCCGCCCACAGCACGAACCGCGCGACCCACGGGTACACGCGGCGCGCGTTGGCGATGCGGTCGGTGACGCCGAAGCGGCCGGTGAGCGCCTGCCCGTAGTCGAGCGCCGCGGCGTCGACGAGCGTGAAGTGCGGCCGGGCGGCCCGCCACAGCCGACGACCGGTCATGAAGGCCTCGTAGCCGCCCTCGTGCGCGCCCCACGGGTTGTAGTCGCGCCGCCCGCGCAGCCGGTCGGACAGCACCTTGTGCACGCCCACCGGGTTGCTGTAGTTCGGCGTCGTGACGAACGCGATCGCCCCCGGGCGCAGGACACGGGCCAGCTCGGCCAGCGCCGCCGCCGGCTCGTCGACGTGCTCGAGGACCTCCGTGCACACGGCGGCGCCGAACGTCGCGTCGGCGAAGGGCAGCCGGGCGGCGTCGCCGGCGAGCACCGGTGCGGTCGCCCGCGCGGACCGCAGGGCCGCCAGCGCGACATCCACCCCGACCGCCGGCCCGTGCGCGGCGAGCAGCGCGAGGTTGCCGCCGACGCCGGTGCCCACCTCGAGGATCGGCCCGTCGACGGGCCAGCGCTCGAAGCAGGCGCGCAGCGCGCGCCGCACCGCCTCGGGGCTCACCTGGGAGACGTCGTCGACCCGTGCGGCATAGTGGCCCGCGGTGTCCACGCGTTGGCGGTCCATGGCGAGCACGACGGTACGGGATCGCGCATGCGCGTCCTGACGATCGGCAACCTCTACCCGCCGCATGCGTATGGCGGCTACGAGCTCCTCTGCGCGGATGCGGTCGCCGCGCTGCGGGGGGCCGGGCACGACGTGCACGTGCTCACCAGCAACGCCCGCGTCGCCGGTGTCTCCGTGGCCGCCTCCGGCCGCGACGACGTGGGCGTGACCCGCACCCTCCTGCCTTACTGGGACTGGGCGCGCAACGTCGAGGCGATCCCGCGCCGGCTGCGGCACGTCGCCGGCATCGAGCGGTCGAACCTCCGCGAGCTGCGCGCGGCGCTCGCGCGCGTGCGCCCCGACGTCGTGTCGGTGTGGCACATGGCCGGGCTCTCGCTGTCCCTCCTGACCGAGCTCGAGAAGCGTGGCCTGCCGGTGCTCATCACGTTCGGCAACGACTGGCTGCGGTTCGCGCCGTCGCTCGACGGCTGGTTGCGCCGCACCGCCCGCTGGCCGTCGTCGTCGTTGCTGGGACTGCCGACCCGCCCCCCGACGCTCGCCGGGATGACGGCCGACTTCATGAGCCGCAGCACGATGGAGGCCAACCTCGCGAGCGGACCCTGGCAGTTCGCGGCCACCGTCGTCGCGTACCCCGGGGTGGACACCGGCGACTTCCCCATCGTCGACGCCGGCACCGACCGGCCGTGGTCATGGCGCGTGCTCTACGTCGGTCGGTTGGACCCCAACAAGGGCATCGAGACGCTGCTGCCCGCGTTCGCGGCGCTGCCGCCCGCCGCGACGCTCACGATCGCTGGCGGCGGTGGCGACGACTACGCGTTCCACCTGAAGCGCCTGGCCACCGACCTCGGCATCAGGGATCGCGTGACCTTCACCGCGCTCGGCCGAAGGGAGCTGCGGTCGACGTACGCCGCCGCCGACGTGGTGGTGTTCCCGAGCACGTGGGACGAGCCGTTCGGCGTGGTGCCGCTCGAGGCGATGGCGTGCTCGGTACCGGTGGTCGCCACCGGTACGGGCGGCTCGGGCGAGTACCTCACGCACGAGGTCAACTGCCTGCGCTTCGCGCCGTTCGACGTCGACGGCCTGCGGGCGGCGCTTGCGCGGCTGGCCGCCGACCCGGCGCTGCGCGCGCGGCTGCGCACCGGTGGTGCGCGCACGGCCGGGGAGCTCACCGCGCAGCGCTACGGCGCCCAGCTGGTCGACCTCCACGAGCAGGTCGCGCGCCGAGCGCGCGGATAGGGTTCACCGGTCCCGCCACCCCGCGCGGGCAGGCGGAGGTGGCGGCACGTGGCGACGCGGTCCGTGCGCTGGCGCGGGTTCCAGCTGCAGCTCACCGTGCCGACCCGCACCGGCCGATCGGCCGAGGAGCAGCGCGCCGGCGCCGCGCCCGGGGCGCCGGGTCGGCTGCTGTTCCGCGACCCCCCGCCGCAGCCACACGTGCGCCGGCGCGATGTCGCCGCGGTGACGAGCTTCGTCGACACGGCGCACGAGAAGCTCGCCGAGCACCGGCGGGCCCAGACGACTCGCGCCGACCTCGCGCAGCGGCTCACCGAGGTCGACTGGTACCACACCATCGAGCTCCCGGGGGGCGTCGTCACCCCCGGGCAGTTCGACCACCGCAGCCTGCTCCCGCGCTACGGCCTGCCCGCCGACTTGAGCGGTCAGCGCACGCTCGACGTCGCCACGTTCGACGGCTTCTGGGCGTTCGAGATGGAGAAGCGCGGTGCCGACGTCGTCGCCATCGACGTCGAGACGCGCGCCGACTACGACTACCCGACACCCGCCCGCTCGCGGCTCGAAGACGTGCGCGACCTGCCGCCGGTCGGCACCGGCTTCGCGCTCGCCCACGAGGCGATCGGCAGCACGGTCGAGCGGGTCGCGGCGAGCGTCTACGCGCTCGACCCCGCGCTGCACGGCACGTTCGACCTCGTGCACTGCGGCGATCTGCTGCTGCACCTGCGCGATCCGCTCACCGCGCTCGAGCGCATGCGGGCGGTGACGCGCGGGCAGCTGCTGCTGTCCGACGTCGTCGACCTCGAGATCGGGGAGGGCCCGTGGGGCCCCACGACGCAGTACCTCGGTGGCTGGTCGGACGTCGTCTGGTGGGTGCCGTCGCTCTCGGCGCTTGCGCAGATGGTCGTCGACGCCGGGTTCCGCGACGTCCGCGTGAACGCGGTCTACAGCCTCGCCAAGACCTACGAGACGACCGGTCTCTGGCGGGCGAGCATCAGCGCTTCGGCCTGACCGCGGGCGCCCGGCGGGCGCGGCGCGCCGGCTGGTCGGGCGTCGTGAACGTCGCGTGCAGGTCGGCGACGCCGCGCACGAACGGGCGACCGGTCACGTGGAAGATCTGCGCGTGCGTGCTCGCCAGCTGCTGCTGCTTGGCGCCCCGCGGCCCGGGGCGGCACAGCGCGGCGCTGACGGCGTAGCTGCCGGTGGGCAGGTCAGCGGCGAAGCGGACCTCGGCGGGCCGGGAGGTCCCGGCCGTCTGCGTGGTCGGAGCGGCGTCGTAGCCGCTGCCGTCGCTGTAGACCAGCGTGCCGTCCGGTGCGGTCACGGCGATGGCGACGAACGCGCCCTCGAGCTCCTCGTGCGCCGTCGTGGTGACCCGGACGACGACCTCGTCACCGTGCTCGACCGCGGAGGTGGGACGACCGCGCGCGTCGACCAGGCCGTCCAACGTGAGGTCGGCGACCCCGCGCACCGCGACCGCCCAGCCGAGGTCGAGCCCGTCGCTGTCGGCGGACGACGCCGTGAGCTCGTACAGCCGGGTGACCGCGTCGTCCGGCGCGCCCTCGAACTGCTTCACACCGTGGTCGAGCACGATCGCGCGGTCGCAGATGCGCCGCACGATGCCGAGGTTGTGCGTGACGCACACGACGGTGGCGCCGGCCTCGCGGATCTCGCGCATGCGCTCGAAGCACTTCATCTGGAAGCCGAGGTCGCCGACGGCCAGCACCTCGTCGACCAGCAGCACGTCGGGATCCACCTGCGTCGCGACCGCGAACCCGAGCCGCACGTACATGCCGGATGAGTAGAACTTCACCGGGGTGTCGATGAAGTCCTCGATCTCGGCGAAGTCGACGATCGCGTCGAAGCGGCGCTGCACCTCCGCCCGCGTCAGGCCGAGGATCGCGGCGTTGACGAACACGTTCTCGCGGCCGGTCAGCTCCGGGTGGAAGCCGACGCCGACGGAGATGAGGGGGGCGACGCGTCCGCGCACGGTGATGCGGCCGGCCGAGGGTCCGGTGACGCCGGCCATCATCTGCAGCAGCGTGGACTTGCCCGAGCCGTTGCGCCCGAGCACGCCGAGGCACTCACCCGGGGCGACCTCGAGGTCGACGTCGTTCACGGCGACGAGCTCGGTGCGACGCGTGCGGGTGAACAACATGCGCGCCGCGTTGAACAGCGCGGGGGTGTCCTCGTACTTCGTGTAGCGCTTGGTGATCCCGCGCAGGGCGACCGCGGGCACGGTGCCGCCGGACGTCACCGACGACGTCACCGGCGCGGTCACAGCAGGTCCGCGAAGACGCGGTCGAAGCGGCAGTGCACCCACAGCGCGCCGATGACCAGCGCGACGGTCCACGCGAGCGACACACCGACCGTCGCGAGGACGTGCCCGTCGGAGCCGATGGTCGCGTCGCGATAGAGCTCGATGCATCCGGTGAGCGGGTTGACCTCGACCACGCGGCGCAGGGCAGTCGGCGCGCTCGTGAGCGGGTAGAACACCGGTGTCAGGTAGAACGCGAGCACCAGCACCGCCTGCACGAGGTAGCGGAGGTCGCGCAGGTACACGTGCAGCCCGGCCAGCAGCGCCGCCATCGCCGTCGTCTCCACCACGACCAGAGCGATCGCGGGCAGCAGCAGGAGCAGGCGCACCCCGGGGTTCGCGCCGACGACGAACGCCGCGATCACGAGGATCACCGCGTTCACGACGGCGATGTAGACGTTGCTCGCGACCGAGACGATCGGCAGTGCGATGCGCGGGAAGTAGACCTTGCTGGACAGCCCGGCGCCGTCGACGATCGCGGTCGAGGCAGTGCCGATGCTGCCGGAGAAGAACGCCCACGCGGCCATGCCGGAGAAGACGAAGACGAACGCGTTCACCGGCAGGTGCAGCCGGGCGACCTTGGTGAACACGATCGCGAGCACGACGGCCTGCACGAGGGGCAGCAGCACCGCCCAGACGACGCCGAGCGTCGCCCGGCGGTAGCGGGCGAAGAACTCCCGCTGCGCCAGGAGCACCACGAGCTCGCGGGCGGCCCACGTGGTGGTGACCAGCTCGCGGAGCGAGGTGCGGGGCCCGCTGCGGTCGAGCGTGATCGGCCGCGGGCCGGAGACCGCCGACCCGCTCACGAGGACGCAGTCTATGGAGCGGCCGGCGGGTAGCCTCGGCGCGTGGTCGCCGGCGCGACGCCGCGTGTCGACGTGTGCGTGCTGACCTGGAACAGCCGGGACGTCAGCCTCGCCGCGCTGGAGCGCACCCTCGCCTCGGAGCAGGGGGTCCCGTTCCGCGTGCTCGTCCGCGACAACGCGTCGGGCGACGGCACCGCCGACGCGATCGCGGCCCGGTTCCCCGACGTCGACCTCGACCGCGGCACCGCGAACCTCGGCTTCGCGGGCGGGATGTCGGCGCTCGTCAGCCGGGGCTCGGCGCCGTTCGTGCTGCTGCTCAACGGCGACGCCTGGCTCGAGCCGCACGCGCTCGACGCGCTCCTCGCCGTCGCGGAGGCACAGCCCGACGCGGCGCTCGTCGTGCCGCGCGTCGAGCGGCCCGACGGGACGCTCGAGCACACGACCTGGCCGTACCCGTCGGGCGCGCTCTCGTTCCTCTACGCGACGGGGGCGCACCGCCTGGTGCCGCGCTCGCTCAAGGCGCGCTGGCTGCTGGAGCCGGCGTGGCGGCACGACGCGGTGCGCCGCGTCGGCTGGGCCGTCGGCGCCGCGTGGCTGATGCCACGGGTGGCCCTCGCCGAGGTCGGCGGGCTGGACGCGTCGCTGTTCATGTACGGCGAGGACCTCGACTGGTGCTGGCGGGCCCGGGCCCGCGGACGGAGCATCTGGTTCACGCCGGCCGCGGTGGTGCGCCACGTCGGCAACGCGTCGGGCGCGGCCGGCTACGGCGAGCGCGTCGCCGAGATGAAGGCTCGCGCCGCCGAGGTGGTCGTGCACCGCCATCGTGGCGCCGTCCGCGCGGGCGCGTACCGCGCTGCGGAGCTGCTCCTGCTCGGGCGGCTCCTCGTCACCTACCGGATGACGCGCGACCAGGCGCGGGCCGGCTACGTCCGCGCAGCGCTGCGCGGTCACCTGCACCCGCGCACCGCGGTGCCCGCGCCGGCCTCCGTCGTTGAGAGCGCTGAGGTCGGGTGAGCCGCGCCGACAGCCCGCTCGCGGGTGCGCTGATCTTCGTGGTCGGGGCGCAGCGCAGCGGCACCAACTGGTTGCAGGCGCTGCTCGCGCTGCATCCCCAGGTTGCTGCGATCCCGTCGGAGACTGCGCTGTTCTCGCACGGCATCGCCCACCTCGAGGAGCGCACCCAGGACGGTCTCGTGTCGTCCACGAAGACCGGCCGCACCTACGTGCCGCGCGACGTGTTCCTCGACGCCGCGCGCGACTTCTGCGACACGGTGTTCGGCACCCTGCGCGACGCCCTCGACCCGAACGCGTCGCGGCTCGTCGAGCGCACGCCGATGCACGTGCGGCACCTTCGCCTGATCGCCGACGTGTACCCCGACGCGAAGGTCGTGCACCTCATCCGTGACGGCCGGGACGTGGCGCTCTCGCTCGCTGCGCAGTCGTGGGGCCCGTCCTCCGTCGCCGCGGCCGCGCAGGAGTGGGTCGACGCGGTGTCGAGCGCGCGCGGCGCGCGGATCGCGGCGTACCGCGAGGTGCGGCACGAGGCGCTGAGCGCCGATCCCGCCCAGGTCATGGCCGATCTGTTCGGGTGGCTCGGGCTCGACGTCGACGACGCTTTGCGCGCGGCCGTCGCTGCGCGCGCCCCCCGCGCGGTGAACGTGACCGCCGGCAACCCGTCGACCGACATCGACAAGTGGCGGACCTCGGCATCAGCCGACGACCTCGCCG
This sequence comes from Mycobacteriales bacterium, assembly GCA_035545535.1. Lineage (GTDB taxonomy): Bacteria > Actinomycetota > Actinomycetes > Mycobacteriales > CAJCIY01 > DASZYF01. The sequence continues at coordinate 35,169 of DASZYF010000117.1, read as the reverse complement.
CGATCGAGGCCGTCGCGGGGTCGCTGCTGCGCGAGCTCAGGTACACCGACGCTCCCCCGGAAGCCGGCGCCGCGGCGATGCCCGGCCGTCGGCGCTCCTGGCGCGAGCGCCGGCGAGACGGCTCGGCACCGACGCCGGCGTCGAGCACCCCCGCCGAGGACCTGCAAGAGCTCGTCGACGTGCTGCTGTCCGGCGTGCAGCGCGCGGACGCCGAACGCGTGGCGCGGACGCTGACCGAGCGCTGCGTGGTCCTCGTCAACGGCCGGGAGATCTTCGGCGAACCGTCCGACGCGCTGATCGCCGCCGTCATCGATCACCGCGATCTGGTGCAGGTGCGCGGCGCCGCCTATCCGGACGGCTCGAGCACGGCGGTGCACCTGGCATCGCGTCGGCCGGACGGGAGCGAGGTGCTCGAGGCGTTCGTGCTGGTGCACGAGGTCTCGTCCGGGCGGTTCCGGAAGGTGATCTACCACGGGCCCGCCCGCGCGGAGCCCGTCCCGTGAGTGCGCCGGCGATCAGCGTGCTCGTCCCCACCTACCGCCGTCCTGAGCTCCTGAGGATGTGCGTCACCTCGCTCGTCGCGCAGCGCGTCCCGGCGGGCACCGTCGAGATCGTCGTCGTCGACGATGCGTCAGGCGACGAGACGACTGCCGTGCTCGGCGAGCTGCAGGCACAGGTCCCCGGGCTGATCGCACTGACGCAGCACGAGAACCGTGGGCCGGCCGCCGCGCGCAACGCAGCGGTGGCCGCGTCGAGCGGGTCGTTGCTGCTCTTCGTCGACGACGACGTCGTCGCCCACGAGGATCTCGTCGCGACCCACCTGGCGCTGCACGCCGACGGTGACGAGAAGGCCGGCGTCGTCGGGCTGGTCGAGTGGCTGCCCACCCTGGACATCACCCGCTTCATGCGCTGGCTCGACACGACCGACCTGCAGTTCAGCTTCCACACCCGGTTGCGGGCCGGACCGCTGCCGCACCCGGCGGATGCCTTCTACACGTGCAACCTGTCCATGCAGCGCACCATGTTCGACATCGCCGGCGGGTTCGACGAGCGCTTCCCCTACCCGGCCTACGAGGACATCGAGCTCGCACTGCGGCTGGCGCAGCACGGGTTCGTCCTGTCCTACCGCCCGGAGGCGTTGGCGTGGCATGCGCGCCCGGTGACGCTCGCCCAGTTCCGGGCCCGGATGGTGAAGGTCGGCGAGTCCGCCGAGCTCCTCCGACGCACGCACCCCGACGTCGTCATCGACCACGGCGCGATCTACGCGGGCGCGCGGCGTTGGTGGCAACGGGCGGCCCTGCAGGTCCGAGGCACGCTGACGGGCTGGCGCGGCGACGAGCTGTTCGCGCAGCACTGCGCCGCGGTCATCGCCGACGGGTTCGTCGAGGGTCAGGACCGGGTTCGCCGGCGATGAGGTCGTGGGCCAGCTGCTCGTACTGGGCGAGCACCGTCGTGCGGCCGCCGTCGATCGCGGCGTAGGCCTTCTCGGTCAGCAGCCACCGCGTCATCGCCTCGACCACTGCGCGCCGCCAGCCCGCCCGGCCCTCGCGCCACGCCCGCTCGCCGACGTAGACCTGGGCGAACCGCTTGGCGGCCCGCCGCAGGCTCACGTCACCCGACGGGATGTGCGTTCCGCGCGCCTCCAGCGTGGTCGTGGTGTTCGCCTCGTCGAACCACGTGTGCAGGTCAGGTCGCTGCAGCTGCACGAGCCGCCCTTCGCTGACCGGCACCCGCAGCGTGCGGGCACCGTCGACCGGCGTCACCGGTTGCCGGACCGCCTCGATGCCCCAGGGCAGCACCGCGCGACCCGAGCGCACGGCGCGCAGCTCGAAGCGGTCCGGGGTGCGCACCTCGCGACCGAGCACGAAGGTCTGCAGCCCGACCTCGACGCCGTCGGCGCCGCTCGTCATCCGCGTGGCGAGCGAGCGCGCGAGCGACGGCGGCACGACCTCGGTCGCCTCGACCAGCACGACCCAGCCGTCGTGCTGCGCGACCGCGTCGCGCCACGCCTCGCGCGGGATGCCGGTCGCGCGGTCGTGCCGGTGCACGGTCGCGCCGGCGGCGGCGGCCCGCGCGTCGGTGCCGTCAGTGCTCGCCTGGTCGATCACGACGACCTCGGCGCACCAGCGCAACGACGTCACCGCCCAGCCGATCGTGCGCACCGCATCGCGCGCGACCACCACGGCGGTGGCATGGACGCTGCCCACGGCCGGGTAGTCGGCCGACACCGGAGGCAGCGGCGGCAGGTGCTCGCGCGGGCCGGTGATGCCGCCGTACGCCGAGCCCTCGACGCTGCCCACCGGATGACGGTAGGAGCGGGTGCTGTCGATCAGCCGCACGCGGCCCGTGGAGCGCAGCCAGGCCCCGACGCGCGCCTCGAACGTCAACGCGCCGCCCGGCTTCGGGTAGTGCATCGAGCGGGGATGCGTCGCGCGCACCACGTCGGGGGACAGGATGTCGGCGCGGCGCACGACGAAGCACTGGTCGGAGAACTCGCCGTTCGTCACGAAGCCGTCGTCGTCGCGCCGGGCGTCCTCGCGCGTCAGCTCGATGCGCGACGGCGATGCGGGGGAGACGGCGGCCGCGCGGTCCAGGCCGGTCAGCGCGCGGGGGAGCCAGGCCTCGCCGTCCTCGATGCGCACGTCACCGGCGAGGTGGGCGACGACCGGGGTCGCGGCGATCGCGAGCTCGACGAGCTCGGGCGCCGAGTACGGCCACGCCGCTCCGAACCACGTCTCGGGGATGCCGAGCTCGCGCGCCACCCGTGGCCACACGTCCTCGACCCACACCGCGTCGTCGAGCAGGCCGTCGCCCCGCAAGCGGTCGACGCGGGCCTCCGCGTCGCGGCGGTCCTCGATGCGGTTGAGCACCACCTGCGTGCGGTCCGCGGGACCGAGCGCACGGAACAGCTCGCGGAACGCGTCCGGCTCGAGCAGCCTCCGGTAGTCGCCCTCCCAGCACTTCGTCGAGCGCGTGACTCCGGTCATGACAGCGCCACCCCGACGCCCGTGCGGAGCATCGCCCATGCGCTGCCCGGGCGGCCGCGCAGCAGGCGCCCGACCGCGGGCAGCAACCCCGACAGCACGAGGATCGCGACGCGGGTCAGCACCACGACCGGGCGCGAGCGATGGCGCTGCACGTAGCGCAGGTAGTCGGCCTGCACCCAGCGCCGCTCCGTCGGTTCGTCGAGAGCCGTCACGCTCGCGCCGCCGCGGTGCACGACGTCGACGTCCCAGCGCACGGCGTTGCGGAGCCCGCGCTGCGCGACGCGCAGGCACAGGTCGGTGTCGGCGAAGAAGAGGAACAGGTCATCGGGGAACCCGCCCAGCGCGGTGAAGTCGGCCGCCCGCACCAGCAGGCACGCCGCTCCGGGCTGGTCGACCTCGGCGGGCAGGTCGCGGCCGAACCGATAGGTGCGCCGCGACAGGGCGGGCCGGCCGAGCGCCTGGTCGATGCGCTGACCGACGTTGAGGAACGTCAGCACGCCGGAGAGCGCGGTGGGGAAGCGGAAGTAGAACGGTTGCAGCGAGCCGTCGGGCTCGACGAAGCGCGGCGACACCGTGCCGACGGCCGGGTCGTCGAGCGTTCGCGCGAGCTCGACGAGGTCCGCGCCGCTCGGCCGCGCGTCGGGGTTGACGAACGCGAGCACGGGCGCGGCCGCCTCGGCCGCGCCGACGTTGCAGGCGCGCGGCCAGCCGACGTTGTCAGGCAGCGCGAGCACCCGCACCCCGTCGTGCGCGCGCGCGAGCGCCGCACTGTCGTCCCGCGAGCAGGAGTCGACGACCACGACCTGCACGTCCGGGTGCGCGATCCCGTCCAGGCAGGCGTCGATGTCGGCCGCGCTGTCATAGGTGACGACCACGGCAGACACGCAAGGTCCCGTCGTCACGCTCTCTAGCATGGCGTGCATGCCTGCGTCGGCCGGTCCCGGCGCGGGTCTCACCGTGATCGTGCCGACGTACCGGCGGCCGGCCCTGCTGAGGCGGTGCCTCGCGTCGCTGCGCGAGCAGACGGTGGACGCGCGCGCGTTCACCGTGTCGGTGGTGGACGACGGCTCGGGTGACGAGACACCGCAGCTGCTCGAGCAGCTCGCCGCGACGATGCCCAACCTGACCTGGGCCGTGCAGCCGCGCAACGCCGGACCCGCGGCGGCGCGCAACCGGGCGGTGCAGCAGTCCGGCGGCGCCTTGCTGCTGTTCGTCGACGACGACGTGGTGGCCCGCCCCGAGCTCGTCGAGCGCCACCTCGCCCTGCACGCGGCCGCCGCGCCTCAGGACGGCTTCGTCGGTCGCGTGCAGTGGGAGCCGACGCTCGCCGTCACGCCGTTCATGCGCTGGCTCGACGGCACGGACCTGCAGTTCCGCTACGAGACCGGACTGCAGCCGGGCCTGCTCGCCTCTCCCGAGGAGGCGTTCTACACGTGCAACCTGTCGCTGCGCCGAGAGGTGTTCGAAGCGAGCGGCGGGTTCGACGAGCGCTTCCCCTACCCCGCGTACGAGGACATCGAGCTCGGTTGGCGCCTGGGCCGCGCGGGCTTCCGGCTGACGTACGCACCGGAAGCCCTCGCCTACCACGCGCGGGCGATCACGCTGCGCGAGTTCACCGCGCGCATGGAGAAGGTGGCGGAGTCGGCGGTGCTGCTGCAGCGCACGCATCCCGAGGTGCCGGTGCGCATCGACGTGTCCGCGCCACCCGGTGCGCTGGCGGCCGCGTTGACGGCGACCCTTGCCACGATCGTGCCGCGGCTCGGCGGTCGCGACGTGCGCTCGCGCCACTACTGGGACGCGGTGACGCGGGCCTACGCGCGCGGGCGCAAGCGGGCGACCAGCGTGGTCACCGCGTCGTAGACGTCGAACAGCAGGACTCCCGGCAGCACCGCCCAGCGGCGGCGCGGGCCACCGGCGCGCGGCGTCTTGCAGGTGCGCTCGTGCACCCACGGGGCGCCGAGCAGGATCAGCAGTCGACGGTCGCGGCGGGCGAGGGCCAGGCCCACGAGCAGCAGCAACGTGAACGCGTGCCGCCGGTTCCAGATCAGTCCGCCGAGCAGCAGCCGGGCGCGAGCGCGCGGGTGGTCGGCGAGCACGCGCAGCGCGGGCCGGACCCGCGCGCGGGCCGCGAGCATGTCACGCGCGGACAGTGTCGGGTCGACGTCGTGCAGCACGTACGCGGGCACCCACAGGGGATCGACGCCCGCATCGACGAGTCGCGCGACGAGCCGCGTGTCGCGCTCGTCGTCGGTCATACGGTCGTCAGTGATGCCCCCGTCGTCGGTGATGGCCCCGACCGAGCTCGCACCACCGAAACCACCGACCGCCTCGAGGTCGGCCCGCAGGCAGGCCAGGTTGTCGGCCGCCATGATCGGCACCTCGTGCTCGGTCGCCCAGATGCGGAACGAGCCGGCCCCGAAGCCGGAGGCATCGTCGCTGATGGGCAGCCACGCACCGGTGATGACGCGACGGCCGCGGGCGAGCGAGCGGGCGACGACCTCGGTCCACCCCGGGCTCGGCACATCCTCAGCCGAGAGGAAGCCGACGCCGCGGGCGGTGCCGGTGCGCCACGCGAGGTCGAGCAGCTCAGCGCGGGGGGCGTCCGGCTTGCCGCGCACGACACGCGCATCGGGAAGACCGGTCAGGTCGAGGCCGCGGAGCCCGCCGTCCGGTGTCGCGTCGACGATGACGACCTCGAGGTCGCGCGGGGTGACGAGCTGGTCGCGCAGCGCCTGCACCCAGCGCTCGACCGGCGCTCCCTCGGTCGTGACCACGGTGCAGACCGTGAGCACGGGAGTGGCCGGGCGGGGAGCGCTCATCGCCGCCGAGCCTAAGAGGTCGCCGGAGCGCCGCTCGGTACGTTGCTCGCTCCCGACCGGCGGAGGCTTCGCAGCGTGACGTTCGTGCAATGGCTCGCCGGTGCGGTGTCGCTGGGGCTGCTGCTCGGCGCCGTCGTCGCGGGTGGGCGGGCGCTGCGGCGTCGCCTCCTCCCGGACGTCACGGGCGCCCCCGCCGCGCTCGTCACGTGGACGGCCGGGCTGTCGTCCGCCGTGGCCGCCACGCAGCTGCTCGGGGTGGTGGGTCTCTTCCGCCGACCGGTGATCGACGTCGTGTGCGCGGCGGTCCTGATCGCGTCGGCCCGCGCTCGCCGCCGGCGTCCGGCGCCGCCACCCCGGCGCCCCGCGCGTCGACGGCCCCTCGACCTGCCGACCGTCGCCGTGACCGTCGCCGTCATCGCGGTCGCAGGGCTGTGGGTGAGTCGCGCTGTGCACGCGCTGCGCTGGGGCGTCGTCGGCCCTGACTCGCTCGACTACGAGCTGCCGCTCGCGCTGTCCTACATGCAGACGCACCGCATCGGGCCGCTGCACCTCGTCACTCCGGGATCGCCCACGGCGTACTACCCGCAGGGCGAGATCGTGGAGCACGCGCTCGGCATGGTGCTGCTGCGCCGTGACCTCCTCTCACCGCTCGTCACGCTCGCCGACCTCGCGCTCGCGCTGCTCGCGGCGACGGTCGCGGGGGCGCGCTTCGGCGCGGCCCGGCGGGCGTTGCTCGCCGCGTGCGTCGTCGCCGCGCTGCCGATCGTGGTCGCCACCAACGCGGGTGCGGCGAAGGACGACATCGCGACCGCGGCCTGGGTGGCGGCGTCGCTCGCCTGCCTCGTGCACGCCGTCCCGCGGATCGCCGGCGGCGTCGTCGACCGGCGCTGGATCGTGCCCGCCGGTCTCTGCATGGGCATGGCCGTCGACGTCAAGCTGACGGCGCTCCCGGCGGCCGTGGCCGCCGCCCTCGCACTGGTCCTCGTGCTCGGCCGCCGGGAACGTGCGCAGGCCGTCCGCTTCGTCGCCGCGATGCTGCCGGTCGGCGCGTTCTGGTACGTGCGCGACCTCGTCGTCGTCGGCTCGCCGGCGCCGTCGGTCGCGCTCGGCCCGCTGCCGCATGCGCGGTTCACCCTCGTCGACCTCGAGGGCCGCTCGCTCGCCCGAGCGCTGCGCACGACTCCCCGCGACCTCGGCGACCACTACGTGCCGCTGCTCGGCCGGGTCGTCACGACCGTCTGGCCGGTGCTCGCCGTCATCGTCGTCGGAGGAGCGGTGCTCGCGGCTGCGGATCTCGTGCGGCGCCGTCGCCCGGCAACCGCGCTGCTCGGCGCGGTGGCGCTCGTCGCGCTGCTCGGGTTCCTCGTCACGCCGGTCACGGCCGGCCCGGTCGGTGACCCGTCCATCGCGGTGAGCAACACGCGCTACGCCACGCCCGCACTGCTGGTGGCGGTGCTCGCCGCGGTCGTCGTGACCGCCCGCAACCGCGTCGCGTCCGCCGTCCTCGTCGCCGGGCTGTCAGCGCTGCTCCTCGCTGAGGTGTTCGGTCGGTGGCGGTTGACGCCTCCGGACCCCATCGGGACGCGGTGGCTCATCTGCGCGGCCGTCGTCGCCGCGCTGGCGATCGACGTCGCGGTGCTGCGCCGCGCGGCCCGCGCGTTCGGACCGGTCGCCGGGCCGCGCCGGCTCGCGGCGGTGGTGCTCGCCGTCATCGTCGTCTCCGCGGGCTACCCCCTCGTGCGCCACCTCGCGCGCGATCGCTATGCCGCCGGCGCGCACGAGCGCAACGCGTGGCGCGTGCTCGCACCGACGCACGGCCTGCGCGTCGCGGTCGTGGGCGGCGCGCAGAAGTACCCGCTCGCCGGCGTGCGGCTGGCCAACCGCGTCGACGAGATCGGTGTGCGCACCCCGCACGGCGGCTTCGAACGGCCGACCACCTGCACCGAGGTCGCGACCGCCTTGCAGCGCGGGCACTACGACCTGCTCTACGTCGAGCTCGCGGGCGACGCGCACCTCACGCCCGCGGACCTCGACGGTCTCACCACCGGGACCGCTCTCGCGCGGGACGGCGCCGACGCCCTCTACCGCGTGCGCGGCGACGTCGATCCGGGCAGCTGCTGACGTGCGGGTCCGCGAGCCCAGATCGTCAGCACATCAACGCCCCGTAGCCTGGCCCCCGTGATCATGCCGCACGAGGTGCTGGCCAGCGCTCCGTGGGCGGCCTCGACCTACATCAACAGCGGTCTGGCGATCCTGTTCGTGATCATCCTCGCCCAGACCGGTGTCCTCATCGGCTTCTGGCTGCCCGGAGACACGCTGCTCCTGCTCGCCGGCTACTACACCGTCTCCTCGCACGTCACGAAGCACAACGCGAAGGCCGGGCCGCACGACCAGGTGCACCGCCTCAGCTACTGGGCGGTCGCCGCGCTCTGCGCGCTCGCCGCGATCATCGGCGCCCAGATCGGCTACATCACCGGGCGCGCGACGGGCCCGCGGATCTTCGACCGGCCCAGCCGCCGCGAGTACGTGGAACGCGCCCACAAGGTGCTCGCGCGCTTCGGCGAGGGCAAGGCGACGGTGGCGTGCCGCTACATCCCGGTCGTCCGCACGTTCATGCCACCCGTGCTCGGCGTGACCGGCATGCGCAGCCGCGACTTCCTCGTCTGGAACGTCGTCGGCGCGCTGCTCTGGTGCCCGGTCGTCATCGCGCTGGGCCGTCTCCTGCCGGAGAACTTCCCGATCGACAAGCTCACCGTCGCCGTGGTCGTGGCGTCGCTGTGCCTGCCCCTAGGGGAAGCCTTCCTGCGGCGCCGTCGCCGCCGGCGCGCCGCGGCCTGACCCGGACCTCCGCCGGCGTCGCGCCCGTTCGTGGAGCGGGCCGCGGCCGAGTGACCGGGCTCACCCGCCCCTGGCCGGGTGCGGCCCTTCACCCACCTGGACCAGCGCCATGTGATCAAATGATCGGCGTGTCGCTTGACGGCGGCACTCCGGAGCGTCATCGCCGAGTCCCGCCGGGCGCTCCGGGCGGATGAGCACAGCACGGCGGGAGCGGGGGACCCACCGCCCGCAAGGGCAGGGGTGAAGCCGACGTCCGCCAGGACGTCGGCCGGGCGAGACCGCGCCCGAACCCGTCAGCTCACCTCGTAGGCGTGCGGAGGAACCCCGTGAGCTCCACGACGCCGTCCCATCGTTCCGGGGGCCGCCATCGCGCGCCCCGAACCACGCTGACCGATCGCGTCAGCGAGACCCTCGCGCACGCCGCCCCGGCCGTCGCGCCGGTCCTCGGTGCCAGCGCCGTCGGCGCCGCCACCGTCCTCACCGGCGGTGTGGCTTCGGCCGCGCCGGGAGGCACGTCGCATCCGACCGTCCAGCCCCGGTCGCACACCTACGCGCCGCCGCTCGACCGCGAGCTCGCCGCGCTGCGAGGCTGCGAGTCCAGCGGCCGCTACTCGACGAACACCGGCAACGGCTTCTACGGCGCCTACCAGTTCGACATCGGCACCTGGCGCGGGCTCGGCCTGTCCGGCCTGCCCTCCAGCGCCGAGCCGGACCTGCAGGACGCCGCCGCGTCGGCGCTCGAGCAGGACCGGGGCTGGGAGCCGTGGCCCGCGTGCAGCGCGCACCTCGGCCTCGTGCCGCGCCGTGCACACGCCATCGCCGCGACCGAGGTCGTGGACGGCTTCGCGCCCGCCAAGGGCAAGCACCACGCGCCGACGGTGACCAAGTCGGCGCACCGCACCGTCGCGGACGCGGCGAAGCACCGCGCGGTCGCGCCCCCGTTCGCCGGCACCGTGCTCACCACGCGCTTCGCCTCGACCTATCGCTCCGACGTGCGGCTGTGGCAGGAGCGCATGGCCGAGCGGGGCTGGCCCATCACCGTCGACGGCTACTTCGGCCCGCAGACGCAGCACGTCGCGCTCGCGTTCGCGCAGGAGAAGGGGCTGCCCGTGGCGCTCCTCGGTGAGATCGACCACGCCGTGTGGGCCGCGGCCTGGACGAGCCCGATCACCTGATCGCGACACGTCGCTAGCGTTCGTGCGTGCGGCGGGCGAGCAGCTTCGATGCCGTGCCGCCGCGGGAGCGGCCGCACGGGCCCGGGCCGGACACGCGCCCGCCGCCGCCGGACGGTGCGCGCAACCTCGTCGTCGTCGTGCTCGACAGCCTGCGCCACGACACCTGCGTCGAAGCCCGCCCGCGCACGTTGACCCGGCTCGGTGAGGTCGAGCAGCGCTACAGCTACGCGAGCTGGACGGCCCCGAGCCACCACAACCTGCTCATGGGCCTGCTGCCGCACACCAACCCACCGCGCACGCTGGCCGCCGCGTACTACCGCGAGGGCTACGAGCGGCACGCGCAGCGCCTCGGCATCGACCGCCTCGACCTCGCCGACCTCGCACCCGAGCTGCACCTGCCGTCGCTGCTGCGCAACACGCTCGGCTACGTCACCAACGCCTACGTGTCCATGCCGGTGCTCAACCCGCGCACGATCCTCAACCGTGACTTCGACCGCTACGAGCTCATGCCGCACCACCACGACCTCGCCGGCATGGTCGAGCGGCTGCGGTTCGCCGACGATCGGCCGAGCTTCCACCTGCTCAACGTCGGCGAGACGCACTACCCCTACGTCTCGGCGGGCGACGACGGACATGACCTGCCGCGGCTGTCCGGGCTGCACGGCGCGGCGAAGCAGATCGGCGGTGTACCCGTCGACGACACGTTCCCGTTCACCGACGGCGAGCTGCGCGAGCTGCGCCAACGGCAGGTGCGCGCGGCGCAGCACGTCGACGCGCTGCTCGAAGGTCTGCTCGACGCGGTGCCGCCCAACACCTGGGTCGTGGTCACCGCAGACCACGGTGAGCTGTTCGGCGAGGACGGCTTCTTCGGCCACGGGCCGGTCGTGCACGAGAAGGTCTTCGAGGTCCCCTTCGTCGAGGGCCTGCGGGGCTAGGCGTCGCGCTACAGGTAGCCGAGCAGGCGCATGCGGTCGGCGACGTCGTCCGACAGCGCCGCACGCGGGCGGGACACGCGCGGTGCGGTGAACGCCGGCGCTGCGGCCCAGTCGTGCCGGTCGGCGGCGTCGCGCAGCCGCGCGAGGTCGCTGCCGTGCTCGGCCACGACGTGTCCGTCCACGCGCAGCGGTGCGAGCTCGAGCGGGTCGTCCGCCAGCACGTAGAGCCAATCCTCGCTGCCTTCACGGACGAGCTTGAGCCGGCCGTCGGTCACGGCGGTCGTCGCGGTCGACATGCGCCACGCCGCGTACGCATCCGCCGTGCCGTCGGCGACGAGCGCGCGCAACCGGGCGTCGTCGGCGGCCACCAGGCGCTGGTGGTGGGCGAACGCGAGGCCGTCGCGACTGGGGTCGTCGTCCCACGGGTGGTCGGTGAGGCCGAGCGAACCAGCGAGGAGTCGCGGCACCGACACGAGGCTCGTCGTCGCCGTCGCGTCCCAGGTGACCGGCCCCCGCACGACGAGCGGGACGTGGACGAGGCGGTCGTCGAGCCAGTAGGCGTGCCCGATGCGACCGGACTCGCCGAGGTTCTCGCCGTGGTCGGAGGTGACGATGACGACCGTGTCGTCGAGCAGCCCGGCGGCGTCCAGCCGTTCGAGCAGCCGCCCGAGCCACGCGTCCGCGGCGAGCACGCCGCCGCGGTAGCCCGCCCGCATCCGGGCGACGGCGTCGGGGGGGATCTCGTCCATCCCGCAGTTGATGCGGCCGATCTGCTCGACGCTCCCGTACCGCGCATGGTCTCCCGCGAGTCGGATGCGTCCGAGTGGGCCGAGCTGCGCGAACGAACGCGGCGGTTGGTAGGGGCTGTGGCACTCGAGCACATTGAAGAACCAGAAGAAGGGCCGTCCCGGCTGCACCTCGTAGATCCATCGTGCTGCGATCTGTTCCAGCTCGGCCGCGCCGTCGTCGGTGTCGCAGCGCACCGCGTCGGCGGCCCGTTCCGCGGCGAGGCGGGCGTTGCGCAGAGCGCTGCGGATCCCCGTCGTCGCGTGCGAGGGCGTGTGCTGGTGCCGCCGCGTTCCGGCGACGACGGCGAAGTCATCGAACCCCTCGAAGCCGGTGCCCGGCGTGACCCACGGGTTCGCGCTGGCGCCGCGGGTGTGCCAGCCGGCGCCACCGAGCACCGCGGCGAGCGAGCGCGACGCCGTCGCGGCTACGCGGTCGCTGTTGCGGGCGATGGCGTCCTCGCCGGACAGCGGATCGACGAGGTCGAGGTCGCGGTGCAGCAGGCCGGTCAGCAGGGAGATGTGTGCGGGGTAGGTCCAGTTCGCGGTGGAGTACGCGCGCAGCACGGTCGTGCCGGCGCGGGCCAGGTCCGCGAGCACCGGGCTCGCGCCGGTCGCCGCGCCGTAGGGCTCGAGCGCGTCGGCACGGGCGGTGTCGAGGACCACGAGCACCACGTTGGGACCGTCGGTCCGGCAGCGTGCGGGCACGGTCGCCATCCTGCTGGTCAGTGCACGACGTATGCGGCGAGCGACGGCACCGGCAGGCCCGGTCGCCGCGGGGGGTAGGCGTCGGCGGCGAACGCGTCGTCCACGGTGAAGCCGGCGGCCATGAGCTGCGCCTCCACCTCTGACGGCCTGCGGTACAGGTAGATGTGGTCGACGTTCGGTGCGTTGAGCGCGGTGGTGATGAACGCGAACCGCTGCGGAGCCAGCGCCACGCGTAGCGCGGTGAGCAGCGCAGGGGGGTCCTCGAGGTGCTCGAGCACCTCGACGCACACGAGGTGCGCTCCCGGTCCGGGAGGCTCCGCGAGCGCGTCCCGGAGCTCGGCGCGGAAGCGGTCGCTGAGCCCGAACGCGGCGATGTGTGCGCGGGCGAACGCGACGGCGGCGGGGCTGATGTCGTAGCCCGTCACCCGCGCGTCGGGGCGCAGCTGCAAGAGGCGTCGTGAGTAGAGGCCGGTGCCGAGGCCGACCTCGACGAACGCGGAGCCGGCCGTCGCGGCCGTGCGGCGCATGAACGCCTGCTCGAAGAAGGCGAGCTGCGCGCGCTGGTGCGCCCAGAGGTGGTGAGACAGCAACAGCCCGGGCAGGTACGTGCGCGCCATGAAGGCCTCGTCGAGGTACACGTCGTCCGCCGTCTCCGCGAAGGACTTGACCGGGTAGCTGGGGTCGGTCTCGAACCGCCGCTCCCGCCGCATCGCGTCGAGGGCGAAGGCGGCGTAGCCCGCAGCGGCGGCGCGCAGCGCTTCGTCGTCGCCGCACAGGTGCGCGAGCGTCTCCTCCAGCGCCACGCTCGCCTCGTCACCGGCACTCGCGACCTGCGCGACGCTGTGCTTGAACAGCGGGTGGTGCTGCGCGAAGCAGGCCGCGAGCGCCGCGGACCGGGGTCCCGGCGCCGAGGTCACGCGGCGAGGTGGTCGGAGACGACGGCGACGATCAGCGGGAACGTCACCATGGTCGTCACCTCGTCGTCGGTCAGCGCGATGCCGAACTCCTCCTCGATGGCGAGCACCACGGTGAGCTGCTGCAGCGAGTCCCAACCCGCGACGGTGTCCATCGATGCGTCGTCGTCGATCGTGTGCGCGGGCACGTCGAACACGGTCGACAGGACGCCGCGCACGCGTTCGGGGATCTCGGGGCCGCTCATGGCGTCTCATCCTCGTCGACGACGGTGATGGCGGTCGCCGCCGCCGGGTCGCCTCTGGTGAGGTCCCAGGCCCAACGGTCACCGTCGCGGGCGAAGCCCAGCCGGGGGTACAGGTCGGCGACCTGCGCGTTGCGGGCGCTCGGCACGTGTTCGCCGACGAGCGTCTGCGCACCGTGGGAACGCGCCGCCTGCGCGAGGGCCCGCACCAGCACCCGCTCGACGTCCCGCCCGAGCACGCGGCAGCTGAGCAGCAGCGAGTCGATCGTCGCGCGCGCTCCGTGGCGCCGCACGATCCCGCAGCCCACGGTTCCGTAGTCGCCGAAGCGGTCGCGCAGGTCGAGGCGGACGACGTCCACGTCATCGCGCCCGACCAGCTCGGCCATCTCCGGCTCCGTGTAGCGACGGGTCGTGAGCGTGAACTGGTTGGTGCGCTGCGTCAGCTGCGCGAGCCGGCTCACGTGGGCGGATGTCGCCGCGCTCACGGTGGCGACGAGACCCAGCGTGCGCAGGTGCTCCTCGGGCGAGGTCGTGCGGGCTGCGGCGGCGCGCTCGCCGGCCGCGCGGTACATCGCCGTCCGGCTGCGGTCCTCGTCGGTGACCGTGAGCACGTCGAACAGCTCGAGGTCGTCGAGCGATCCCGCGGCGTCCACGTCGTCGGGCCAGGCGATGACGTGCACGCCGGGCAGCGCGCTGCGCACGCGGTCGCGCTGGAACGCGTCGTCGTCCAGGAACGCCACGTGGTCGGGCGCGAAGCCCAGCTGGTCGGCGATCGCGGCGACGCTCTCAGCCTTGTCGGACCAGTCGATCCGGCGGGCGACGAAGTCGTCCTCGTGCAGCACCGACGCCGGATGGCTGCGCAGGACCGCGAGAACGTCGGCCTCCTCGTTGCGGCTGCAGACGGCGAGCAGCGTGCCGCGGTCGCGCAGCGCCTTGAGCTCGTGCTGCAGCGCGACGTGCCGTCGCCCCTCGTCGGAGTCGCCGAGCGCTATGCCCTCGATGCCGTCCTCGCCCACGACGCCGCCCCACAGGACACCGTCGCAATCGACGATCAGCGCCTTCGCGACGGGCCCGTCGAGCGCGCGGACGGCGCGCGCCTGCGCAGCGGCGACGGCGTGCAGGCCGGTGGGTGAGTACGGCGTCTGCGCGCCGCCCGCCCGCCGGCTGAACGCGTCGGCTCCGGCCCGTTCGAGCGCCCGCCGCACACCGACGAGGTGGACGCCGTCGGTCGCGGCGACGGCGGCGGCCAGCGTCGCGTTCAGGTCCCGCACGGCCGCCTCGGCGGCGGGTGTCGTCGCCGGCACGGCGACGTCGTGCACGAACGCCGGCACGGGGGCCACGCTGCCGGCCAGCGCGAGCACGAGACCGACGACGTCCTCGGTCATCGCGGCGGCGCGGGCCGGGTCGTGAGCCAGGGCGTCCGTGAACGCCGGGGCGGCGTCCTCCACCCGGACCGCCACGAACGCGGCGTCCGCCCCGGCGACGAGCTCGGCGAGCTCCGGCCCCGGCACCGGGCTGTACGACGAGGCGCGGGTGCGGATGCGCAGCCCGCGCCGGGCCCCCTCGATCGTCAGGAACGGGTCACCCGGCTCCACCGCGAACGTGCGGACCACCGCGACGGTGCGCGGGCGCAAGAAGGCTTGCGCGTCGTCGAGCTGCTCGAGCGTGCGCGCGCAACGGACCGCGCGGATCATGGAGGGCTGCGCGTCGAAGTCCGCGAGCACGCCAGCCGCCTCGGCGGCAGGCGTCAAGACATCACCTGTCCGCCGGAGACGTGCAGCGTCTGTCCGGTGACGAACGCGCCGCCCGGGCCGGTGAGGAACGCCACGGCCTCGGCGACGTCGTCGGCCGAGGTGAGACGGCGCAGCGGCGTCTGGGCGGCGACCGCCAGCTTCGTGCGCGCCGGAACGTCCTCGGTGAGCCGGCTGTCGACCATGCCGGGCGCGACGGCGTTCGCGGTCACACCGTGCGGCCCGAGCTCGAGCGCGAGGCAGCGGGTGTACGCCGCCAGCGCCGCCTTCGCCGTCACGTAGCCGGTCATCTTCGGCGGCGGGGTGCCGTAGGCCGACTGCGAGGTGATGTTCACGATGCGCCCGAAGCCGTTCGTGACCATCGCCGGCAGCACGGCCGACGTGCACAGCACGCTGCCCCGCAGGTGCGTCGCGAGCTGTCGTTCGACGTGCTCCCACGTCGTCTCGGTGACCGGCCGGGCATCGGCCGGGCTGCCGGCGTTGTTGATCAGCACCTCGACGGTGCCGAACTCCTCGGCCGCGGCGCGGGCGAGCGCGCTGACCGATGCCTCGTCGGTGACGTCGACGGGGTGCGCGTGGGCCCGTCCGCCGCCCTTGACGATCGCGTCGACGACCGCTGCGGCCCCGGCCGCGTCCGATCGGTAGCCGATGACCACGGCGAGCCCGTCGTCGGCCAGGCGCTTCGCGATGGCGGCGCCGATGCCGCGACCGGCACCGGTGACGATGGCCGCGCCGGTGGCGGTCCTCGGCTCGCTCACGGCGTCGAGCCTAGGCAAGACGTGCACCTGCGCATCCCCGTCGAGCACGACTCGGCCGTCGGTGTTGCGCACAGAGACGTCGAGCGCGATCACGCGCGTCGCGCGCGAGTGCTGCGTGATCGTCGCGGTGACGGTGAGGTGGTCGCCGACCCGCACCGGTGCGCGGAAGCGGAAGGTCTGCGACAGCCACAGCGCGCCCGGCCCCGGCAGGACCGTGCCGATGAGCGTCGATACGAAGCCGGCGGTGAGCATGCCGTGCACGACGCGCCGTCCGACACCGTGCGCCGCCGCGAAGGCGTCGTCGACGTGCAGCGGGTTCGCATCTCCGGTGAGCGCGGCGAACGCGTCGACGTCGGCCGCGGTCACCGTGCGCTCGACCGACGCCGTGTCGCCGACGGCGAGCTCGTCGAACGGCCGGGGCGTGCTCATCGCGGCCGGAACGTACCGTCTAGCCTCGGCGACGTGCCAGCACCCCGGGGCGAGGGCGCGCTGCGGCGCCAGGCCCGCCTCTGGCGCGAGGAGCCGATCCACCGCGTCGCCGTCCGCGCGCGGCTCATGCGCCCGTTGCGGGTCCGGCAGCTCGGCGCATTCGGTCCGGCGTCGATCCTCGACCGGCCCGCGTGGCTGTACGGCAGCCGGCACGTGAGCATCGGCGCGGGCGCCATCATCCTGCGCGGCGGTTGGATCGCCGTCGAGCGCTCGGCGTGGTCGGCGACCGAGCCGGTGCTGCGGATCGGCGACCGTGTGGCGATCCGCATGGGAGTCACGATCTCGGCCGCCGCGTCGATCGTCATCGAGGACGACGTGGGCATGGGCGCCTACGTCACGATCATCGACTCGAAGCACACGTGGGCTGCGGGCGATCCCAACGCGTTGCACGGGCCGCTCGAGTCCGCGCCCATCCGGATCGGCCGCGGCACCTGGCTCGCCGACCGCGTCACGGTGGCTCCGGGGGCCGACATCGGAGAGCAGTGCGCGATCGGCCCGAACAGCGTCGTGAGCGCGAAGGTGCCCGACTTCTCCGTCGTCGTCGGCAACCCGGGACGCGTCGTCGGGACGACCCGGCCCGCGGCAGCGGAGGATGGTGACCGTGCCCGGACCTGATCTGCTCGGCGGACCGCCACCCACCCTGCTGCCGCTCGACCACGAGGTGGAGCGTCGCCGGGCGGCCGGCGACGACCCCGCCACCATCGCGGCGGCGCACCCGGCCGCGCCGGTGGCGTGGGCCGACCTCGCCGAGCAGGCGCTGGCGCGCGACGAGTACGTGCCCGCGTATGCGTTCGCCCGCACCGGCTACCACCGCGGCCTGGACCAGCTGCGCCGCCACGGGTGGAAGGGCTTCGGGCCCGTGCCGGCGGCGCACGAGGGCAACCGCGGCTGGCTGCGCGCCGTCGCGGCGCTGCACCGGGCCGCCGCCGCGATCGGCGAGGACGAGGAGGCGGACCGGTGCCGGCAGCTGCTCATCGACAGCGACCCGACTGCGCCCGACGTCTTCTTGCCCTAGCCGTCGCGGCCGCCGCCGTCACGGCGGCCGCCGGCTGTGGCAGCTCGAAGGCGACCGGCGGGGGCGGGGCCGCCCTCGCGCCGGCGAGCGACGTGCCGCTCACGGGCAACGGCGCCGAGCAGCGCCTGACGGTGCACGTCGGTGACCGCTTCCACCTCGCCGTGCCCGGCGGCGCCGACGTGTCCGAGCTCGGGACGCACGAGCTGTCCGACGAGGGCGGCGGTGTGTACAAGGCGATCGGCGTCGGGACGGCGACCATCGAGGTCACCCGCCGGCCGTCGTGCGTCCCCGGTCAGGCGTGCAGCGACCTCATCCAGCTCGTCGGCACCGTGCGGGTGACGATCAAGGCCTGACCGCCGCGCGCACCGCCGGCGCCACCACCGGTGCCGACGACGCGACGAGGCACGGCCGCATCCTGTCTGATCGGGCGGCGCCGCCCCTCCGGCACCGCTACGGGCGCGGCGGCAGCGTAGGCCCGGTCGTGCCGCGGACGGAGACCGGCGGCGACGGCGGCACGGTCGGCACCGGGACCGTCGTCAGGGACACCGTCGGCACGGTGGCAGGAGGCATGGTCACAGGAGGCACCGTCACGGGTGGGGACGCGGTCGGCACCGCGATGGTCGGTGTGGCGACGGGGTGTGATGGCGATGTCGACCCGCCGACGACCGGGATGGTCGCCCCGGAAGGGTGCGAGCTCCCGGCCGTCCCCGGGACGTCCTTCGCCGGGCCACGGTCCGGCGATCGATCGTGCGCTGGCGTCGGAACGAGTGTCGCTGCGGGGCTCGCCGCGGGCGACTGCGGCGCCGCTTGGCTGACGGGTGCACCGGGCGTCGGCTCGTGGCGGGTCCATCGCAGCGCGGCGGCGGCGCCGGTGGCGACGAACAGAACGGGCACGGCACCGAGCGCCGCCCCCAGGGCCGCGAGCCCGCGACGCGGATGGAGCCGTCGCACCCGTGCCGCACCGGCGTCCCGCTCGACCGGCCGGGGCACGATGCGTCGTGACAGCAGCCGAGCGGGGCGCTCGACGAGCGCCCACAGCGCGACCGCCGCGGACAGCACGATCGCGACCTCGGTGGCCCGCAGGGCGATGCCGTGCCGCGGCAGGTGTCCGCCGTCGTGCGTGAAGGCGATCGCCAGCGCGGGCTTCTGCACCAGGTAGAGCGAGTAGCTGATGGCGCCGAGGGCGACGAGGGGGCGCGACCGCAGGACCGCGACGGCCCCTCCTCGGGGACGCGCGACGATCGCCCCCACGAGCACCGTCGTGCCGGCGCTCATGACGAGCGACCCCGCGGTGGTGGTCACGCGGTTCGACAGGTGGAGCATCCCGGGCACCAGGAAGGCGGCGCCCACCGCGGCGAGCGCGACCGTTGCCGTGACCGGATGCCCGAGGAGCGCGCGCATCGGTGAGAGGCGTCCGGTGCCCTCCGCGCCGTCGGCCGCCAGCACGAGTGCCAGCGCGCAACCCAGCAGCACCGGGAGCGCCCGCGCGTCCGGGCGCGTGTACACGGCCGCCTCGAAGGAGGTCGAGTGCCAGTCGAGCAGCAGCACCGCCCAGCTCGCGAGCCCGCCCGCGACGGCGATCCCCGCGAGCCGGCGACGGCCGACGCCGACGGCCGCCGCGGCCAGCAGCACCAGCGGCCAGACCAGGTAGAACTGCTCCTCCATCGCCAGCGTCCAGCTGAAGCCCAAGGGTCGGCGCGTGGCGGGGTGCAGCGCGGTGGCGATGTTCATCGACCACGTCGTCGCCTCGAACGCCTCGTGCGCGAACGACCGGAGGCTGTTCCCCGAGCTCATCGTCCGCGCGAACGGCACGCAGAGCAGGACGACGGCGAACAGCGGCGGCCACAGGCGCACGGCGCGCCGCGCCCAGAAGCGGGCGAGGTCCAGCCGGCCGCGCCGATCGACCTCGGTGAGCAGCAGCGTGGTGATGAGGAACCCGGAGAGGACGAAGAACAGGTCGACGCCGAGCGCACCGCCGAGCAGCGCGGGCACCTGCATGTGGAACAGCAGGACGCTCGTGGCCGCGATCCCGCGCAGCCCGTCGAGAGGCAGGAGCCGGCGCAGAGGAGCGGCCGCGGGGGTCGGCACGCCTCAGAGGATGGGGCAGATCGGGCGGTTCCGCCCACATCTGTCCGGATCTGCCCGGATCGGCGCAGGCGTGAGGCAGCCCGGGGCGGCGCGCGGGCGGGCCTCAGCCCGCGAGGAGCTCCCGGAGGACGGGCCAGGCGCTGCGGAAGCCGGGGTGCAGCGCCATCGTCTCGACCTCCTCGACCGGCACCCAGCGGGTCGCGGCCGTCTCCCAGGACAGCCGCGTCGGCTCCCAGCGGGAGTCCACCTCGGCGATCACCGTGGTGTAGGTCCAGGTGCCGTCGACCGCTGCATAGCTGGTGATGACCCGGTGCTCGGGCAGCGAACCGAGCTCCTCGACGAGCTCACGGAGCGCGCCCTCCTCGGGCGTCTCGTCCCGGTGCAGCGCCCCGCCCGGCAAGGCCCACGTCCCGCCGTTGTGGGTCATGCGCGCCCGCTCGGCGAGGAAGACATGACCGTCGTGCACGAGCAGCACCCCGGCGGCGCCGTGGCGCCCCCAGCGGGGCGTGCCGTCCGCCCCGGCGACGAAGCCGTCGCCGCTGTCGCCGAAGAGCACGCTCCGAGCATGACGCACGCCCGCGTGAACCGTCACGCCCGAGCGGCCCGCTAACGTCCTGGCCCGTGCGCGTGCTCGTCATCGGCTCCGGCGGCCGTGAGCACGCGCTGTGCGCCGCCCTCGCGCGCGACCCTGCGGTCAGCAGCATCGTCTGCGCGCCGGGCAACGCCGGCACCGTCGCGCTCGCCGAGCCGCGCGCGCTCGACGTCTCCGACCCCGATGCGGTCGCCGCGCTCGCCGCCGACGTCGGCGCCGACTACGTCGTCGTCGGCCCCGAGGTCCCGCTGGTCGCCGGGGCGGCCGACGCGCTGCGGGCGCGCGGCCTCGAGGTGTTCGGCCCGTCGGCGGCGGCGGCGCGGCTCGAGGGCAGCAAGGCGTTCGCGAAGCAGGTCATGGCCGAGGCGGGCGTCCCCACGGCGCGCAGTGCCGCGTTCACCGAGGTCGACGCGGCGCTCGCCGGGCTCGAGGGCTTCACCGCCCCCTACGTGGTCAAGGCCGACGGCCTCGCGGCCGGCAAGGGCGTCGTCGTCACCGACGACCGGGCCACCGCGGAGGCCCACGTACGCGCGTGCGCCGGCGACGTCGTCCTCGAGGACTACCTCGACGGGCCCGAGGCGAGCCTGTTCTGCGTGGTCGACGAGCGGGGGGGCATCCACCCCTTGCCGCTGGCGCAGGACCACAAGCGGGTCGGCGACGGCGACACCGGCCCGAACACGGGCGGCATGGGTGCGTACGCGCCGCTCGGCTGGGCGCCGCCGGGCCTCTCTGACGACGTCGTCGCGCGGGTGGTCCGCCCGACCGTCGCGGCCATGGCGGCGCGGGGGACACCGTTCAGCGGGCTGCTCTACACGGGCCTGGCGCTCACCGCGCGCGGACCGCAGGTCGTCGAGTTCAACGTCCGCTTCGGCGACCCCGAGACGCAGGCCGTGCTGGCCCTGCTCGACTCGCCGGTGACCGGCCTGCTCCGCGGCACGCAGACGCCGACCTGGCGGGCGGGGGCGGCGATCACCGTCGTCGTCGCCGCGGCGGGCTACCCCGACGCACCGCGCACCGGCGACGTGATCGAAGGCCTCGACGAGGCGGCGCGGGTCCCCGGTGTGACGGTGCTGCACGCGGGCACCAAGCGGGACGGCGCGCACGTCGTGAGCGCCGGCGGGCGAGTGCTGTCGATCACCGCAGTCGGGCCCGACGTCGCGGCCGCGAGAGGATCGGCGTACGAGGCCGTCGGGCGCATCCGGCTCGCCGGCTCGCACCACCGCACGGACATCGGCCTCTCGGCCATCAGCCAGACCTCACCCATCAGCTGAGCAGTGATCACATCAGGAGGAACGGGCGCATGAGTGGCGCACAGGTCGCGATCGTCTACGGCTCGCCCAACGACGCAGAGGTGATGGGCAAGGCGAAGCCGGTCCTCGACCGCTTCGGGGTCACCTACACCGAGGCCGCGATCAGCGCGCACCGCGCGCCGCGCGTCCTCGTCCAGTGGCTCGGCGAGCTCGAGGCCGACGGCCTCAAGGTCGTCATCGCCGGAGCCGGCCTGTCGGCCGCGCTGCCCGGCGTCGTCGCGGCCCACACGCCGCTGCCCGTCGTCGGCGTGCCGCTGAAGGGCGGCGCGATGGACGGGCTCGACTCCCTGCTCTCGATCGCGCAGATGCCACCGAACGTCCCGGTCGCCTGCGTCGGGCTCGGCAACTCGGCGAACGCCGCACTGCTCGCCGTGCAGATGCTCGCGCTGTCCGACGACCGGCTCGCGAAGGAGCTGCGCGACTACAAGACCGAGCTCGAGCAGGCCGCCCGCGACGGGCTGAAGAAGTAGCGGTGTCGCCGCGCGAGTGCATCGTGTGCGGCGCCACTCCGGCGTCGTCGTTCCCGGTGCTCTACACGCGCGATCGCTACACGCTCGTGCGGTGCCCGTCGTGCTCGCTCGTCTTCCTCGAGCCGCAGCCCGACGCGGAGCAGATGGCCGCCGCGTACTACCACGATGCATCGTTCTCCGATGCATTGATGGGTGACCTGCGCGAGATCACGCTCGAGAACGCGCGCGAGAAGGTCGGGCTGCTGCGCGACACCGGCGTGCTGCGTGAGGGCGTCCGCGCGCTCGACGTGGGTGCGTCGTCCGGAGCGTGGGTCGAGGTCGGCGCCCAGCACGGGCTGAAGATCACCGGCGTCGAGGTCGGGCAGTCGACGGCGGCCGCCGCCCGCGCGCGCGGGTTGGACATCCGCACCGGCACGCTCGCCGAGGTCGCGCCGACCCTCGGCGACGAACGGTTCGACCTCATCTCGTTCTGGGACGTGCTCGAGCACCTGCCCGACCCGCGTTCCGAGCTCGCCATCGCGCGCGGCCTGCTTGCCCCGCACGGGCGGCTCGCGGTGACGTTCCCGAACGTCGGTGGCCTCTTCCCGCGCGTGACCTACCGGCTGTTCGCGCGGACGACCGGCGTGTGGGAGTACCCCGAGCTGCCGGTGCACTTCTACGACTTCTCCACCAAGACGGCCCGCCGGCTCCTCGAGGGCGCGGGCTTCGCGGTGGAGGCGCAGAGGACCTTCGCGACGCCGTACACGTTCTACGAGAACACCGCGCTGTCGGCCGATCGCATCGGCGACGGGCGCAAGGCGAAGGCGCTGCGGGTCGCGCACGACGCCGTCCACCGGGTGATCTACCCGATCGCCCGGATGGCCGACGCGGGCAACTCGCAGTTCGCCGTCGCGCGCGTGGCCTAGCCTGGCGCCGTGATCGGCCGGTACACCCGCGAGGCGATGGGGCGCGTCTGGAGCGAGGCGCACAAGTACGAGCTGTGGTGCCGGGTCGAGACGCTGGTCCTGGAGGCGCACGCCGCCGCAGGCCGGGTGCCCGCGGACTGCGTCGAGCCGGTGCGCAACGCGCCCGCCCCGACGCCCGAGGCGGTCGACGCCATCGAGCAGGTCACCCAGCACGACGTGATCGCCTTCCTGTCCGCGTGGGCGGACAACACCACGCCGCGCGAGGCCGCTGCCTACGTGCACTTCGGGATGACGAGCAGCGACCTGCTCGACACCGCGATCGCGCTGCAGCTGGTCGAGTCGACCGACCTGCTGCTCGCCGCGTGCGACGAGCTCGTGGCGGCCTTCCGTGACCTCGGCCTCGCGCATAAGGACGCGATCCGCATCGGGCGCACGCACGGCATCCACGCCGAGCCCGACACGTTCGGCCACCGCATGGCCGACTTCGCCTTCGGGCTCGCGCGCTCGCGGGACCGCCTCCGCGCCGCGCGGGCGGACGTCGCCGTCGCGAAGATCAGTGGTGCGGTCGGGACGTACTCGAACATCGAGCCCGACGTCGAGGCCTACGTCGCGGACAAGCTCGGCCTCGCCCCGGCGCCCGTCGCCACGCAGGTCGTGCTTCGCGACGGCATCGCGCACTGGACGGCGTGCCTCGCCACCATCGCCACCGTCTGCGAGGCGTTCGCCCTCGAGGTGCGGCACGGCCAGCGCACCGAGGTACGTGAGCTGCAGGAGCCGTTCGGTACGGGCCAGAAGGGCTCGTCGGCCATGCCGCACAAGAAGAACCCGATCATCTCCGAGCGCATCTGCGGGCTCGCGCGGATCATCCGCGCGCAGATCGTCCCGGTGATGGAGGGCATCCCGCTCTGGCACGAGCGCGACATCTCGCACTCCTCCGTGGAGCGCATCTCGCTGCCCGACGCGGCCATCGGTCTCGACTACCTGATCGCGATCACTCTGCGCCTCGCGAAGGGTCTCATCGTCAACCGCGACCGCATGCGCAGTAACCTCGACGCGACCGGCGGCCTGCCGTTCACGAGCGTGGTGCTGCTCGAGCTCGTCGAGATGGGCCTGTCGCGCGAGGACTCTTACGCGATCACGCAGCGCGCGGCGATGCGCACCTGGGAGACCGGTGTGCCGTTCCGGGAGACGCTGCGCGAAGAGGCGAAGGACGCGAGCCTCGAGCTGGACGAGGCCCGCCTCGACGAGGCATGCCGGCCCGAGCGCTTCGTCGCGCGGCTCGGTCCGGTCTTCGACCGTCTCGCCGCGCTGGCCTAGTCGTTCACCGCATCGTTCACACTGCCGACGTTCAGCAGTCGGCTGATCCGGGCCGAGGTCTCCGGTGACGCCTGTGCGAGCGCCGTCGCCAGGCGCATCTCCGGCGGGGTCGCGAGCACCTCGCCCTTGTCCTTCGTGATCGCGCGCAGCACCACCGATGCAACCTTGGCCGGGGTGCTCGCGCGCATGCCCTTGGGGAGTGCGCCGCCGGTGTCGGCGAACATGCCGACCTCACTGATGAACCCCGGGAACACGACGCTGACGCCGACCCCGGTGCCGTGCAGGTCCTGGCGCAGCCCCTGACCGAAGCCCCGCAGGCCGAACTTGGTCGCCGAGTAGACGGCGCTGCCGGACGTCGATGTGAGGCCGGCGAGCGACGACACGAAGAGCAGGTGGCCCCGCCGCCGCGCCACCATCGCGGGCCCGAGCAGCGCGGTCAGCAGCATCGGCGCGTGCAGGTTGACGGCGACCGCCTGCGTGATGTCGTCGGGCCGGAAGTCGAGCGCCTTGCCCGATGCGGGCAACGCGGCGTTGCTCACGAGGATGTCGACGTCGCCCGCCGCGATGGCGAGGCGCTCCACGTCGGCGGTGTCCGCGAGGTCGGCCGTGACGACCTCGGCACCAACCTCGGCCGCGAGCGGCTCGAGCACGTCGAGGCGACGGCCGGTGAGCACGAGCGTCCCGCCCGCGCGCGCCAGCTGCCGGGCGAGCTCGCCGCCCAGGCCGCCGGTCGCGCCGGTGAGCAGGACCCGGGCGCCGCTGATCCGCATCGGGCGAGGCTAGGGCGACCGGTGAGATCGGTGGGAGACCGGTAGGAGCGTGACTAGGCCGATCGTGGTGGCCCTTTCGGACCGTCTTGGGGGTGCCTCTGTGCGGTTCTGCCCGATTCGGCTCCTGTCCGACCATCGCGAACCCGACTGTGTTGCCCATGGACCAGGGGGGCCGCGGTCTCGTCGGCCGGGGGCGCGCACTGGCAGGGGCGTTCCTGCTGATGCTCGCGGCCGTCCTCGTGGCCGGGGCCGGCGTCGCCAAGGCCGCCCCCGTCGGCGACTGCGGCACCCCGCAGGCCCGCGTCAACCGGGCGCTTGCCTCGCTGCACTTCCCGTGGCGGGCGCTGCACTACCGCTACGTCGCGAGGTCACCGCGCGCCGACGGCCTGATGGCGCTGACATGGACCGGCACGATCCGCCGCACCGAGGTCTACGTGCAGCCCTGCGGGCAGGAGAGCGACGCGTTGCTGCGACACGTCATCGCGCACGAGGTGGGTCACGCGATCGACGACGAGTGGGGCTCGAAGAACGAGCGCAAGGGCTGGCTCAAGGCCCGCGGGCTCGGGAGCTCGACGCCCTGGTACGCGTGCGACGGCTGCCCGGTGTGGGACACCGGCGAGGGCGACTTCGTCGAGGTCTTCTCGCTCTGGCAGACCGGTCAGTTCCACAGCGACCTCGCGCCGCCGCCGACCAGGACCCAGCTGAAGAAGCTCGTGCGCCTGATCCCGCGGCACCGGCCGCTGCTCGGCCGGCCGACCACGAGCGACCCCGGTGCGGGCGCCATCACCGTGACCGGTTCGGGCACCACCGCGCCGCCGCCGTCCTATGCCTACCCGCCGGCTCCCGCCCCGGACCCGATCGTCCCGGTGGTCCCTCCGACCGCGGCGCCCACACCGGTGCCCGCACCCTCGCCGACGCACTGCGTGTACTGGCTCTTCGTCCCCGTGTGCTCCTGACCGCCGATCGTCGCGCCGGGTGGCCGGGGGTGCGGGGCACCTGCGAGGATCGCGGGCATGCCGCTCGCTGACTACGACTTCGCCGGCCTCACCCACGTCGCGTCGGGCAAGGTCCGGGAGATCTTCGAGGTCCCCGGAGACGCCGACTCGCTCCTGATGGTCGCGTCCGACCGCATCAGCGCGTTCGACGTGATCCTGCCCACCGAGATCCCCGACAAGGGCGCGGTGCTCACCGGCATCTCGCTGTGGTGGTTCGACCAGCTCGCCGACATCGTCCCCAACCACATCGTCACGACGAAGGTCGCCGACTACCCCGCGTCGCTCCAGCCCTACGCCGACCAGCTCCGCGGCCGCTCGATGCTCGTGAAGCGGCTCGACATGGTCATGGTCGAGTGCGTCGTGCGCGGCTACCTCACCGGATCCGGCCTCAAGGACTACGAGAAGACCGGCGCGGTCAGCGGCCACGCGCTCCCGCCGGGCCTGCTCGACGGCTCGCGGCTGCCGGACGTGATCTACACGCCGTCGACGAAGGCGCCGGTCGGCGAGCACGACGAGAACATCACGCGCGCCGAGGCCGCCGAGCGCGTCGGCCCGGAGCTCGCGGCGGAGCTCGAGCGGCTGACGCTGGAGATCTACTCGACCGCGGCCGCGCTGGCCGAGAAGCAGGGGATCATCCTGGCCGACACCAAGGTCGAGTTCGGTCATGACCAGGCAGGCGTGCTGCGCCTCGGCGACGAGGTCCTCACCCCGGACTCGTCGCGGTTCTGGCCGGCCGACACGTGGGAGCCCGGCAAGGCGCAGCCCTCTTACGACAAGCAGTACGTGCGCGACTGGCTGATCGAGACCGGCAACAAGGGCAAGGCCGCCGAGCTGCCGGAGGACGTCGTCGCCCAGACCCGGGCGCGCTACGTCGAGGCCTACGAGCGCCTCACGCAGTCGAGCTTCGACGACTACCTCCGCAACGCCTGACCTGACGGTCCCGTGAACGGCACCACGGCGGTGCTGCTCGCGGCCGCCGCGGTCACGGGCGCCGTCGACTGGGTGGCGGTGGCGCGCGACCTCACGAAGGTCGAGCGGATCGCCAAGCCGCTCGTGATGGTGCTGCTCATCGGAGCCGCGGCCGCGCTGAACCCGCAGGACAGCACCGAGCGGGCGGCGTTCGTCATCGCGCTCGTGCTCGGGCTCGTCGGCGACGTGCTGCTGCTCGAGCCGGACGACGAGAAGCGCTTCCTCGGCGGCCTCGGCGCGTTCCTGTTCGGGCACGGCGCGTACCTCGCGGGCCTGGCGCAGGTGCAGGTCGACGGTCCGGGCGCAGTGGTCGGTGTCGCGGTGGTGCTCGTCGTGCTCGCGACCGTCGGCCGGGTCGTCATCCGCGGCGCGAAGCGCAAGGAGGGCATCGCGATGGCCGCGCCCGTCGCGGCCTACGTCCTCGTGCTGTGCGCGGTGATCGTCCTCGGGCTCGGCACGCAGCAGGGGTGGGCGGTCGCGGGCGTGCTGCTGTTCGGCACCAGCGATGCGCTGATCGGCCTGCGGCAGTTCGTCGAGCGCAAGCCGTGGATGGACACGGCGGTGGCCGTCACCTACCACGTCGCCCAAGCGCTGCTCGTGGTGGCCCTGCTCTGATCGGGCCCGCTCGCGGGCTCTCGTCCGCCCAGTAGGTTGGAGCGCATGGCGACGGTCGTGGTCGACGTGATGCTCAAGCCGGAGATCCTCGACCCCCAGGGCCAGGCCGTCCTCGGAGCGGTCCAGCAGATGGGTGACGCGTCCATCAGCGGCATCCGGATCGGCAAGCACATCGAGCTGACGCTCGACGGCGAGATCGACGAGGCCGCCCTGGAACGCGTGCGTGCCCTGGCCGAGACGCTGCTCGCGAACCCGGTGATCGAGGACTTCACCCTCCGCGTCGCCGCCGCCACTGCCTGATCGGAGCGCCCTACGATGGGCGCGTGACGGCACGGGTGGGGGTGGTGACCTTCCCCGGCAGCCTCGACGACACCGACGCCCAGCGGGCGGTGCGGATCGCGGGCGGCGAACCGGTGGCTCTCTGGCACGCGGACCACACGCTGCGCGACGTCGACGCGGTGATCCTGCCCGGCGGCTTCTCCTACGGCGACTACTTGCGCTGCGGGGCGATCGCCCGGTTCTCGCCGGTCATGCGGGAGGTCATCGACGCCGCACGCGGGGGCCTGCCGGTCCTCGGCATCTGCAACGGCTTCCAGGTGCTGTGCGAGGCCGGGCTGCTCCCGGGTGCGCTCACCCGCAACCAGCACCTGCGCTTCCGCAACCGCGACCAGCGGCTGCGCATCGAGAACGCGACGACCGTGTGGACCTCGGGCTACTCCGGCGGCGACGAGATCGTCGTGCCGGTGAAGAACGGCGAGGGGTGCTTCGTCGCGGACGGCGAAACGCTCGACCGCCTCGAGGGCGATGGACGGGTTGTGGCCCGCTACCTCGGCGCCAACCCCAACGGCAGCCTGCGCGACATCGCCGGGATCACCGACGAGCGCGGCCGGGTCGTGGGGCTGATGCCCCACCCCGAGCACGCGGTCGAGGAGCTCACCGGCTCGGGCACCGACGGCCTGCCGTTCTTCACGTCCGTCCTGAACGCAGTGCTGGTGTGAAGGCCGGAGGCCGGGAGGCATGCAGATGAAGCGACCCCTGCTCTCGATCGCCGCGCCGCTCGCCGTCGCCTGCGCCGCCGGGTCTCTCGCGTTCGCCGCGCCGGCCTCCGCCCGGCCGCTGGCCACGTCGCCCACGCTCGTCGAAGGGCCCATCTACGACGACCCCGGGACGTACAGCTACGTCGTGCCCGCGGGCGTCACCCGCATCGTCGCCGACGTCGAGGGCTCCTACGGGGGCAACGGCGGTTCCGGCGCCACGACGACGGTCGGCGGTCCCGGTGACATCGTCGAGATCGACTTCGCCTCCACCCCGGGCTCGACGCTCAACATCATCGTCGGCGCTCCCGGCAACAACGGCTGCCAGACCGCGTGCAGCGACCCCAACGCCGGTGTCGGCGGCGCGGGCTACGGCAAGGGTGGCGACGGCAGCAGCAGCGGCTCCAGCATCGGCGGCGGCGGTGGCGGCGCGTCCAGCCTCGCGGTGAACGGCGCGACCCCGATCGCAGTCGCGGCCGGCGGTGGTGGCGGTGGCGCGACGACCGACTACCAGGCGTCGGGCAGCCCGGCGGCGGGCAACGACGGCGGTGCGGGCGACGACGGCGCGATCCCGGCCGGCAGCGGCGGCGGTGGCGGCGGCGCGCCGGGTGGCGCGGGCGGCACGCTCGGCAGCGGCGGCCACGCGGGCTCCGACGTCGGACCGTACAAGGGCAGCAACTGCACGCAGAGCGGCTCGGACTGCACCCGCATGGGTGGCCGCGTGCAGCTCGCGTACTACGAGCCCGGGTTCGCCCTCAACGACGACGAGTACTCGGTCAAGCAGGGCACCACGCTCGACGTGCCCGCTCCGGGCGTGCTCAAGAACGACACGACCTACGGCGTGGCGCCTCAGCTCGCGCGCAAGCCGCTGCACGGCGCGGTGGTGCTGAACAGCGACGGCTCGTTCACCTACAAGCCGGCCGAGGCCTTCACCGGGTACGACACGTTCACGTACACGTTGCAGAACACGCACAGCTCGAACGTCGCGACGGTGACGATCCTCGTCGGCAAGGTCGCGGCGGGTGCGCTCACCGGCATCGGCACACCGGGCCAGGGCCGGCTCCTGCTCGACCTCGCGTGCGGCAGCACCGGCAAGTGCCCGTTCGACGTCGCCATCCTCAAGAAGGTCGGTGGCAGCAACCGGCGCATCGCGCACGGCACGACGACGTTCCTGCCGAAGCGCAGCGGCGTCTTCGGGTTCAAGCTGCCGCAGAAGGCCCGCGTGACCTACGGCACCGGCAAGAACCACGTGGTGCACGCGCAGCTGTACATCACGCTGCACCGCAAGGGCCAGAAGGTCATCGTCATCGCGAACCGACCCATCACCATCAAGTAGCGCCCCACCTGACATGAAGCTGTGAGCTGACATCTCCGTGAGTGACGTCGACACCGTCGATCTGGCCGCGCAGTCCCCGGAGCTGGACCAGCCCTACGCCGACCTCGGCCTGAAGGACGACGAGTACGCGCGCATCCGTGAGGTGCTCGGGCGCCGTCCCACCGAGTCCGAGCTGGCGATGTACAGCGTCATGTGGAGCGAGCACTGCTCCTACAAGAGCTCCAAGGTGCACCTGCGCCAGTTCGGCGACCTCCCCGGCGGTGACCGGGTCCTCGCGGGCATCGGCGCGAACGCGGGCGTCGTCGACGTCGGTGACGGGCTCGCGGTGACGTTCAAGGTCGAGAGCCACAACCACCCGAGCTACGTCGAGCCGTACCAGGGCGCGGCCACCGGGGTCGGCGGCATCATCCGCGACATCCTCGCGATGGGCGCCCGTCCGGTCGCCGTCATGGACCCGCTGCGCTTCGGCGATCCGCTCGGCGAACAGGCCACCGACGTGGCCCGCGTCGTGCGCGGCGTCGTCGCCGGGGTCGGCGGCTACGGCAACTGCATCGGCCTGCCCAACGTCGGCGGTGAGGTCGTGTTCGACCCGAGCTACGACGGCAACCCGCTCGTCAACGCCCTGTGCCTCGGCGTGCTGCCGGTCGCCCGGCTGCAGACCGCGCAGGCCACCGGCGCGGGCAACCGCGTCGTGCTGCTCGGCGCGAAGACCGGACGCGATGGCATCGGCGGCGTGAGCGTGCTCGCGTCGGCCACGTTCGAGGACGACGGTGGTCCGGCGAAGCGGCCGTCGGTGCAGGTCGGCGACCCCTTCGAGGAGAAGATCGTCACCGAGTGCTGCCTCGAGCTCTACGACGCGGGCCTCGTCGTGGGCATCCAGGACCTCGGCGGCGCCGGCTTCACGTGCGCCATCAGCGAGACCGCCGCCGCGGCGCGTGCGGGCATGCGCGTGCAGCTCGACCGGGTCCCGCTGCGCGAGCCGTCGATGCAGCCGTGGGAGGTGCTGGTCAGCGAGTCGCAGGAGCGCATGCTCGCGATCGTCACGCCGGAGAACCTCGACGCGGCGCTCGCGGTGTGCGCGAAGTGGGGCGTGCTCGCCACCGACGTCGCCGAGGTCACCGACGACGGCCGGCTGGTCGTCGAGTGGCACGGCGCCGTCATCGTGGACGCGCCGCCCGCGTCGCTGGCCGACGAAGGGCCGGTCTACGAGCGCCCTTGGGAGCGACCGGTCGCGCAGGACGCGCTGCAGGCGGACACCCCGGACCGGCTGGCCCGGCCGGCATCCGGTGACGAGCTGCGCGCGACCGTCCTCGCGATGGCGGCCTCGCCCAACCTCTGCAGCCGGCGCTGGGTCACCGAGCAGTACGACCGCTACGTCCTCGGCAACACCGTGCTCGCGCAGCCCGAGGACGCGGGCGTCATCCGGTTGTCGGACACGAGCACCCGCGGCGTCGCGCTGTCGACCGACGGCAACGGCCGCTTCGCCCGGCTCGACCCGTTCACCGGTGCGCAGCTCGCGGTCGCCGAGGCCTACCGCAACGTCGCCACCGTCGGTGCCGAGCCCTACGCGGTCACCGACTGCCTCAACTTCGGCTCGCCCGAGGACCCCGCCGTCATGTGGCAGTTCGCCGAGGCCGTGCGCGGCATCGTCGCCGCCTGCCGTGAGCTGGGCCTGCCCGTCACCGGCGGCAACGTCTCGTTCTACAACTCGACCGGCGCCAACCCGATCAACCCGACCCCGGTCGTCGGCGTGCTCGGCATCGTCGACGACGTCACGCGGCGGGTGCCGCACGGCTTCGCGGCCGAGGGTCTCGACGTGCTGCTGCTCGGCCAGACCGCCGACGAGCTCGGCGGGTCCGAGTGGGCGTGGGTGACGCACAAGCACCTCGGTGGGCTGCCGCCGAAGGTCGACCTCGCTGCCGAGAAGGCGCTCGCCGAGGTGCTCGTCGAGGGCGCGCGCACCGGGGTCCTGCAGGCGGCGCACGACCTGTCCGACGGCGGGCTCGCGCAGGCGCTCGTCGAGTGCACGCTGCGTCGCGGAGTCGGAGCGACCGTCACGCTGCCGGGCGGCCTCGACCCGTTCGTCTGGCTCTTCAGCGAGAGTGCCGGGCGGGCGGTCGTCGCGGTCGCCCCGGCCGACGCCGAGCGGGTCGCCGAGCTGTGCGCGGCGAAGGGCCTGCGCTGCACCAAGGTCGGCGTGACCGGGGGCGACGCGCTCGCGGTGGATGGCGCCTTCACGATCCCGCTGCCCGAGCTCGAGGCGGCCTGGGAGGGCACCCTCCCGCGCCTGTTCGGCAACGCGCTCGAGCAGTGGCAGCCGACGGCCTGACGTCCGACGAGGCGGCGGCGCTCGATCGCGCACTGCGCGCGCTCGACGCCGACGAGGCACCCGCGCGGCCCGACCTCGAGCGCGCGTGCCGCGCGCTGACCAGGCTGATCGCCGCCCGCGTCCCGGGCCGGTCGGTCGAGCTGCGCGTGCCGCCCTTCGCCGCCGTGCAGATCATCGAGGGGCAGAGGCACCGTCGGGGCACGCCGCCGGCGACGGTCGAGATCTCCCCGACCGACTGGCTGCGGCTCGCGACCGGGCGCATCTCGTGGGATGCCGCGATCGACGACGGCATCATCCGTGCGAGCGGCGTTCGCAGCGACCTCTCGCCCTATCTACCGTTGCTCGCGTGAGTGACTTCGGGATGCCGCCCCGACCGCCCGCCGCGCGCCGCGACGGTCTTGGGCCGTACAAGCGCAAGGTCCGCAAGCCGAAGGACTGGCCGCCACGCGAACGGCTGCGCCCCGAGCGCCTCGTCTGGTTGGCGGCCCGGCCGGAGATCGAACGACTGGCGCAGCCATGGTGGACGAGCCTCATCACCGGCTCCGGCGGCCGCGGCAGCTACCTCTCGCACCGTGACCGCAAGGAGATCCGGGGCCACCGGATGCGTGAGTACGCCGAGGCGTGCGAGGCGGTGGCGCTGACCTTGACGAAGGAAGAGCTCGCGGTCGTCCAGGAGAGCGCCGAGCTGCCGCCCTGGTTCTTCCCCGCGGTCCAGCAGGTCCGCGGCGAGCAGATCGCCTACCGCCGCCAGCGGCGTCATTGACCGTCGGGATCAGCTCGCCTTCTTGATCGCCGCGCGCACCTAGCGCACCTTCACCGTCACGTGACCCTGACCGTGGTGTGCGTGCTCCAGTTCGCCCGTGTGCCGAGCGGGTTCACGTACACATAGGTCGAGCCCGCGAGCACCGACGCCTTGTGGTCGTACGTGAAGCCTGTCTTGGCCGCACCCTTGGCCGTCTTCGTGAGCTTCGCGTCACCGATGTACGCGAGCTTCACGCCCTTCGCGTTCGAGCGGTAGATCGCCACCCGGTCCGGCGCCTCGCCGAACGGTGAAGGGCTCCCCGGCGTGATGAAGCCGGTGATGACGACATGCCCGTGGCTGATGACGGCCTTCACCTTCAGCAGCACGAACGCGATCTTCGCGAGCAGCTCCTTCGAGTAGCTCGTCTTGCCCTCGATCTGTGCGTGGGCCCGCACCGCCCCGGTGTGCACGAGGCGCAGTGAGTAGGTGAAGCGACCCTGCGCGTCAGTCGTGACGGTTGCGAGGCTGTTCGTCTTCGTCTTCGACAGGCGCTGCTGCAGGACGACCGCGGTGTGTGGCAAGGGCACGCTGTGGTCGACGACGTAGCCGTAGAACTGCAGCGGGTGGCCGACCGGCACGGGGTTGTGGGACAGCAGGAGGCTCACGCCCTGCGCGATGCCGGCGACACCGACGATCGGCGCGGAGTCGGGCCCGTCGCCGATGGCGTTGGTCGCGTGCACGACGAGGGAGTAGGCAGCGCCGTTCGTGAGTCCGGTGACGGTGACGGGGCTGCCCGTGCCGGTCACCTTCCTCGCGCTGCCGCTGGCGGCGTCGAGCGGCGTCGCGGTGACGGTGTAACCCGTGATGGGCGAACCGTTGCTCGCCGGTGTCGAGAACGCGAGCGTGATGCGGCCGTTGCCCGCAGTCACCGAGCTGGCGACCGGTGCGTCCGGCACCGCGGCGGGCGTGACCGACGTCGTGCCGGCCGGTCCGTCACCGACACTGTTGTGCGCGGTGGCCGACACCGCGTAGGTGACGCCGTTCGTCAGACCGGAGACGGTAGTAGTTCCTGGCGCGGTGAGCGTCCGGGTGATCGGTCCGGGTGTGAGCGTGATCGTGTACTGGTCGATCGCCGCACCGCCGTCGCTCGCGGGAGCAGTGACCGTGATGACGGCCGAGTCGTTGCCGCGCTGCGCGGTCACACCGGGCGCGCCCGGCAGTCCGGCGATCGTGATGGACCTCGTCGGGCTGGTGCTCGACGCGTACGCCGGGTCCGTGTCGGTCGCGACCGCGCCGGAGTACACGGCCTCGATCGTGTGCTGACCGTTCGTGAGCGTGCTGGTGGTCGTCGCTGCGGTCCCGCCCGTCACGGTCACGGGCGCACCGATCGGCGTCGCCCCGTCGTAGAACGTCACCGTGCCCGTCGCTGCGCTCGGATCGACCGTCGCGGTCAACATCACCGGCGCCCCGGAGTGCGCGGTCGCCGGAGCATCGAGCGCCGTCGTCGTCGGCGTCGCGGCCACGATCTCCGACCCCTGCTCGCTCACCGGGTTCTCCGGGTCCGAGTCACCGAGGCGCATGAGCTCGACGTGGAGGCTTTGCGCGGATGCGCCGGCGTCCAGCGACACCGTCATCGGGGTCGTGCGCACCGCTTCCGCCGGGATCCCGCCGGGCAGCTCGATCGTCCCCGTGATGGTGCCGCCGGCGCCGTCCGAGAGGCTCACCGCCTGCGGGCCGTCGCCGGAGTCGTAGGTCAGGTGCACCTGCGCGGCGGTGAGGTCCGTCGTGTTGCTGATCGTGATCCCGATCTCGTCCAGGCTGTTGTGGCTCGTCTGCTCGTTCGCCGCCGAGACGTGGAACGCCTGTGCGGGTGTGCCCCCCGCGAGGGTCAGGGGGAACGAGGACGCCACGTAGGAGCCGGGGATCATCGCGCTGGCCCACTGCGGGGTGCCGCCGGTCGCGCCGTCGTCGACGAGCTCGGGCTCCACTCCCGCGTCGGTGTCCACGGGAAGCCGCCAGAGCCCCGGGCGCCCTCCGAAGCTCGCGGCGCCGAGCAGGCTCTGCCCGTCCTTGGCCCAGTGGAACGAGGCGTCGAACTGCTTGACGCCAGCGACGGTCGTGACCTTCGTGGCCGAGCCGCTGCCGTCCGCGTTGCTCACGTACTCGTCGAACGGATAGCTCTCGGTCGACCCGATCTGCGCACCGAGGTGGGAGTAGGCGATCTTCGACCCGTCGGCTGACCACTCGGGGTCGAAGTCCCCGGCGCCGGTGCCGGCGAGCA